>DAONFJ010000004.1:28716-78802 GCA_035403545.1 Spirochaetota bacterium
TTTATGTTTTGCTTAATTTACCAGAATACAACTGAATAATAATTCAACCGGGTGTACATTTAAAACAATAAATTCAATTATCAGGTAATGATATGAAAATCAAAATCTTTTCCTGCCTAATGCTCCTAATGATAACATCCAATGTTTTCAGTAATGAAAACAAATACGCAGTCCTGACATTAAATGGATCTGTTAATCCGATAGTTGCAGAGTATCTTGTGGATGCATTAAAAAAAGCTTCCGACGACGGTAATAAGTTTGTCATAATCCAGATGGATACTCCCGGCGGACTTATGGATTCCATGAGAGATATAATTAAATCTATATTAACCTCTACAATCCCTGTTGTCGTATATACATTCCCCAAAGGCGCACAGGCTGCATCTGCGGGCGGATTTATTATGCTGGCTTCACATATTGCAGCCATGGCTCCCGGAACTGAAATAGGTGCTATGCATCCCGTAAGCCCCATGCTTGATTTTATGAAAAAGGATAAGGATGGCGGCCCTGAAGGAGTGATGGAAAAAAAAGTTCTTAATGATACAATAGCATACGCAAGAAGCCTCGCACAGAAAAGAGGAAGAAACGTGGATTGGGCAGTAGAAGCAGTCAGTAAAGCAATATCCAATAGTTATATGGAGGCGTATAAGGCCGGTGTTATTGATATTATAGCAGAAGATATGCCGGATCTGATCAGGCAGCTTGACGGGCGGAAAATTGACATGAACGGGTCTGATTTTATATTCAGGACAAAAGGAATTATTGAAAACAGGTATGAGATGACCTGGAAGCAGAAGTTTGTTAACAGGTTTGCAGACCCGCAGATGATTTTTCTGCTTTTTATTATTGCTATTGCCGGTATAGGGCTTGAGCTTAAAAATCCCGGTATGATTGTTCCGGGTACGGTTGGCGGGATTGCTCTTATTCTGTTTCTTCTGGGAATAAAAATTATTCCGATTAATGCTCTGGGACTTGTTCTTGTAATACTCGCTTTTGTTATGTTTATTCTCGAATTGAAATTTCAAAGTTTCGGTCTATTGACTGCGGGAGGTGTCGTGTCATTTTTTATCGGTGCAACAATTCTTTTTGATTCTCCCCTCCCTGGAGGAGGAATTCCCATGTCTTCTATAATTGCAATGATAGCTGTAGTTCTGGCATTTGTATTCATCGTGGTAAGAGCTGTCATTAATGTACATAAAACACAGGTCACTACCGGCAGAGAGGGTATGATTGGCGAGACTGGCACGGCTTTGAATGATTTTTCAAAGAACGGAAAAATATCAATTCATGGTGAGATATGGAATGCCGAATCAGATATTGATATTAAACAGGGTGACTCTGTCATAGTAGAAGAAGTTAATGGAATGGTTTTAAAAGTAAAAGTTAAACAATAATAATTATTGCCCGCCGTATTCGGCGGCGGGATGATGAAACAGTTTTGTTCTAAATAAGTTTATGAATCAATGCTGAAAGTAAAAGTTAATTTAATGGAGGTTGTAAATGTTCGGACAGGATTTCGGTTTTATACCGACACTTATTTTTTTTATACTGCTTATTCTTATCCCTTCAATCAAGATTATCAAAGAGTATGAGAGGGCAGTTGTATTCAGGCTTGGAAGGCTTCTTGTTGTTCCGAAGGGCCCGAAAGGACCGGGGATTATTATCATTATTCCTTTTATCGATAAGTATGTAAGAGTAAATCTCAGGCTTGTCGCACTGGATGTTCCGCCTCAGGATATTATTACAAAAGATAATGTTTCGGTTAAGGTTAATGCTGTTGTATATTTCAGGGTGGTTGAGCCGAATAAAGCGATCACTGAAGTTGATGATTTTCTTTATGCAACATCTCAGCTCTCGCAGACTACACTGAGAAGTATTCTTGGTAATTCCGAACTTGATGACCTTCTAAGCAACAGGGAACACATCAATAAGGAATTGCAGAGTGTACTGGATACACGTACCGATCCATGGGGTATAAAAGTTTCGGCTGTTGAAGTTAAACATGTCGACCTTCCCCAGGAAATGCAGAGAGCTATGGCTAAACAGGCTGAAGCCGAGAGAGAAAGAAGAGCAAAAGTTATTGCTGCTGAAGGTGAATTCCAGGCTGCATCCAAGATCGTTGAAGCTGCGGCTCTTATGGAGGTACATCCGATTGCAATACAGCTCAGATATCTCCAGACCTTGAGGGAGATAGCAACTGAAAATAATTCAACTACACTGTTTCCGATTCCTATAGACTTTTTTAGCGGATTTATGAAAAATAAATAAACCGGTATTAAATAGAAAGGGCTGCAGATTGGCAGCCCTTTCTTAAAGCATTATAAGAAATCTTCCGCAGTATGTACAGACCTGTATACCGTCTCTATCCTGAAGTTTAATAATATTTACCGGAGGAATCCCCATATGACAGCCTGTGCAGCTGTTTTTTTCTATAACAGCAAAAGGATTGTTTTTCTTTTTTACCATTCTTTCATAGTAGGTCAGTAAGCGGTTATCGATGAGTTTTTTCAGCTCTTCTATTTTCTGTACTATGTTTGCCGGTGAGTTTAATTCTCTGTTGAGGTTGTATAACCGGTCCAGTCTTATCATAAGATCAAGGTCCGATGAAGGGACACCTGTGAGTTCACTCTCATTTGCGCTGTAGGAATCCTGGCTGGAGAGAGTATCGAAGTATGCTTTACACTTTTCCTGCAGAAAATCATATAGTTCTTCAGCAGATGGTGATCCGTTAAGGAAAGCATCGTTATCCCTGTTGTTAAATATACGCGCCATCATTCCGATGAAGTACAGGTACTGAGTACTCTGTGTTGTCGGGAAGAGGCTGAGCATAATATACTTTACGGGTTTATTGTCAAGAGACTGATAGTCAATGGACTCATCGCAGATTCCGATTACAGAAATAAATTTTGAAACGGAATCTGTTCGTGCATGCGGAATTGCCAGCCTGTTTCCTATGCCTGTGTTTTCAAGTGATTCTCTGTGAACTACCTGTGCGTAATATCTGTCTTTATTTTCAATCAGTCCATGGTTTTGAAGTTCTGCGACAAGTTCTTTAAGTGCAGGCTGTTTTTCAGAAGCGGTTAATCGTATTACCTGATTTTTAGGGAAGAATTTTTCTAGATTCATGAAGTCTCCAATTGTAGAGCAAAAGGCACTTTTGAATAGCTGTCCTGTGTTCAATTATAGTATAAGTACATACTTTATTCTCATCGCGGTATGTCAAGGGATTTAGAAAAATTGTAGTATATAGTAATTTAATTCAGAGTTTTAAAATTGTATATTAACAGGGCGTTTTTTAAATATAGTTTTCTGCTTTACTTTTAAAAAATTTATTTTCATATTCAAATGAATATTATATTTAAGTATTCAGGTTTAAGAACAAATGATTATAGAAAGCATTAAATTCACAGAGATAATTGAGGCTGGAAATTTTATACGGGAAGTATTCGATGATTCCGTTTCTGCAGAATATTCATCAGACGGAGTCAGTCATTTTTATGAAATGGTAACTGAGCACTCAATAAGAGAGAGATTTCTAAATGGAAGCCGGATAAATGTTGCTAAAGTTGATAACAGAATTGCAGGTTATATAGAAATTACCGGACTTAATCATATATATCTTTTGTTTATCAGGAGAGAATTTCAGAACAAAGGAATCGGCAGAAAGCTTATTGATGATTCTCTGAATGTTTTAAGGGAGAATAATCCTGAATTAAATAAGTTGACTGTTAACTCAACTTCATTCGCTGTAAAAATATACGAGAAACTAGGATTCCGTAAAATGGCGGATTTTCAGTTTAAAAACGGCATCATGTCTTATCCGATGAGTCTCATGATCAATGAGGATGAAAATTAAACTTTCATTCTTCAGTACTTAATCAGTCTAAAGTTCTGGACATAAAAAGATACTTTCCCATGAATTGTCCTATATAAAAAATGGATTTCTATTGATGATTGAACAAAAAGTAAAAAAATATTTTGATGAAGCAAAAATCCCCATCAGTGAAAAGCAGATCCGGCAGTTCGCGCATTATTATAAACTTATAGTTGAAAATAATGATGATAATGATCTTACACGGATAAAGGGTGAGGACCAGTTTGTAATTAAACACTTCATTGATTCAGTATATTACACAAAATTTTTATCTCTCCCTGAATCGATTGTTGATATCGGGACAGGTGCGGGGTTTCCCGGAATTCCGCTGAAAATTATGAATCCGGAAATTCATCTTATACTTGCGGAGCAGAGAAGCAGACGGGTCGAATTTCTCAAGCTTGCAGTTAAAGAGCTTAAACTGACTGATGTTGAATTTTACGCTCATAAGGTAACAGAAAAATCTTTTTTTAATGTCAGGGGTGTGGTCACAAGGGCTCTGGAGGATGCACCTGAAACTCTCAGCAGGGTTGAACATTTTCTTCCTGAAGGCGGTGCGGTTATCTTTCTGAAAGGCCCGGACGCGACAGGAGACATACAGTCTTTGTCCGACAGCAACAGAAAAAATTATACACTGGAACTAGATAAGAGCTATACGCTTCCCGGAACTGATTTTTCAAGAAGAATACTCTTATTCAGAAAAGGGAAAGATACATTCAGGAAGATATATAAAATAATGAAAAACGAAATGGATACTCCGGGTATTGCAATAACTTCGGAGGATAATAAAACTTATAAAGAGATTAAAAGGCTGGCAGGCGGCGAAGGAATAAAAAAACTCGGCTCAGTCGCGATCGCGGGGAAGAAAATTATCTCCGACTATCTTGCAAAGAACAATTACACTGACCTTAAACTTTTACTCCCTGATGATTACTCTGAAACATCCAAAGAGTTTGATCTAATAATCTCAAGGTTCAGGACTGACGGATCTCTTTATATTCTTAAAAAATCGCTTTATAATGAACTTGATGTTTCAACAGGTAAAACTCCCATACTAATAGCGCCTCTTCCTGAACTGAATGACTGGGACGGCCATATAGATGCAGGCTGTACACCGGTAATTCCTTTCCAGGACCCTTTAAATGTCGGTTCTGCGGTAAGGTCAGCTGCCGGTTTTGGAATTACAAAAATAATTCTTGCTTCCGACGCGGCTAATCCCTTTCATCCTAAATCCGTAAGAGCATCATCCGGCGCAGTTTTTGAAATGGAATTTTCGCGCGGGCCTGCTTTAAGTGAAATATTTTCAATCGCTGAAAAATCCGGTATTGAAATACTGGCTCTGGATAAAAACGGGAGGGATATTTCAGAGGTTAAGTTTCCTCCAAAGTTTATACTCATTCCGGGAATAGAAGGGCCCGGACTTCCGGATGTTTATCTTGATAAAAGTGTTTCAATACCGTTATCTGATAAAATTGAATCTCTTAACGCTTCAGTAGCACTTTCAATTTTCATGTACGAGTGGAACAGAAAAAAATAAATTGACATTGAATTTTAATTATTAAAAAAGTAATTACTTTGAAGTGCAGTGTTTTAAACTGCACGGCAGGAAGAGGGGGAACAGGAGTGACCCCTCTTCCTGCGCATACGCAGTGTGCATATAAATTTACTGATATTGAAAGATTTGCAGAGTCGTCACAAAACACTTTATAAAAATAAGAGGAGAAAAGAATGTCATTAAAATCTAAAATAAGAACTATCCCTGATTTTCCGAAGAAAGGAATCATGTTCAGAGATATCACTACTTTAATAAAGGACGCCGCCGGATTTAAAGAGTTAACTGATAAATTTACTGCAAGATACAAATCAATGCAGATAGATTATGTTGTAGGAATTGAAGCCAGAGGATTTATTCTCGGCGGTGCGATCGCTTACAGTCTCGGTAAAGGTTTTATTCCCGTAAGAAAACCGGGCAAACTCCCATACGAATCTCTCTCCTACGAATATGAACTTGAATATGGTACAAGCACACTTGAAATACATACCGATGCAATAAAAAAAGGTGATAAAATTCTTATCGTTGACGATCTCCTTGCTACAGGCGGTACGGCAATGGCCGCAGCAAAACTTGTTGAACAGTTAGGCGGAGTTGTAGTTGAAATGGCATTTATTGTGGATCTTCCGGAAGTCGGCGGAAGAAAGAATCTTGAAGAAAACGGATACAAAATGTTTCACCTTGTTGAATTTGAGGGTGAATAACCAATAAATTGTAACAATTACAGAACAAATGCCTACTGAGAATATTGTGTTTGCAGGATATTAATCACTGTAATAATTAATATCCTGCATTATATTCAAAGGAGATTAAAATGAAAAAAATATTTCCGGTAATTCTCTTTATTTCATTAATTATATTATCAGCTGACCTGATGGCTGAATCATCTTTCATTTCAGAAACCGAAAACAAGTCACCTCTAAAAAAATCAGAAACATCAGTCATACATGAACTTCAGAATACGTTCCACGATATTTATAATCAATACAAGGATTCGGTAGTTTTTATAAGTACCGAAAAAACAATAAACATGAAAGGATTTAATCCGTTTATGGATGATCCTGTTTTCAGGGAATTTTTCGGACTGAAGGAAAATGCTCCAAAGACGAGAAAAGCCCGCGGACTCGGTACCGGTTTTTTAATTTCCAGTGACGGATATATCTGTACCAATCATCACGTAGTACAGAATGTGGATACGGTTACTGTTACGGTAGCTGATAAATCATACGAAGCTGAAATTATCGGATCAGATGCGGTAACAGATATTGCGCTGCTCAAGATTAAGGGAAAGGGAAGTTTCAAACCTGTATATTTCGGCAATTCTGAAGAAGTAAAAGTCGGAGATTTCGTACTGGCAATCGGCAATCCTTTTGGACTTGATAAAACGTTTACTTCCGGTGTAGTCAGCGGGACGGGGAGAAAGCAGCTTGATGAAACCGGGAATTCCCATATTCAGACGGATGCTGCTATCAACCAGGGAAATTCCGGCGGACCTCTGATTAATCTCGACGGAGAAGTTATCGGCGTCAACAGGGCCATATATTCAAGCACCGGCGGAAACATAGGCATTGGTTTCGCAATACCGGTCAATACGGCAAAAGAAACACTTATAGAACTGAAAAAATATGGTAAAGTAAAGCGCGGATTTATCGGGGTAGGGATGTCGCCTCTAACCGAGGATATTGCGAAAAAACTCGGCCTTCAGAATAATCAGGGTGTACTTGTTGGGAATGTAATAAAAGACGGTCCGGCGGATAAAGCTGGTATTAAAGAAGGTGATGTCATACTGATGATTGATGATAAATCCATAAAAGAAGGTTCATCTTTAATACAGGCGATAAATTCTCAAAAAATAGGCGCTTCGGTGAAAGTTTCTATCTGGCGGAATAAAGCTATTGAAAATCTTCAGGTTACCATAAAGGAAAGGCCTTAGAAATAAATAAAAAAAGCCGCTTTGTATAAGCGGCTTTTTTTATCAGATATGGTAAGTTTTACAGTTCAGCCATATTTTCATCATTTTCTTCGTAGTCACTGTCTTCATTCAGATTGTATTCGGTTTTAACTGTTTTTGAATTATCTGTTTTGTAGCCCTGATCAGAGTTATCATTACCATCTGTTGACTCATCATCAACATCAGCCTCGGGTTTTTCACTCTTCTTATATTTGTACATCAACTCTTTTGTGCTCATCTCTTTCCATTGTTTTGCACGTTCTACATATTTCCCATTGGGATAATTATCTATATAAGTCTGAAATTCCCTTGATGCAAGATCATAATTCTTGGCCATAAAATATGAATATCCGATTTTAATATAAGCATCCTGATCTTTGTGATAATATCCGTTGTCTAATACACGTTTTAAATAAGAAATAGCATTGTCATACTGCTTTAAGGCAAAGTATGATTCTCCGATCCAGTATAGTGAATTTTCGGTATTTGAAGTTCCGGGGAATTGTGTAAGATATTTTTTGAAATAAGTAATTGCAGGATAGTATCTTCCCTTTCTGTAATTATTAATTCCGCTTTCATATAACTGCTTTGTATATGATTTAGTAACATCACCTGTGTAATTACTGAAATTGGAATAATATTTCAGAAAGTGGTCATATAGCTCGTAAGCCTCCCCGTCCTGCCCCATGCGTTTATATGTCCTGGCTTTGCCGAGTATCGCTTCTTCATTATTTCCGTTTTCTGAAAGAGCAAGGTCAAACATTCTTTTGGATTTCTGAAATTCGCCTGTTTTAAGATAAGTGTGGCCCAGCTCGGTGTAAATTCTGCTTCTGAAATCCTTGTTGTCACTATAGTTTAGAAGGCTCATCAATGAATGAATTCCCTCTTCATCATATCGTTTCATTATTTTCAGTCTTGCAATACGCGCGTTTATCTCTTTTTCCATTTCAGAGGGTAACTTCTGTTTGCCTTTAATCAGATAGATATATTTCAGATATGCAAGCCTGTTAAGATTCAGTTTTTCATAACTTTCAGCGATATAATAATAGGCTTCCAGAGATGAATCTGTGCCCGGATATTTAGCGATGACTTTTGTAAAGATATCTATAGCTTTGTTTATTGATTCTTTATCATTTCTTTCGAATGACATTTTTGCTTCAACGATAAGTTCTTTCGCTTCTCTTTCCGGTTTTACAAAAGAGTCGTAGTAAGCAAATAATCCAATCCCCAGAAAGATAAAAATGATTCCGACTAATATCCATTTTTTCATTTATGTTCTCTCCTGAAATCCTTTATTTATATAATATATTTAGAAAAGGGCAAACGGAAAATGTTTTGTAACCTTTGCTGCCCTGTAAAAATTAAGGTTATGGTTTTAAGAATCTACTTTAATCTGACAAGAGCAAATTCAAACCAGAATTTTGTTTCTTCCGGAAAAGTATTTTTCACGTCATCATTTTCAAGCAGCTTGATACTTTTCTCATATTCGTGAAGTTCAATGTATGATTTCGCGAGAAAAAGTTTAGCTTTTGACTGATCATATTTGTTATCGGTCGTTTTAATAAATTTTTTCAATTCTTTTAAAGCCAGAGTATAATTACTTTTATAATATGTATTGCGGATTATATTATCAAGCCCGCTATTCTGAAGTTTTAGATCATCTTTTTTCCGTTGATCAGGCTTTTCAATTTTACCGGCTTTTTCAGAAATTATTTCAGATCCGCTTTCAATCGGAACTTTAGTGAGGTTTTTACCCCTTACTATCTGTATGATTTCATTTTCATTCCTGCATAAAATTCCGTAATAAAAAATGCCTGAAGGGGGATTGCTTATCACGAATCTTCCTGCTTTAATATTTTCAGTACCGATAATATCATCATTCATAATAGCCGAAGAATCTGCCGGAATTTTCGGAGTTCTGAATATACTGATTATTTCATTCCCGCTATTGCCCGTGTAGGTCCATCTTATGATTATTTTTTTATCCGCAATTTCATGGTTCAGGGCATTTATTTTATAAGGAAGAGTAATCATCAGCGGAGTTTTTGTATAATTTGAGTCTGTATCAAAATTTATATCAACCGTACCGTCGCTATATCTCGAAAATACAGCGTAACAGTATTTGCCTGGAGCAAGGTCTTTATCAGTATAAATTGTAGTATTGCTGTCAACGATCTTAATGAGTTTGGAAAACTTTAATTTAAGAAGAGAGCTTATTATTTCATCTGATCTGTAAACTTCGTAACCCTGGATATCTTTACCTGTTCTGGACTCCGATTTTTCCCATTTTACAATTATTGAATTTTTATCATCGGCAAAAGCGCTTACATTTAACGGAGTAGCAAGAGTTTTACCTTTGAGGTAGATTCCTTTTGAAGTATAATTCTGTCCGATTTTAGGATTGAAATATTCTATTCCGTTTTTATCAGTTACAGTCACCGCATAAAAATAACTGCCATAGTCGGAGATATTTTTATCTGTAAATTCATTCTTTTCGGTGATGGTAATCTTTTCTGCAACTTCAAGTTCTCCGCCTGATGAAATTGCACTTCTGCTCCGGTAAACATTGTATTTAATGCCGCTTGCGTTTATTTTCTTCCAGTTTATGATAATTTTATCATCACCTGATACATCTGCTTTTAATGATTGAACTGATTCAGGCTCGATAAATAGTGATACAGGTTCTTCCGTGTAATTTACATTTTTTATTATATCAATTTTTCTTTTAATAAGAAAGTCTTTTGCCAGAAGAATATAAAAATATTTTTTCCCCTGCTGAATGTCCCTGTCTATGAGTACACCATCCAGCGTTGAGTTGGATATTCCCACGAGTTTGGCCTGAAGGGCGTCTTCGGGAGTTATAATTTGTTTTTCGCTTCGTCCGATGATGAAGTCTCCGGTGTATTGTTTATCCATTTTCCATGTAACTTTAATGGAATCATTGGAAAATTTGATTCTTTCTGCTTTAATATCAATCGCAATATGCGGCGGGTATGAATCAGATTGTGCTCCGGCATTGCTCTTTAAAAAAAGAACTGCCATGAGAATGAGGAGAGTTATTTTCCAGTATTTCTTCTGCATTAATTTATTCTTGCGATTATATTTTTTTTTATTATCGGAAGAGGGAGGCGGTTTCTTTAGAAAAATTCCGGGAGAAATTTTTTTAATTCAAAAACCGGATATGCGTCAATATATGTCTTGACTTAAAGGTTTTGAAAAATTTTAAGTTTTATTAATAATAATTACTGCAATTTATTGCAACTATAAATTATATTGAATATATGATAACAGAATTTGAATTTAAAATACGGCAGAGGGACATTGAGACATTAATCGATTTAATTCGGAAAAATAATTCAGAATCTGATATTGAAATCGTAAAGAAAGCTTATAATGTTGCCTACAAAGCTCATGAGGGCCAGACGCGTCTCTCGGGAGAGCCTTATATTATTCACCCTCTTGAAGTTGCCATCACTCTCGCCATGCTGAAACTTGATACGACAACCATCTGCGCCGCCCTTCTGCACGATGTTGTAGAGGATACTGAACATTCCATGGATTACCTGGCCAAAGAGTTCAGTGATGAAGTTGCAATGCTCGTTGATGGTGTAACTAAAATTTCATCTCTTAAAAACCGTTCTAAATCCCATGCCCAGGCCGAAACTCTCAGAAAGATGCTCCTTGCCACCATAAAGGATGTCCGTGTAATAATGATTAAACTTGCGGATAAACTTCACAATATGCGTACAATAATGTTCCAGCCGGAGCATAAGCAGCTGAGAATAGCAAAAGAGACTCTTGATATTTACGCGCCTATAGCGAGAAGACTCGGTATATCAAAAGTTGCTACCGAACTGGAGGATCTGTCTTTTCATGTTTTATACAAAGAAGAATTTAATAACATTAAAAACAGAATCGATCAAAGAGCATCTGAGGTTGCGGATTATCTTGAAAATGTCCGGATTCTTATCAATAACAAGCTTAGTGAACTTAAAATAAATGTTGAGATCAAAGGTAGAGCAAAAAGCTTTTATTCAATTTACAGAAAGATGGTGCTCAGCGGTAAATCATTCGATGAAATTTATGATATCAGGGGTATAAGGCTTCTTGCTGACGAGATGAAGGATTGTTATGCGATTCTTGGCGTCATACATTCAATATGGTCTCCGATTGAAGGGCGATTTAAAGATTATATAGCAGTTCCAAAATCAAATATGTATCAGTCGCTGCATACTTCGGTAATAGGGCCCGAGGGACTGCCTCTGGAAGTTCAGATAAGAACTAAAGATATGGATGCCACTGCGGAAATGGGTATAGCCGCCCATTGGATATATAAAGGCGGAGAAAAGAATTTTAAAAAAGAATACAAGAATTTATCAATTCTTACCAGTCTTAACAATATAAGCATTGATGCAATGAATACAAGGGATTTTGTTTCTACTGTAAAGATGGACCTTTACGAGGATGAAATTTTTGTTTTTACTCCCAAGGGGGAGATAATTAAACTGCCGGCAGGGGCGACTCCTGTTGACTATGCATATGCAATTCACACCGAGGTGGGAAACAAATGTGCCGGCGCAAAAGTGAATAACAAGCTTATCCCGCTTAGAACAAAGCTTAAAAGCGGGGAAATAGTAGAAATCATAACTTCTAAAAATGCACACCCGGTCGAGGCCTGGCTGAAAATTGTCAAATCGGGAAATGCCCGTTATAAGATAAGAAACTGGCTTAAAAAACATAGTGATGAATTCTCAAAGACTGAAGAAGAGATTAAAAGAAAGGAAGAGAAGAAAAAGGAAGTTAAAAAAGCCAGTGTTTCAATCCCTGAAGATGAGCAGATACGAGTTAAAAATTTAAGCAAGGAAAGTAAAATCGGCGTAAGCATAGACGGGAATAATAATGTTCTTATTAAACTTGCCCAGTGCTGCCAGCCGATACCCGGCGATGAAGTGACCGGTTTTATAACACGGGGCCGCGGGATAACCATCCATAAAAAATCCTGCCCTTCACTTGAACGGCTTAGTGTTGAAAAAGAAAGGTTTATAAACATTATCTGGGAAAAAGATGAAAAGAACAGGTATCCTATTAAAATGACTGTTGAATCAATTGACAGGCCTAATCTTCTGAAGGATGTAACAGATGAAATTTCACTCGCGAAGTCAAATATACTGAAAGTGGAAGCTCAATCCTCCGGCAGCGGAAAAGCTACGCTGAAATTCATTCTTGAGGTAACAAGCAATGAACATCTGGCGGAGATAATAAAACGTATAAATAAAATTAAAAGTGTTACAAACGTTTATAAAATTAATGAAAAGGTTATTTTGAAATAGTGAATATAATTCTTGGATCAGGCTCCCCCAGAAGAAAGAGTATACTTGAGGAAATATTCGGGGAAGTACAGATTATTTTTCCCTCGGTTGATGAGAGTCTGATAAAGGATGAATCAGCTGATGTGTATGCAGAGCGGATCTCTAATTTAAAGATGGACGCAGTGGTTGACGGATCAGGCGGCAGAGAATGTTGTGTGATAACTTCCGATACTATTGTCGCAATAGACGGTAAAATTCTTGGAAAGCCCGAGTCACGGGATGAAGCTGTATCGATGCTGCGGCTGCTTTCCGGTAAAGAGCATTATGTGCTTACCGGAATATGTATAACTGTACTGAATGGCAAGGAAACTTTAAGATTTTATGATTGTGAAAAAACTTCTGTAAGATTTAAATTGCTCAGTGATGAAGTAATCAGGAAGTATCTGGACATGGTGAATTACAGTGACAAAGCCGGCTCATATGCAATACAGGAGCATGGAGATATTCTGGTAGAGTCAGTCCAGGGTTCTATGACAAATGTTATAGGGTTTCCCTTAAGGCTTTTTTTCCGTATGATAAATAATTCCGGAGCAGCAGGAATTTTATTTAAGTAATCTGTTGTCATAATATTTTTTTTACAGGATTTAAGTAATGACAGAGCTCCGGAGCGGGCTTCATCGTTTCTTTTCGGGGAAAACGGAATTTTTTAATACGGCAGTGATATATTAAACTGTGCTGTTTATGGAATTTGTATTATATTGAACTAATATCAGGTTGGTTATTTATGGCTAAAAGAAAGAAGTATATTATAGACAAAGGGTTTCAGTTAAGAACGGCATTTTCAATTATCGGAGTGGTCGCAGCAATTTCTCTCATTATACTGTCGTCTATTGCTGCGAGTGTTGTATATAATAATGAAAAAATTAATAATATTTATCAGATTGAAGATAATATTTTTCAGCTGATGCAGGCTACAAATGTTATTGGGCAGACTGATAATGATTATAAAAATACTCTGGATATGCTGACAAAGAATCATAATAACAATCTTAATAATATCAATAAAATTGCCGAGTTTAACAGGTATCTTCTTCTAGCCATGATTATCTGCGTGATATTTCAGGGATTTATATTATTTATAATGATTATCAGAATTACCCACAGAATTTCAGGGCCGATTTATGTAATGTCAAATTACATAAAGGATATTATAAATGGAGATTTCCCTGATCCGCGCCCTCTGCGCGATAATGATGAATTGAAAAAGTTTTACAGCCTTTTTGTCGATCTTGTAGATTCAATAAAAGATAAACAGAAAAAATAAATCTGTTATATAGGAATAAAATAGAATGTATCGCACGATCGGTGCCGGATATTTTATTTTATTCCCGAAACGGAAAATTTTGTGTTTGACCGATTTTATTAAATTTTTTTTATTATAGAAAATTTAAAATCGGAAATTTTATGTATAAAAAAATAATCTCAATCACACTTCTTGCGTTTATGATGCTTTTTGGAATTTTTTACTCTTTTTTAAACAGGGGTAAAAGCAACATAACACCTGATATGCGATCATATTTTAAAACAGAAGAAAATTATATTAACTATTTAAAACAGAATGTAGAGTTTAAATCGGTTAAATTGAATTATATTACTGTTCAAAACGGCAGTAATTTCTGGAAAATAGCAAAAGAGTATAAAATAAATATTGATACATTAATAGGTATTAATATTTTCTGGGAGGATCTCCGCGCTAAAACTTCCCAGACTGTAATTGTCCCGTCAGAATCCGGTATAATTGATTTCGTTAATTACGAGGGTGATGTCACTGCTCTTGCTGAAGTTCATGGGGTGCCTGTGAGTGATCTTGAAGTTCAGAAGATGCCGTTTTTATATTCACTGTATTCGGGATTTTTGAAAGAGAGAATGCCCGTCGCTGTATTTATCAGAGACGCAAGACCTAATGCTGATAATATGACAGCAAATCTTGCCGGAAAATTTAAGCAGCGCCAGATGTTCAGGTCTCCGCTTGGCGGGAGATTGAGTTCATTCTTCGGAAACAGGAAGCACCCGATTTACAGAAAGACCAGGTTTCATAACGGGCTTGATATCGCAGCACCTCACGGGACATTTATCGGAGCAGCAAGGGAAGGGGTGGTTGTCAGTACAGGATGGAATGGCGGTTACGGGAAGGCTGTTATTATTCAGCATGATGACGGATATAAGACTATGTACGGGCACATGTCATCGATTTTTGCGAAACCGGGTGAAAAAGTAAAAGCAGGTAAAATTCTCGGGAGAGTAGGTTCTACCGGATTATCAACCGGCCCTCACCTGCATTTTACGCTCTGGCATAATGGAAAGTTATTAAATCCAATGGATGTTCTGTGGTAAACAAATGGAAAATTACGAATTTATAATAGAGAAAGCGAGAGAACTCGCAAGAATGATTGAAAATCATGAGATAACAGTCAGATACAGAGATAGTTTAGAGAAGATGAAAAGTGATGCTGTTGCGCAGCGCCTGCTTGCCGAACTGATAAGAATAGGAGAGGAGATCCAGACCCAGAGCGGAACAGACGCCGGGTCATCTGCCGGAAGAGCAGAACTGGAAATTCTTAAAGACGAGTTTGAAAAAAACAAAACTGTTAAAGATCATATCCTGATTCAGAAGGAATACCTTGATCTTATAAAGCTGGTTCAGGAAAGAATTAAGAATCCTGAGAGATAGCACTTCGACAGGCCGGGTGGCCGGACGATAATTCCAAATATAACATACTATTGAATTTTTAAACCATAAACTGAAATTATAAAATGAACAGCACAAAATACTGGATAGCTCTCGAGAGAGTATCAGGCGTGGGGCCTGCACATTTAAAGGAAATTTACAGCACAATATCAGGTGCGGGGATTTCTCTTGCGGACATTTTTGAACTCACTGAAGATGAGATGAAAAATGAATTTAAATTCACTCCTAAAACTCTCTCATCCATAAAAACAGCCATTGAGATTCTTCCGGCAGTAACTGAAGAGTATCAGAAAATAATTGATGCGGGAATATCTGTAACACCCTTTTATTCAATTGCTTATCCGGAAAGACTGCATAATCTACTCGGCAATAATATTCCTCCTATCCTTTATTCGTATGGGAACCTGAAGATTCTTAATAAAAAAGGAGCTGCCGTACTCGGAGACAGCAGCATCAGCAGCAGGGGGGAATTCATCGCATACATGGCTGCAAAGGAACTGGTATCACACGGCATTACTGTTATCAGCGGATTCGCAAAGGGAGCCGATATTACAGCTCACAGGTCAGCTCTGGAATATGGCGGAGATACTATTGCCATGCTTCCATCCGGTATTTTAAAGCTGAGTATTCCTGAAATGATCAAACCGGTTTATGATGAGGAGAGATTCCTGGCTGTTTCGAGTTTTTATCCCGAAGCTGCAGCAGATAAATTTAACGCATTCATAAGAAATAGAACTATCTGCGCCTTATCCCGTGCTGTTTTAATTGTAGAGTCCCCTGAATCCGGCGGTATTTTTGAAGCTGCAAAATCCGCTCATTCATTGAAAGTCCCTCTATATACCGTGGAATATTCAGAATATCCGGAAAGCGCACTGGGAAATAAAAAAATTCTTGCCGAGCTGGAAGCATTTCCCGTAAGAGGGAAGAAGAACGCTGACGACCTCACTGTTCCGAATATGGATAGAATAATTGCAGACGCTAAATTTAAGTAAATGCCTGTATTATTCTGTTTGAATATTTCCAAATTTAAACCGGAAAGTTAAATGATTAGAAAAATACTTATATTGATCCTCATACCTGTAATATTACTATCTGCATTTGCGTATTATCTGAATCAGCCTCCCTCAATAATGAGAGATGAAGTTTTTGTAGTTCATGAAGGTGAATCCCTCCGCATGATATCATCCAGGCTTAAAAAGAATAATTTAATTAAAAACAGTAATTTTTTTCTTGCATCAGGAGCGGTAAATTCGGGTTATAATTATAAAAGCGGAAAATACAGAATAAAGAGAGGGATGACCTCTTTTGATATTCTTAAAGTGATTTATCTGGGGAGAGTTTTATCTGAAAAAATAACTATTCCTGAGGGATACAATATTTATGAAATAGCAGAGAAACTTGATGACTCGGGAATCACTTCCCGAAGAGAGTTTCTGAACTACTGTACTGACCGCCAGTTCCTGAAAAAGATCGGAATAAATTCAAGTACAGCTGAAGGTTATCTTTTTCCTGATACATACGTTTTTAACGAAGATATGAATGCCGGTGAAGTAATAAAAGTTATGTATAAAAGATTTTCTAATGTTATAGACAGCATAGGGATGAAGGAAATAAAAAAAAGCGGATTATCATTCGGTGATGTAATTAAAATGGCATCATTGATTGAGGAGGAGGCTGCTGTCTCCACGGAAAGAAAATATATCTCGTCGGTTTTTCACAACAGGATTAAAAAAAATATGAGATTCGACTGCGATCCTACAGTTAGATACGCGGTTAAGAAATTCTCCGGCAGAATTTATTTTTCAGATCTTAAAACTGATTCACCGTACAATACATATTTATATAAAGGATTTCCACCGACACCGATATCATCACCCGGGAGAGAATCAATATTGGCAGCGATTTATCCCGCAGAGAGCAGCTTTCTTTATTTTGTTTCAAGAAACGACAGGTCGCACTACTTTTCCAGCTCTCTCAAAGAACATAATTCTGCTGTGAAAAAATTCCGTGATGGTAATGGCAGCGGATTTACCGATAATCAGAGGCTTAATTAATGATGAATAAAAAAATTCAGATAGTTTCACCCGCGGGTAATCTTGAAAAGATGATCTTCGCAGTTAAGTATGGCGCAGATAATGTTTACTTCGGAGGAGATGAATTCAATCTCCGTGTTAAAGCCGGAAATTTCAGCTATGACGATATCAAAACCGGAATTGCATACTGCCGAAACGCGGGAGTAACAACAACATTTCTTATGAACGCTTTTCTTCACGAAGGTGATGTTGACGCTGCGTTTGAATATGCGGAGAAAATCAAGGAGCTTGGATTTAATTCCGTAATGGTTTCTGATCCGGGGATGCTTCAGATTCTGAAGCAGGTTGGAATTGAAGCTGATTTTCATCTTTCAACACAGATGAGTACGTTAAACAGTTACTCTGTAAAATTCTGGATTGAAGCGGGATTTAAACGGATAGTCCTTGCACGGGAAGCAACGGTCGACGAAATTAAGATGATAAAAAAGAATACCGGGGCGGAGATTGAAGTATTCGCACATGGAGCCCTGTGTATTGCCTATTCCGGAAGATGCCTTTTGAGCCGTTATCTCCAGGGGGGGGACGCGAACCGCGGAGACTGCTCCCAGCCGTGCAGATGGAAGTATTCTCTGATGGAAGAGAAAAGAGAAGGAGACTATCTGCCGGTTATTGAACATGAAAAGGGTACTGAAATAATGTCATCAAAAGATCTCTGCCTTCTTGAAAAACTTGAAGAATATATCGATGCAGGTGTTGATGCGTTTAAAATTGAAGGAAGAATGAAATCCATTTATCACGCGGCAAATACCACAAGAATATATAAACACGCGGTACAGATGGCCGGGACAGACGGGTTTAAAAAATATCTCCCTTTCTGGATTGCAGAGCTTAATCTTATCAGCCACAGGCCGTATACAACAGATCTTTTTAACGAGTTCGGTAAAATGGGATATGAGGGAGTACCATATATAAATAATGCTCTCTTCGTCGCATATAGAAATGATGACGGCGCTCCTGCAAGTGAAGTTATTATAAAAACTTTTAATCCGGTTTATAAGAATGAAGTTCTTGACGGGATTTATCCTATAAATAATGAAATACTCGATGATCAATATAAAGTGCTTAAAATTTATTTCGAAGATGGTGAAATTGAAATGGGGAGGCCGAACAAAATATACCGTGTTCTGTTTGATAAACCTGTTTTAAAAGACGTAATTTTCAGAAGAAGACTGGATAACAGAGGAGCCTGATTATGATACCTAAACCGCCGGGAGTTGAAGATATTTTTCCGGACAGAAGCGCCAAGTGGAACTTTATACTTGATGCGGCCCGTAACGTTTTTAAAATTTTTAACTGTAAAGAACTGATTGTTCCTATTATGGAATTTACGGAAGTATTCTCCCGCGGAATCGGTGATGATACAGATATAGTTTCTAAAGAGATGTTCACATTTGAAGACAGAGGCGGAAGGAGCCTTACACTCCGGCCTGAGGGTACTGCAGGTATAGTAAGAGCATATGTCGAGAACGGTGAGTACAACAGGCTTTCTCTCTGCAAATTTTTCTACAGCGGTCCGATGTTCCGGGCAGAAAAACCTCAACGCGGCAGGCTCCGTCAGTTTAACCAGCTCGGAGCTGAAATTTTCGGCAGTGAAGATCCTTATTACGATTATGAAATAATTTCAATAGTGGACTCAATCGCCAAAAGTATTGGAATAGAAAATTATACGGTTCTTGTAAATTCAATCGGATGCAGGGATTGCAGAGGAGTATATACTGAAAAACTAAAAGAGTATTATAAACAGCATTTTGACAAACTCTGCGATGACTGCAAAAAAAGACTCGAAACAAATCCATTAAGGCTCCTCGACTGCAAGAAAGAAAATTGCCGGGACCTGAGAAACTCAGCACCGGTAATTTCTGAACATATTTGCAGCGGATGCAGTGACCACTTTAGTAAAGTAAAAACATATCTTGATAAAAGCGGAATAAAATATCAGCTGGATAACTATCTTGTAAGAGGACTTGATTACTACACACGTACCACATTTGAATTTACTGCGGAGAACCTGGGCAGTCAGAACGCTTTTGCCGGTGGAGGACGATATGATTATCTTGTTGAGCAGTTTGACGGCAAACCGACACCCGGTGTAGGATTTGCTGCTGGTATTGAAAGAATGTTTCTTCTTACAGAAAATAACAAAATAGAAGAAAGCGGTGTTGATGTATATATAATCCATACCGGCGGTGAAACTCTTAATAAAGGTGTTGAACTGGCGCTTGATCTTCGAAAAAATGGAATTTCTGTTGACCTCGATCCGGAAATAAAAGGTTTTAAAGCGCAATTTAAAAAAGCAGAAAGAGAGAAAGCTTCCTTCTTTATTATTATTGGTGAAGATGAGCTTTCCGAGGGAAAAGCTGCAGTAAAAAATCAGGAAACAGGAGAGCAGACAAAGATTTTGTTCAGCGAGCTCTCTTCATTCCTTTCCGGTTTGTTAAACAGGTAAGATTTAAAGAAGTTTTTGTTAAGTTAAGCCCTTTGAATCTGCCATATTTTAACTTCCAATTTCATATCATCTCCATGTAAACTCTGAGTTTGGCGAAGATTTGTGGTATAATTTACCACAAATCTTTTCTATTTTATACTACGCCTATATAACAACTAATCGGATTGCGTAATATGTACATCTGCCGTAATGTTTATGTATAAAAATAAATATTAACGGGGGGGAGTTACTTTGAGCACTTATTTAGAGGAATATAATAGAAAGCTTATCAAGGTTGAGGAAGCAGCTAACATTGTAAAATCTAATGATATAATAGATTACGGGATGTTTGCAACAAAACCGGTAGATTTTGATCTCGCTTTGAGTAAAAGAGTAGGACAGCTGGAGAATGTTTCCATAAGAGGAACTGGAACTGTACCACCTTTTCCTGCGGTAATTCAGAACGATCCGGAACAGAAATCTTTTCAGTATTTCAGCTGGTATTTTACACTTCTCGACAGGATGGCTGGAGATAAAGGTATGGCATGCCATCTACCTTTTAATTATCATGAAGCCACTCTGCTCGCATATCATCACAGGTATCTTTCTCACCTTAAACCAACCGTGTGGTGCGCACAGGTGACACCAATGGACCGGAATGGATGCTTTAATTTTGGTCTGGGAAATTCACATAACAGGGGAATAGCGCTCTGGGCTGATAAAGTTATTGTTGAAGTTAATGAAAATATGCCGAGGTGTCTTGGCGGGAATGATGAATATATCCATATAAGTGAAGTAGATTTTGTTATTGAAGGGAGTAATACACCGATTTTTGCAACTCCTAAAATGCCTCCTGCTCCGGAAGCTGAACGTAAAATTGCGGAATTTATACTGCCTCATATTGAAAATGGATCCTGCCTGCAGCTTGGAATAGGTACTCTTCCGAACCTTATTGGTGAGATGATTGTGCATACTGATGTAAAGGATCTGGGGATACAGAGTGAAATGTTCTGCGACGCCATGGTAACTCTATATAATGCCGGAAAAGTAACAAACGCGAAGAAGAGTTTTGATATTAATAAAAGCACATTCTCTTTCTGTCTTGGAACAACAGAAACATATGATTTTATACATGATAATCCAAGACTTGCTTCATGTAAAGTGCATCATACCAATAATCCGGATTTTATAGCCCAGAATGATAAAGTGATATCAATCAACAATATTGTAGAAGTTGATTTATTGAGCCAGGTATGTTCAGAAACTTCCGGCTTCAGGCAGATATCAGGTACAGGCGGTCAGCTTGATTTTGTAATCGGCGCATTTCATTCAAAGGGCGGAAAGAGTTTTCTTGCATTTTCATCAACTTATAAAGATAAAAAAGACGGCCAGATCAAGTCAAGAATTAAGCCGCTTCTGACACCGGGATCTGTCGTTACCGTACCCAGAACAATGGTTCAGTATCTCGTCACTGAGTACGGAGTTGTAAACATGAAAGCACGGTCAGTATGGGGAAGAGCTGAAAGCCTGATAAATATTGCCCACCCGGATTTCAGGGAGGAGCTCATAAAATCAGCTCAGGAAAATGGCATCTGGTCAAGAACCAACCGGACACCATTCTAGGAAAATAATGCGGATGAAGCTATTCTTTTGCTTCATCCGCTCCTTTTCCCGATCCCAGAAAGATTACTTCATTCCCGACAATTTTCAATCTTGACTGCATTTTTCCTTTGTCGTCCTCCCAGCGGTCCTGACGGAGTGAACCCGTAACAAGAACCCGTTTCCCTTTTGTAATGTTTTTGGAACAGATATCTGCCATTTTTTCCCATGTTTCAACTTCAATAAATGAAACTCGGGGAGGTTCATCACTTTTCGAATAATGATTGATGGCAAGCGCAAACGTGCACACAGACTTTCCTGTTTTTGTTGTTTTTGCCAGAGGATCGTGTGTGACAAAACCTTCAATAGTAGCATTTGAAAAATTCTGCATAGATACCGCCTTTTTTAATATTTATTTTTGTAAATGCTCAAAAAGCGAGGATAATTGTGTTGTCCGTTTTTTGTGTTAAGCCGGGACGCATTTTACACTGTGTTTTTGATCAAATACATGTTTTTCATTACTACGATGGATATTCCCGCGGGATTAAATTTTTTTATAAAAAAATCATTAAAACTTGAAAAAAGAATAATTTAGTAGTTTATTGCCTATATTGCATGATATGAGACATAAAAAGATAAAAATTATTTTCATAACTATATTAACCTCTGCTATAGTAATTACTTTAAATTCACCCCTTGCGGCGAAGAGTGAGATTTATGCAGTTGGCTGCATAGATAATTATCCATATGAATATATTAATGATGCAGGTGTACCATCAGGATTTTCAGTCGAGCTTATTAATGAAATCGCAAAAGAAATAAACATGAAATGCCGGGTGGAACTCGTGCCATATGACAGATTTATCTATCTGAAGAATAATCCGGGAGTAGACGTTATTCTTGGTATGATACGGGGAGATCCGGATAAGGAATATGCTTTTTTCAGAACTAATGTAAAAATCCACTTTTCAATTTTTTCTAACACCGATTCTGTTATTTCATCGATAAATGATCTCCATAAATTGAAAGTTCTTATTTCTGCACATGAGTTTATCGCAGATCCGATTCTGAATGAACTTAAAAAGTGTTTAAAATTTGAACCTTTAATCACAAATGATGAAATGAAAGCATTCACGCAACTGAAAAGAAAAGAGTGTGATGTTGTATTTATGTCAGGCCCATCCGCGCGAAAATTAATTGAACACAGAAATATTGTAGGAATCAAAGAAATTCCGGTGAATATCGGTTTCTTCGATTATGGATTTGGAGTCAGAAAAAACAAAAACGGAATTTATGGTTCATTAACAGGTGGTTATGATAGAATTTTTTTAAGCGGTATATACAACAGCATTTATACTAAGTGGTTCATTGAAAAAACTGAAAACAGATTTTTAACTGAAAACGGAATTTATTTATCCACAGGTATTTTCAGCTTTTTGATTTTTATACTTTTTATTCTTATAAATGGTTTTATTCTTAGAAAGAGGATTAAAGAAAAAACTGAAGAACTTCATTTATCAATGTCTGAATTGACCAGAACACAGATTCAGCTGAAAGAGAGTGAAAAAAGGTTCAAAAGAATATTTAACAAGTCCCCTTCAGGTTTAATGATTCTTAATTCATCAGGAAGGGTTATTCTGTTTAATGAAGCTGTAGTCAATATTTTCGGTGTTGAAAATCCTGTCGAGATTTCAAACCTTGATATTCTAAACTCTCCGATATCAACCGAATGGTTCAGGAACAGATTAAAAAATTACCGCAATGTAAACCTTGAGATTAAATTTGATTTTGAGATTATCAGGAAAACAGGGTATTATAGAACCAGTAAAGCCGGAATGATAATCCTCGGTATTGTCATAATACCAGTTGAAATTAATTCAGGAAGCCCCGAACCGGGCTATATCTGCCAGTTCAGTGACAATACTAAAGAAAGAAAACTTCTGGAGGAATTAAAATATAACCAGAGGAAGCTTGAACTGATCTTTGAATCTGTTAAAGATGGTTTGTGGGAATGGAATTTGGTAACAGGTAAGGTGAGATATAATAGAAAGTTTTTTTCATTTCTTGGCTATAAAATGGAATCATATTCTGATGATATAAATACACTTTTAGGTTTTATTCATGAAAGTGAAAGAGAATCTGTAAAGAATGAATTATATGAAAAAGTTTTAAATGGCAGAAGTTTCAATATTGAATATAGAATGTTAATGAGTAACGGGAAAGTAATAAATGTAAGAAGCCGCGGCGAAACAATAGAATGGGACGCGGGCTTGAAGCCTTTACGAGTCATAGGCATACAGACAGAAATAACAATCCAGCGTGATATTTATACCAGAATAAATCTTTTTAAAAGTGATCAGGCAAATACAGCAATTACATCATCCCGGAAGTATGATGACAATATTTTAGATGGCAGAATTATACTCGTAGTTGATGATAACTACCTGATTTATCTGCACATATCTGAACTGCTGAAGAAATATAAAGCTAAATCAATATATGCAGCCTCGGGCCTTGAAGCGCTGGATATTGTCAAAAAGAGAGATGATATAAGCCTGATATTACTCGATCATTATATGCCTGAACTGGATGGTGTTTCAGCACTACGAGAGATCCGGAAAATTAATAACAGCGTTCCTGTAGTTATACAGACAGGGCAGTGGAATGAATCAGTTAATGAACAGTTTTTCATGGAGGGATTCAACGGTGTTCTCGGGAAACCGGTTGAGGAGAATCTTCTTATAGAAACTATCTGCAGTATTATGGAATCAGTTTTTTATAAAAAAAATTCATAAAATTATGTTGATTTCCTGAAATAGACTTGTATTTTAGTTTTAATAATACTTATTAAAACATCACGCATTTTTGTAACAGGTGCAGTTTTAAATATTAAAGTAAATTAATAAAAATTATATATTCAGATTATATAATTTATTACCGGAGGAGAAATGAAAAAAATTATTTTTTTAATGATCATAGCATTAGCCGTAATTCAGTTTGCGGGCTGCAAGAAGAGCGGACCTTCTATCGTCAAGAATGATGGAGTGATAAACTTTATTACAGGTGATGTCAAAATAGTTTCAGACGGAAAAACAATCGCAGCTAATGCCGGCGATATAATTACACAGGGAATGACTGTAAAGACAGGCACGAAAGCTATTGTTGATATTTATTTTGAAGGAAGCGTTATCAGAATTCTGGAAAAGAGTTCAGTCGTTATGAAAGAGCTCGTTAAAAATTTATCTGACAGCAAAGAGCTGACTGAGTTATATGTTGAGAATGGACAGGTTTTCTCGAAGGTTACAAGAAAGCTGACTGATGGTGAAAAATTCAGAGTTAATACACCGACTGCAGTTGCGGGAGTAAGAGGGACTGAATTTCTTGTAAGTGAAGAGGAAGGGAAAAGCACCATCGCATGTATAGAAGGTAAAGTGGCAGTTAAAGAAACCGCGAGTGACGACTCTACCTTTATTGATGTTGAGGCCGGGAAGGAAGCCAGTGTTGAAAAAGGGAAACCGGTTTCTGTAAATGACCTTAAACAGCAGAATCTTGAAAATATCAGAAGAATTAAAGAAGAGATAAAAGAGTTAAGAGAAGATATAAGGAAAAAGTTTGAAGAGCAGCGGGAAGAGATAAGGAAAGCTGTTGTTGAGCAGAAGGAAGCCAACAAAGCACGAGTGGAGGATCAGAAAGCATCAGATAAAGCAAATGTTGAAGCAATTAAAGATGCCACAAAAATTCAGGCTGAAGCGATCAAAGGCGATATCGAAGGCAAAAAAGGTGAATCCAAAGAAGCTGTCAGTAATTTTAACAAACCTGACGTAAGCGGCGCAAAACCTTCAATCAAGAAATTTAAAGCTGATTTAAAAACCGAGTAAAGAATTAAAGTAATTTAATACATAAAAAAGAGAGTGCTTCACGGCACTCTCTTTTTTATGCTGAATAGAAATTATTTCCATTCAGAGTCCCAGATTTTTTTTAATGCTGTTTTCCATCTCTGATTTTCAAAAATACGCCCCCGCCAGCTCTCACCGGCGGTGACATCAGATTCAAGAATTTTAAGAGCTGAGTAATAGTCAAACTCTCTCCATAAAGTCCCGGCTTTATAGATAAACTCAGGGCTTCGTGTTTTTAATAGATTTTTAAACCCTGCTTCAAAATTAAAAACTTTCCAGTGGGCTCCGGCGTAGAAAATGAATTCCGCATTACCGGTATTCATTAAAAGTTCAAAACCCTTTGCAAAATCAAACGTTTTCCATTCTTTGCCTGCGTAATAAATATAGCGTGCGCTCTTGAGCATACCAAGAGCGTTCAGTCCTCTTTCATAATCATATCCTTTCCAGAACCTTCCGGACCGGTACAGGTATTCTTCACTGGCATTCTGAATCAGGAAACTTATACCTTTATCAAAATCAAATGATCTCCAGAAAATCCCGGCTTTATGAACAAATTCCAAATCACCCGACACTATAAGTTTATCCAGTCCCTTTCCGTAATCGAATTTATTCCACTCTTTTCCACAGAGGAATATAATTTCAGGATCAGCAGAATTCAGTATGGTTTCAATGTTTTTATCAAAGTCGAAATTTTCATCATGAACACCTTCGTAATATATCGAATGGAGGAGGGCGTGATCTTTTATCATTTATTCCCCCCTGAGATTTTCAGTCTTTTTTCAGGCACGACTGATGTGATTTTAATTGTCTTCCCGAACGGCGGCCTGAAAGGTTCATCCCGATGTTCGCTTATGAGCCAGAGAGTATTATCATATTTTTTTAAACGGTCAATATCATAGATGTAACCGTCGGTAATAACTATCAGCAGTTCAGTGTGATTTTTCATGTAGCTGTTAAAAAGTAATGCAAAGTATGTAGTACCGCTGCTTCCTGTTTTAAGATATTGCCAGTCCCCTTTTTTATATTCATATGGCTTAGCTGTTTTATCAGATTTTATAAAGAGGTTATCTTTTTTTTCAGGTATAAAAAGCGTTTCATCAATACACAGAAGATAAACTTTAAATTTTGTCAGCAGCCCTTCAATAATACCGAATGCAGATTCAATATCACCGGGTTTCATCACCATCGATCCCGATACATCGACTATTACTGTGATTGCAGCTTTATCCTTAAATGATCTTCCTGGAGCATATATTCCCTGAGAGAAATATCTTTTATTAAATTTGCTGTATGAATATTCCCATTCATTGGACTGCGCGGTTATATCTACAATGCTTTTTATTTTCTCACTCCATGAAAGATCGGTTTTCTGGGGACCGTTTATCAGTGAAGTAATGTCATTGAATATTCTTTCGTCGGTGCAGACTTCATCCTTTTCCGCCACTGTCATAAAATGATTGAGCTTTGCATCAAGTGTATTAAGGTCAGTTTTCGAATTCATTATATGGATTCCCGTTGGAATATGTTCACCGTCATCTTTATTAAACATCAGTCCGGTCATATTTTTAAAACCGGTATATTCTTCCTTCGGGGCAGTGTTATATGATAAATCAAGTTTAGCGAGATCATCTTGCAGCTGTTCAATGCCCGTTAATCCGGGAATATTAATGCCGGAGTTTTCGCCTGATGATTCGCTGAATTTATATTTTTTTACTTCATCTTCAGGCTGGAGTTTCAGCCACCTGTAAATCTCCTCCCACACAGGATCTGTGATTGATGTGTCAGTAAAAAATTTGTCCGGTACAACGGGAAGCCCGGAAGGGATAATCAGTTCTGGAACGTCGTATTTGTACTGATTTGTTTTTGAAAAAAAAGTTTTTCTGTTTTCTATAATGAAGGAGTTTATTACCATATCCTGTGCAAGGTTCTGCAGATAAATATTCCCGTCGGCAGAACCTCTATGATCATGGTTAAGAACTACATGCATCATCTCATGTATAAGAAGGCCCGTCAGTTCGTCTGAATTCAGTGAAGAAATAAATTTCTGATTATAGAAAAGAGTTAATCGTTTTGAGTAAATGCCGAGTGCAAGTGTCGGGATAGAATTTTCTTCAACAACGTCAACTCCCTGATAGAAGTAGGATGTGAATCTGCTTTTTTTCCATAGGCTCTCAAAGATAAGTTCAATTTCCATTTTGCATGCCGCTGTCAGTTTAAAAGGTTTTCGAATCTCTGACGCAGCGCTTCTGTCAATTCACTATTATTAAGAGATTTAAGAGCGGCAGGGATCAATGTAAAAATTCCGCATTGTTTCAGCAGCAGGAAAAAGTATGACATCCTGATGTCGCCGCGTGAATATCCGATAAAAGTCAGAACATTCCCCAGCAGCACCAGATCATCTTCCTTCAGACTGCCGCGGGAAGCAATTGCTTTATCCTCCATTATTTCAATAGTTCCGTTGAGTGCCCAGAGAAAATCCTCTGACGGGATATCCCGTGATTTCAGTTTATTAAGTTTTTCCTGATTACCCGAGAGGATGTCTTCTGATGAAATCTGTCTGGGGGAGGTGAGCTGCATTATAAAATCACTGCCGGCAATATTTCCGACAAGTGTATATATCATTTTTTCAAGAGTAGTTTCTCCTCTATCTGCAAGGTGTTCTTTCAAAGATTGCTCATCAATCAGGTTGTAGGAATATTTTAACGCGTTTGATACCTGGTGCCATCCTCTCGGATTCGGATTGATTTTCTCCTCGTCCCAGAGTTTTTCAGGAAATGAGGATATGTATTTCAGAATATAAGGATGAATGCCTTCAGAGTATCCCCAGACAAGCCAGTCTTTAGCTGTCGGCTTTAAATGAAATATTGCCAGCCTGCCGTCCAGCGCAGAATCATCAAACTGTGTTATCGTTGTGTCGTCTTCGTCACCTAAATTTCCAGCAAGGATTATTGATGTTTTTTTATTCAGCGGATGTTCTCCGCATTTGTTTTCAGTGATAATCTGGAACAGCGTCTGTATTACCGTGGGATGAGCCCTGTTAGATTCATCAAGAAACCATAGGATTCCATTATATCCTTCAGGTATATTTAACGGTGGAATAAATTTCGGCCTGAAGTATATCATCTGCCGAGTCTCATGATCCGGAACAGGATATCCTCCAAGATCAACGTTTTCTTTAAACGCAAGACGTGTGTCGATGAAATAGTAATTCATTTTATCGGCAATCTCTTTGACAATGGCGGATTTTCCTACACCCGGATGTCCGAGGATTTTTATCGCGTAGTTCAGATTCTCACTGCCGGTTATATATTTTTCGATTATCTCTCTGAGTTCATGAATTGTAACTTCCGAAGCCTGTTTTTTCAAGTTTTTACTCCAGCTTAAAAATTGATTTAAAAGTGTAACTGTTAAAACCCTGGTAAATATTTTTACAGCGCACACAGTGCGCAATATTGTATTATTTTACAGTTACTTAAAAGTCATATGAATTCAATACAAACAGTTGTCCAGAGAAAATTCAGTTTTTTGAACATGAATTTTTTGTAAAACTTTTAGATTAATACGGATTATTAAGTGTAAAGTAATTTCAAGCAGCCATACTCATTCCGGGTGAGCCAATCAAAGGAAGTGATTGAGGTAATATATTTTTTTAGCCTATTTCGTAGTCTGTAAGGTTTTTAGAGTTCATTTTTTAAGCCTTTTCGAAATATAAAATGATAGATGATGCATACCGGCAGAAATCTGCATATTCTATAGAAGTTCAAACCTGATTTATAATTTATATCCTGATATATAAAATTGATTATGCATCTGCTTGTATATAATTACATTTTACATTTTAAGTCGCAAATATATTGACAACAGATTGAACATAATTTTAATTAACTTTAGCGATAAATTATCTTAACAGTTAAAGGTTAAAGTAGTCATTATAACCGCAATTCTTACGGAATGAATTAGGTGAAATGCGCAACGCCGCCTCCCACATTGAATCTTTAAACTGAAAAATAAACTGAGATAATTTTTATCTTAAATAAAGAGGTATTCTGATGATTTTGTTAAACCCAAAAAAATACGATGTAAAATTTCCGGATAAAGAATCCCAGGAAATGATGCTTAAAACTATCGAATTCTTTGAGAAAAAAGGTCTTAAAAAAGTTAAGGACGATTTTCATGACAAAACCTGGCCGAGAGATTTTGTTGATTTCCAGAAAGAACATAAAATTTTTGCCAAATTATTGACACCGGCCGGTTATGGCGCGGCCGACAGCAGATGGGATACATACAGAATTTTTCATTGGGCTGAACTGATGGGATTTTACGGGATAGCATATTGGTATGTTTGGGATGTTTCCCAGCTCGGTATCTGTCCAATCTGGATGGGGAGCAATGAAGAGGCAAAACATAAAGCTGCGAAACTCGTTGAGCAGGGTGAAGTTTTTGCATTCGGACTCTCAGAGAAAGAACATGGTGCTGACATTTACTCAAGCGACATGATGCTCTATCCTCAGGGTGACGGCACATATAAGGCAAATGGTGATAAATACTATATTGGTAATGGAAACGAAGCTGCAATGGTTTCCACTTTCTCCAAGATTGCTGATACTGACGATTATGTATTTTTCTGTGTTGATTCCAAACACCCTAATTATGAGTGTGTTCAGAATACAGTTGCTCACCAGAACTATGTTGCAGAATATGCAGTACATGATTATCCGATCACAGAAGCTGATGTAACTGAAAAAGGCCCTAAAGCATGGGACAATATGCTTAATACTGTTAACGTTTGTAAATTCAACCTCGGGCCTGGCGCAGTTGGTATCGCAACTCACGCACTGTATGAAGCTATTGATCATGCTGCTAATAGAAATTTATATGGAAAATACGTAACAGACTTCCCGCATGTAAAACAGCTTTTAACAGATTCATATCTCAGAATATGCGCGATGAAACTTTTTAACCTCAGAGCAGTTGACTATATGAGAACAGCATCAGCAGAAGATAGAAGATATCTCCTTTATGATCCTCTCTGTAAAATGAAAGTAACAAGAGAAGGGGAGGAAGTTATCAATCTCCTCTGGGATGTAATCGCTGCTAAAGGCTTTGAAAAAGAACCTTATTTTGAAATGGCTACATGGGAAATAAGAATGTTCCCTAAACTTGAAGGTACAGTCCATGTAAATATGGCACTTGTTGTTAAGTTTATAACAAACTACTTCTTCAATCCTGCGGAGTTCCCTGCTGTGCCCCAGGTTAGTGATGCCAGAAATGATGCATTCCTTATGAACCAGGGTCCAACAAGCGGTCTTTCAAAGATTCAGTTCCATGATTACAACATTGCTTATAACAGCATTGATCTTCCGAATATAAAAATTATCAAGGAGCAAATCGCAACATTCAAAGAGTTCCTTGCGAAAGCGACTCCTACAAAAGAACAGAACAAAGACATCGATTATCTTCTTGCAATGGGCGAGCTGATGACTGTTGTTGCTTACGGTCAGCTTATCATAGAAAATGCGAAGATATACAAGGTTGATGATGATATTATTGATATGATTTTTGACGTTTTAGTCAGAGATTTCTCAAAATATGCTGTTCAGCTCTACCAGAAGAAGAGCAATACTCCTCAGCAGCTTGAGTACTGTATTAAAATGATAAAGAATCCCGTTGCTGATATAGCGAAGTTTACAAGAGTATGGGAAAAATACGTATATTCACTTAAGGGTGAATACAAAATGAACGACTAATCAGTTCCAGTAATAATTCAAAAAAGCCGCAGTTAAATACCTCTGCGGCTTTTTTTGTAGAAAATTATTTCATATGAATCAAATTGCATAACTTTTTCTCCTTTTTACCTGAGAAACAAGTAAATTCTGTTGACAAAAAAGAACAATGTTTCTTTTTTATAACAGTGTTTAGAATGTAACACTCAATATTCCGGGTAATAATTATTTTCATTACGCAAAGCGTAACGGAAAGAAAGTTTACTAACAGTGTGCGAGTAGTTACTTTAGATTAGACTGAATGCTGTATTCAGGAGAGATAAGTTTATCTTCTGATTTATCTTTTAACAAAACAAGGAGTATGTTATGAGTTTATTACTTAATCCAAAAAAGTACAGAGACCGAAAATATCCCGACGAAAGATCAAAAGAGATTATGCTTAAAACCATAGATTGGTTTGAGAAAAAAGGCCTGGCTAAACAGAAAGACGCATATCATAAAAAAGAATGGTGTGAGGACTGGCAGAAGTTTGTAACTGAAGAGAAAATTTTTGAAACAATTTTCCTTCCGAAAGGCTACGGGGATGATCCTAACCAATATTACAGCACATACAGAAATTATGAATTCTCGGAAATCTGTGGTTTTTACGGTGGAGCATACTGGTATACATACCATGTATCTACATTAGGCCTTGATCCGGTTCTCCTTGGAGATAATGAAGAAGCTAAACATAAGGCTGCTGCGAAACTGAAGCAGAACGCTTTCTGTGCTTTCGGACTTTCAGAGAAAGAGCATGGAGCTGATATATACTCTTCAGAGATGAAGCTTTACCCGAAAGGCGATGGAACTTATCTTGCGAATGGAAGCAAATACTATATCGGTAACGGTAATGTTGCAAGTACAGTTACTGTATTTGCCAAGATTGCCGATACAGACGAGTACGTTTTCTTTGTTGTTGATTCAGCTCATCCGAACTATGAATGCGTAAAAAACGTTATTGATGCAAACCAGCAATATGTTGCTGAATTTGCTCTCCATGATTATCCTATCACAGAAGCTGACATTACCTCCAGAGGCCCTAAAGCCTGGGATGATATGCTTAATACTATAAATATCTGTAAGTTTAATATCGGTTCAGGCGCAACAGGTATTGTAACACACTCATTCTATGAAGCGCTTAACCATGCGTATCACAGAAATCTCTACGGAAACAGCGTTACTGAATTTGCTCATGTAAAGAGACTCTTCTCCGATGCATGGCTTAGAATTATGGGTATGAAACTGTTCGGCCTTAGAGCAACCGACTATATGAGAGTTGCAAGCGAAAACGATAAAAGATATCTTCTATTCAATCCTATCATGAAAATGAAAGTAGCAATACAGGGTGAGAGAGTTCACGAGCATCTTTTTGATATCATTGCAGCTAAAGGATTTGAAAAGGATACATATTTCGAGCAGGCAGTTTCCGAACTTATCGGGTTTCCAAAACTTGAAGGCACACGTCATGTAAACATGGCTCTTATTGCCAAACTAATTCCAAGTTACATGTTTATGCCTGGCCAGTTTGAAGAGATCGGAAGAATCACTGATAACAGAAATGATGATTTTATGTTTAAGCAGGGGCCGACAAAAGCTTATGCGAAAACCAAGTTCCATGATTTCAACCCGGTTTATAACAGCCTTTCACATCTGCCGAATGTTAAGGTTTTCATAGAGCAGATACAGGCGTATAAAGAGTTCCTCATGGTCTCAGGAGCCGATCTTGCCAAGCAGATGATGGAATTTGATTATCTTCTTGCGGTTGGAGAGCTGTTTACAATGGTTGCATACGGTCATCTGATTATTGAGAGTGCAAAGATTGAAGGTGTTCGTGATGAGATTATGAACCAGATGTTTGATCTTTTTGTAAGGGATTTTTCTGCTTTTGCAGTAGAACTTTACGGAAAGCCGCTTAATTCAGACGTTCAGCTTGAGAAGATACTAAAGATGATAAAGCGACCGGTTCCGAGTAAAGATGAGTTTGAAAAAGTATTAAGGGAAGATATTTATTCACTTGTGGATGTTTACAAACAAAATCCATGATCCGATTCTTTTCTGAATTTTGCTGATAATTTTTAAAAGCTCCCTTAGCCGGGAGCTTTTTTAATCACTCTCGGGATATTTCTCTCTGATTGATCTGATTACATCAATACACTCAAAGAAAATATCAACAAGTTCAGGTTCAAATTTAATTCCTGAAAGAGATTTGATTTCATTAAACACATCGGCCTCTTCCCAGGATTCCTTATAGACCCTTTTGGACGATAACGCATCATAAACATCAGCGATTGCAACTATCCTTCCGAAAAGTGGAATCTCCATACCTTTGAGTGGTAAAGGATTTCCATTTGAATCTTTATTAACTGCCTCGCCGGTGAGAATGTCAACATGGCCGGGGTAACCTGTTCCATCCCAGTTCTCATGATGAGTAAGAGCAACCTCCCTGGCGACTTCATCTATTCTCGACTGAGGTTCGTAGAAGATCCTTGCACCCTGGTATGTATGAGACTTAATAATTTCATATTCTTCACGGGAAAACTTTGCCGGTTTTTTAAGTATGAGATCTGAAATGGCAACTTTCCCTATATCGTGAAGCATGGCAGCCATTCGTAAAATATCTCTATTCACTTCTATTTCTTCAGTTGGAATACCTTTACGCTTTGCCCATAACTCATACATCTCAACTGCATATGAAGCAACCCTGTTAACGTGAGCGCCTGTCTCTTTCGGGTCCCTCATCTCCGCCATCTGTATCATACGAAGGATTAGTGCCCTGGTCATCTGAGCTTTCTGTATAACCATGCTCGCCATGCCGGCAAAGTGCTGTATATAAAGAACATCCTCCTCCGTAAATCCGGTTATCTCACATAAAATATTTTCCGGATTTATTATCTGCATTACGCCGAGGATATCGTTTCTTTCATTTTTAAGAGGAATTGTCATTACCGACTTTGTTCTGTAATCCGCTTTTTCGTCGAATGACTTGTCAAATCCATAAGGTTTTCCTGAAATTGAATATACATCCTGCTCGATAATTGTTTCTCCGGTCATTGCCGCATAACCTGATAAAGATTTTTGAGTTATCGGGAGTTTAAAACTGGAATAGATCAGTTTCTTCCCGGCCGGCAGCCTGTCTGAAAGTGTTTTATTCTGTGCATGCGTAAATACGAGGTCATTTTTATTTTTTATATAGATTGTACCTGCATCGGCGTTAGCAATTTTTCTTGTTTCAAAAAGTATTCTTTCCAGGAGTATATCAAGATCCTGGACTGTATTTATCTCTGACCCGAGTCTTATAATTTCTTTCAGTTTATCATTTTCTTTCATATGGTTAACTTAAATTACTTTATTCTGGATTAATTATACTCAAAAATTTAAGAATAATCTATCAAAATTTTACTGTGATAGAAAAAACAGGCTTTTAAATATTATAGCGGTAACGGATTTAAGTGATCCGGTTTTATCCCAGTAAAGGCGTTAATCTAATCTATCAGATGTAAATGAATACGTTCCCCGGCGAATATGTCAGAGTTGTTTAAAATAATAAATTTGGTATAAAAATACTTAGGCTATATCATGAAGTTTAATTTGTATGGCTTTTGATAAAATTAAATTTTTTTAAATCCGGAAATTTTTTACAAAACTCTCTCCAGCAGCCGTATTAATATCAGGTCTGAATAAAACAGATTAAAAAAATTAATACAATATGGTTAACATGACTGATAGATTAAAATCTGCTGTTATACTTTCAATTATCTCCACTCCGTCAAAGCTCGGCCTTTGGAATGAGGTCACTCTCCCGCCGGGAGAAATATTGAGAGGCCTTAATCCTGTACAGCGGAAGGTACAGGAAATAATTAAACAAAAATATTCAGGTGATACGGATAAAGTTTCTGATCTGATCATTGAGAGTTGTATTCGTAAAAAAATCAGGATAATAACAATATGGGATTCTGATTATCCGCAGATGCTGAAAGAGATTCATAATCCTCCATTGGTTTTGTATTCGTCAGGAAATATCCGTGAAAGCAGAATGATCTCGATTGTAGGCACAAGAAATTCAGATGTGAAATCTGAAGAGATAACCCGTAAAATTTCAGGAAGAGCGTCACTCATGGGATTTACAGTGGTGAGCGGTATGGCATCCGGAATTGACCGTAATGCACATTTGGGAGCTTTAACGGCCGGAGGGGGTACTATTGCTGTACTGCCGGGAGGAACAGATATGGTTTATCCTTATAAAAATAGTGATATTTACAGAATGATATCTGAATCACAGTTTTCCGGAGTAGTTTCGGAATACCCTCCTGGGATAGGTACAGCTCAAAAGTGGACTTTTGCAAGAAGAAACAGAATAATCAGCGGACTGTCCGAGGCGGTTATAGTAGTACAGGCTCCTCTGAAAAGCGGTGCAATGATTACTGCAAGATATGCCGTAGAACAGAACCGTGATCTCTATGTATGTCCCGGAAATGCGTTTGATGACAACTACAGCGGATGCAATGAATTAATAAAACAGGGTGCTTCACTTTTTTCAGATATGAATGATTTTTTTACTGAATTAAGTCCTGGCAGCGAATCTCCCGGAATTCAGAGTTTCGAAAAAAGAGAAAGTAAAAATTTAGAAAAACCGGCAACTCAAACTGCCCGTGAAACTGAAATTTTTGTTCCTGAAGAGTTCTCAGGCAAAGTGGAATTAAAGATAATTGAAGAACTGAAAACCACTGAAATAGTTATAGATGAATTTCTGAGAAGAAATAATTTTTCTGCGGATGAAATGAACCAGGGAATTACTGTGCTTGAAATAGCAGGATATATTAGCCGAAAAGGGAGCAGATTATGTAAATTGTAGTATTATTTTATAAATTTTATATCAGTTAAGAATTTCACGTATGAATAAATGTGCCTTTCGATTTTAGGATTAGGTTATTTAAACTGATTCCATACGATGAGAGATCAGAGTTTAAGTCCGGCTGTAATTTAACAAATGGGCATCGTTCACATTGGAATTCTAATCAGCGCGGAACTGAAGTCAAATTGAAGAATTATTTAATCATAAATGATATAATTGTCAGAAATCCGGTATTTTTAAATAAAATACAAAAATTTGTAAAAAAAGAATTATTTGACAAATAATTTCAAATACGAATGTTTGTTAAAAATATAAACCTACTGGAAAGGCATAAATGGCAAAGAAAATAAAACCTGAAACATTGGTTATTGTAGAGTCACCCTCTAAAGCAAAGACTATAAATAAGTATCTGGGTGATAAATACATAATATCCTCTTCCGTCGGTCATATAATTGATCTTCCGAAATCACGGCTCGCAATTGATGTAGATAATGGTTTTAAACCCGATTATATAACAATCAGGGGGAAAGCCAAAATACTGAATGAGCTTAAAAAACAGGCGGGATCGGTAAAAAATGTTCTGCTGGCAACTGACCCTGACCGCGAAGGAGAAGCTATTTCATGGCATTTATCCAATGCGCTCGCAGGGAAAAACAGTAATATAAAAAGGATTGAATTCAACGAGATAACTGAAGCAGCAGTGAAAGAAGCTGTTGCTCACCCGAGAGAGATAAATATTGATCTTGTTAATGCCCAGCAGGCAAGAAGATTCCTTGATAGAATAGTCGGGTATTCTATAAGTCCGCTTCTATGGAAAAAAGTTAAAAGAGGACTCTCTGCGGGACGTGTACAGTCTGCAGCCCTGAAGGTTATCACAGACAGGGAGAATGAGATAGATCTTTTTATCCCACAGGAGTACTGGACTCTCGAGGCGGAGTGTTCCCATCACAATAAAAAATTCTCCGCGATGCTTACACATTACAACAATGATAAAATTAAAATAAAAAATAAACTTGAGATGGATGCAGTTGTAAAAGACGTTTCAGGGAAGGGCCTTACTGTAACCGAGATAAAAACTCAGGAGAGGAAAAGAAAAGCTCCGCCTCCATATATCACAAGTAAACTGCAGCAGGATGCGGTAAACCGGCTTGGTTTTACTTCAAAGAAAACAATGATTGTAGCGCAGCAGCTATATGAAGGTATAGATCTGACTGGCTCGGGCCCGACAGGTCTTATAACTTATATGAGAACAGATTCGACCAGAATTTCTGAAAACGCGATAGCCATGGCGAGAGATTATATTAAAACGAATTTCAAATCTGACTATCTTCCGGATACTCCAAATATTTACAAACTGAAAAAGAATGCGCAGGATGCTCACGAGGCAATACGGCCGACTGATGTGAGTAAAACTCCCGAGTCAATTAAGAATGACCTCACCCGGGATCAGTACAGGTTATATGATCTTATCTGGAGAAGATTCATTGCCTGCCAGATGACGCCTGAAGTCACGGAGTCCCTTACCGTAAATCTTGGCAGTATAAATTCTCTTTTCAGGGCTACCGGCAATAAAGTTTTATTTTCAGGATTTACAGAGGTAGAAAAATTAAGCAAGTCAGAAAAGAATGCTCTTCCTTTATTTAAAGAAGGCGACAATGTCGAGGTGAGTGAGTTTAAACCGGAACAGCATTTTACCACACCTCCTCCCAGGTTCAACGATGCTTCACTTGTTAAATTTCTGGAGGAGTCCGGAATAGGAAGGCCGTCAACTTACGCACCGACAATCGATACGCTCATAAGGAGATATTATATAACAAGATCGGGGAAACAGCTTGTTCCTACGCTTCTTGGAAAAATTGTAAATAATATAATGTCCGAAAATTTCGGTTCACTTGTTTCAATAGATTTTACTTCAGCAATGGAAGAGAAGCTTGATAAAGTTGAGGCATCGGAAATAGACTGGGTTAAAATGCTTGGCGATTTTTATACTCCCTTTAAAGAATTGGTTGATCTTGCGGAAATAAACATTGAAGAGATGAAGGGAATACTCGATGAAGAGACCGAATATGTATGTGAGAAGTGCGGGAATAAAATGATGAAGAAGCTCGGCCGGTTCGGTTTTTTTCTCGCCTGTGCCGGATTTCCGGAATGCAGAAATGCTAAATCACTCCCGCTCGGAAAGTGCCCAAAATGTGACGGTAATGTAGTTAAGCGCGGAGCAGGCGGAAGAAGGGGGGGATTCTTCGGGTGCAGCAATTATCCGGTATGCGATTTTATTACAAGAGATAATCCGTCAGACAAAGACTGTCCAAAATGCGGAAAACTTTTATTTACAAAAAAAATAAAGGGAAGGGGAGAGGAGCTTACCTGCCTGAACGAAGGATGCGGATTTAAAGTTGAACTCCTCGATGAAGTTACGGTAAATGATGTCCCTGAAGAAGAAGCAGAAGAATAATGTATAACCTTATAGATTCTTTTCTCGATTATATTACTTATGAAAAGAATTATTCTTCCAATACCGCCGGTGATTACAACGGAGACCTGCGCCAGATTGCAGATTTCCTGTCCGGAAAGGTTGAGGATGGCTTCAAGGATTATTATGAACTTGACTGTAAATTGAGTGGTGACGAGCCTGATATACAGACTGTTACAGTTAGCGATCTTAGAAGTTTTCTCGAATACTGTTACGACAGAGGATTAAAAAGATCATCTATCGAAAGAAAAATTGCTGCTATTAAATCATTTTTTACATATCTTCACAGGAAAGACTTCATTCCATCTAATCCATCTAAAAAACTTATCTATCCTAAAAAAGAAAAAAGACTTCCGAAGTTCCTTTATCTTAAAGAATATGAAGAGCTTACAAATTTTGAAGTAAATAATTTTTTTGATTTAAGGGATAAGGCTGTAATATCGCTGTTTTATTCCACGGGTGCAAGGATATCTGAAGTTGCAGGTTCATTAGTTTCCGATCTCGATCTTGAATCCGGGCGACTTAAAGTATCAGGAAAAGGGAGTGTTGAGAGAATTATCTTTCTGACGACCGAAGCTGTTAAACTCTTAAAAAAATACCTCAGAGAACGGGATACAAGATTTCCAGAGAGGTCTGAATTTATATTCGTTAATAAAAATGGGAAAGGCATATCCGTAAAAGGGATGTACAACCTGGTAATGAAAAGAGCTGCAGCAGCGGGACTTTCTTATAAGCTGTCACCTCACACCTTGAGGCATAGTTTTGCGACTGAACTTCTAAACAACGGGGCGGATATCAGGGCAGTACAGGAGATGCTCGGGCATAAGAGTCTTTCGACTACCCAGGTGTACACTCACACAACAAAAGCACGGTTGAAGAAAGTATATGATCTTTATCATCCTCATTCAGGCAGGAATGAAGAGAAATAATAGTTTTATAATCCGCCGCGCATGCTACGTGTGCGTTGAGGGTTGCTCGAATCGATTCACTGATTGTCAATTATAAGCTTTATCTATAATTCCACCGCCGATGATATCATTCTCAAGATCATAAAATACAGCAGCCTGCCCTGGAGAGATTCCTATCTGTGGTTCTGTAAAAACTACTTTGAATCGGTCTTCAATTCTTGTTACTATTCCTTCGACCGGCCTTTGAGTTGATCTTGATTTAATAAAAAGTCTGGCTTCATCTTTAATTTCATATTTCATATGAAAACAGTTTTTTGTTTCCAGTGATTTTATCAACAGCTCAACTTTTGGTCCGGCAGTGATCTGATTTTTTACAGGATCGATAGATGTTACATACAGCGGTTCAGGTGCAGCGATCCCCATTCCTCGCCTCTGTCCAATTGTATAACGATAAATTCCATTATGTTTCCCCAGCACTTTTCCGCCGGAACTGATAATATTTCCAGTCCGGGGTTTTGTGCCGGTATAATTTTCAAGAAAAGGTATATATTCGTTATCAGGGATAAAACATATCTCCTGGCTGTCAGCCTTGTCTTTGAGAGGAAGATTAATTTTTGAAGCGAATAATCTGATATCGGTTTTTGTCATTGTGCCAAGCGGGAATATTGATTTCGCAAGCTGTTTTTGTGTGAGCATAAATAAAAAATATGACTGATCTTTGGAGTGATCCGGGGACATTGTGAGATATAATCTTCCGTTTTTTTCTTTTTTGATCGCATAGTGTCCCGTCGCAATCATTTCGCAGCCGAGGTTATCAGCTTCTTTTATAAGTTCTGAAAACTTTACAAATCTATTGCATATTACACATGGATTCGGGGTTTTACCTGAAAGGTACTCCTCGCAGAAATAATCAATTACATGCTTACGGAATATCTCTGAAAAATTAAATTCATAGTGCGGAAAATTGTAGAGATCAGCAATTTTTTTCGCGTCGTTCACTGCGGCAGCATATACCGTATCATTAATATCTGATGAAGGGAGAAATCTTGCGGTAATACCGACAACATCATGGCCCTGATCTTTCAGCATAACAGCAGTTACTGATGAATCAATTCCGCCGCTCATTGCTACTGCAATTTTCATTTAAAATTCTCCCTTATAAAGAAAACCCTGAAAGGTCGCTCTATTTTTAAACTCATCTTCAATTGCCTGTAAGACTGTTCCTTTATGGATACTCCATTTCGGATAGAGTAATGTGTCCTCTTTTCTGTCACCCATAAGTCTATGAATGGTAATATCCGGCCTTAGCCGTTCAATGAAGTCACAGACTGTTGATACATATTCTTTCAGCGGCATCAGTTTGAAATTTTCTCTGTTATATATCTGTTCAAGTACTGTATCTTTGATTACATGCATATGATGTATTTTAATTCCATTAACAGGAAGAGCTGATATTTTTTCCGCTGTCTCCATCATGTCTTCCCATGTTTCCCCTGGAATTCCAAGAATTACATGAACACATATAGAGATGCCATATTCAGAAATAAGATTTATTGACTCAATACTTTTCTCTACAGTGTGCCCTCTTTTCAGAAAAGCAAGGCTGGCATTGTTCATGGACTGAATACCTAGTTCAATCCATAATTCAAAATTGTCTCTGTTGTATTTTTTTATCAGTTTAAGAATATCCCGGCTTATACAATCGGGACGCGTTCCAATCATAAGGCCTGCAACCTCTGGGAAGGAGAGTGCTTCATCATAAAGTCTTTCAAGTGTTGGAACCGGTGCGTATGTGTTGGAGAATGCCTGAAAATATGCTATATATTTTGTATACTGATCTGAACGCCTGAATGTATTTATTGCGTTTTCCATCTGATGAGGTATTGTATCAAAACCTGATGTACTTGGGGCTGCGGAGCCCTCATCCGAACAGAATACGCAGCCTGTAGTGCCTATACTTCCATCCCGATTGGGGCAGGATAAACCGGCATTAATCGGTAGTTTAAAAACCCTGCAGGAGTAACGGTTGAAGAGATAGTCTCCAAAAAAATTATATGGTTTGCCGGACCAGATTCCCGGATTATTATAAATTTCGTTCCTGCTCAATTTCTGTAAAATATGAATTTTTAAGATACTGCTGATTCTGATATTTATTAGGATCAAGATAAATCTGTGATACCCGATCAGCTTTGACAATTCTCATATTCCTGTCTATCTGTACAACAAAAATACCCGGTTTAAATTCAAAATCATCGAATTTTTTCTTATAAACAGTGGTATACTTATGTTTTTTAGATGAGTATTTTCTTACTTTTGTAAGAGATACTTTTTTATAATTATTCATTGATTCAATAATTGATTTCAGGCTTTTAGAATCAGGATTAAGAGATTCAATTACTGCATTTTCAAGATTCTCCCCGGTACTCAACGCAAGGATAAAAGGTTTTGTAATCTGTGAAGCTTTGACAGGGATTGCTGTTTCTACACGCTTCTTCTCCCAATTTGTATTAGGAGTAGGAGTGTTATCTTTAGCTATATAACTGCGGATTTTTTTATTTCCGTAAATGGCTATACTGTATTTTTCTTTATAGGCCGAATACATCTCATTTCTGTTTAAAGATTCTTTTGCATTAACAAAACATGTCCGTGCTTTGTTAAACTTTTTTTTATTTCTGTATTTAGTCCCTTTAAGGTAATAGTTTTCAGCCTGGTTAATTGTATTCATAATAGATCTGTAGTAATTGATAGAGTCTTTAGTCTGAGAATTATAATATGAATCATTCATTGCTTTTACAGCCATATTAGCATTTTTTGTATCAGCATGCTGAATAAAATATATTGCCAGCCTTGCAAGTTTAAGAATCTCGATTCCTGCTTTAAAATCTTTGCGTTTTCCTCTGAATTCGTTTTTTGAGATATCTATTCCATAAATATCATTGAATGTTTTCAAAAGCATCTCATATTGTGTTTTTACCATCCCATCCATATAATCAGCTTCAAGAAGTTTTTTTTCTTCAACAGGATGCGATATAAACCCGCATTCATATATAACTGAAACGGGGAAATTAAGATAATAACTAAACCTGTCATCTGCAACTGCGCCATAATCCCAGCTGTTTGCTTTATAACCTTTCGTGACTAGTGAATCTCTTATATTAAGAGCATACTGTTTTGAAAAACCGCCGGCATCATACTTGTTATATAAAGTTAAAAAACCTGAATATGAACTTGTAATGTTTATAAGAAGTTTTCTTCCGCTGCTGTCTCTCGCCATGTGAATACCGGGCATATTGACAAGACCGTCTGCTTTTTCGAATATCGAAACATTATTCATATGCATTTCAACAACCATAAATGCGCCGGCATTTTTAGCATTGCTCAAAACATCTTTAAATTTCATGTAATGGTATGTATCAGATTTACCTTCAAGGACCTGGAGGTATTCATCTTTTGCGACTATATTCAAAAAAGAATTCTGCTTTAAAAGATTATATAATTTTCTGGAATAGAGCCTGGAATAATATTCTTCAGGAAGGCCTGTTATCCCGACTCTATTTGTGGTAATACCTCTCCATCTCTCAGTATCATCCTTCCCATGAGCCGGACCGAAATAAAGTGTTATTTTTCCGCCGTTTTCAAGAGAATCATACAGGTTGCCGTAGATTCCATCGATATAATTTATAATCTCCGCTATATCAGAAAAAGTATTTTTATTATCCTGCCTTTCAATAATTTTATCGATCACCGGGGTCTGTTTATTTTTTATTGTTGTTTCAGAATATAAGTTAACATATATGCATAGCAGAACCGGCAGGAGAAGTATTACCTTAAACTTTTTCATTTTCAATAACCGTTATTACTTTAAATTTTTTATTTTTTCGAAATCGGATTTCAGGTCCTGTTTATCTATATCATAGAAATAGATATTTCCATCAACACACTCTTTCTCTGCTTTTATAACTTTACCAAAATTGTCGGCCAGATATTTTATCTGGTTTGAAGCGTTTCTGTTAAATGCCGGACTTAGTTCTTTCTGCAGATTTTTATAAGCTTCGAATTTTATTCTTTCTTCAATTTCAGAGAGGGAACTGTTTTTACATTCATCAATAGTGATAATGAAAATTACTGCCCTGTATTTGTTATCTGTTATCCAGCCGGTTTTACGGAAAGATTCATTAATTCCATTCAGACCGTTTGTATTATTATTTTCTGTTTTTTTACGAGAATCTGTTACACAGTTTTGTACACAGAAAGTTAATAAAAACAGCATAAAGCAGGACACTAAATATTTTTTTGTCACAATACACCTCAATACGGTAAGCTTTATTTTATTATCGGTTGAATACTATTGAAATTGAGTGTAACTGAATTATTTATTACTAATATTAAATAAATAATTAATTAATATCCCCGCCGCTGAAGGGATGGGAAATATTAGAGTTTTTTAAAAATAATTAAGTGAATAAATATTTCATTAATTATTCAGTATTTCGTTTTTTATACCGTTCTTAAAAATCCGGTACACAAGAACTGCAGAATTATCGTACAGATAGTATTCCTGATCAATAATTCCCTGCTTTGAATAGACTTGTGATTTTTCTTTTAAGAGATTTACCTTTTCCCGCGGCAAATCATCAATATTTGTTGAATTCCCTGCCGCATAAAAAGCCACTACCTGCTTTTCGGTTTCTGCCGGTATACTGTCTTTAGCCTTTATAAACGAATTTTCTCTCTGGTCTGCCATAGTTTTAATTTCACGATCCGGAGATACTTTGATAATAACCTGGAAACAATCATCAGTTAATGCTCCTGATGTTATATAGTCATACTTCTGCGGCTCCCTCAATTCATTAGATCTGCACGAGTAAATGAAGAGTGTACATGCAATCAAAGAGATAATAATTTTTTTCATTTACTTACCTTTAATCAGGGATATAATAGATTTAATTTTATCAGCATCAGGATGATTCGGTTTCATTGAAAGAACTTTTTCGAAATGATAAACAGCTTTCTGATTATTTTTTAGATTCCTGTAATAGATCATTCCCAGTTCCTCGTGAGGGTCAACCTGGCTGCTGTTTAACTGCAGTGATTTTTCGAAAGATGATACCGCGTTATTGAAATTGCTCTGGTCCCTGTATGTAATACCAAGATCAAAGTGAGCTTTATACTCAAGCGGATTTATTGTCAGTGCGACATTGTACTCCTCGACAGCGTCGTTATACATTTTCATCTCTCTATAAGCGTTTGCAAGGTTGTAATGAGCAGTATATGACCTTGGTGAATTATCCGAAGCTTTTTTAAACTGTTCAGCTGCTTTATCGTAGAGCTTTTTATCAAAATACATTCTTCCAAGATTTATATAAGCATTAGTATAGGATGGATTAATTTCGATTGCTTTTTCGTAACTCTCGATCGCTTTTATTTCATTATTTAATCCTTCATACGCTTTTCCTGTTTCATACCAGGATGCTGCATCACCGCCTTTAGCGGAAGATGCTTTTTCAAAGAGTGGGATTGCCTCACTATAATTTTTTTTCTGCTGGTTAATCAGGCCGAGGTTAAAGTATGCCTGATAATGGTTAGGCTCATTCTGAAGTGTTTTCTGGTAGTATGTTGCGGCATTATTATAGCTTTTCATTTCATGATAGGTTTCACCGATTTTGAAATTTGTTTCAGGATTATTCGGTCTCAGTTCAAGGTCTTTAGTAAAGTTTTTCAACGCCTCATTATAATTTTTTGATTCAAGCTGAATGCTTCCAATACTGAAATACGCCCTGTCCATTTTCGGATCGAGAGAGACCGATTTCTGGAAATCAGCTATTGCTTTTGACTTATCATTCATCTGCTGGTTCGAAAGGCCTCTGGCAAAATAAGCTTTGGCGTGATTAGGGTCAACCCGTATAGCGCTGCTGAATGATTGGGCTGAATCCTTATATTTTTTTTCCATGTACTGTATCAGCCCAAGCCGGTAATGGGAATCTCCATTATTCGGATTTGAGGCTATAGCATTCTGGAAAGCTTTTTTTGCTTCATCATAAACTTTGTCGTGAGTGTATATACGGCCCTGCCAGTAGTATGAATAGTCATCATTTTTGTCCAGTTCAACAGCTTTTCTATATGCCTTGATAGAATTATCGAAGTCTTTTTTTTCTCTATACTGATCGCCGATGTCTCTCCACTTTTTAGCATCATTATTAACATTATTTGTTTTTGTCTTTTTAATTGAACTGTCTGAATCAGAAATCGTATCCGCAGGTATATCAGTTTTGATGTCGCCTCCGGCATTATTTATTGTATCATTTTTAGATTGAACTGCGATAACTGCTTTGTTGTTTTTTCTGTTCAGCTTATCGAGTTCTCCCATCGCGTAGTTATATTTTTTTCTTAAATTTTTATTGCCAGAGTCGTACTCCAGGCCTTGTTTGTAGTAACCGGCCGCATTTTCATAATCTTTTCTCGCGAGATGTATGTCGCCAAGCTTTTCTGCTGACCTGGCGTCTGAAGACTCAAGTTCAATGGCTTTTTTATATGCTGCAATTGCGTTGTCAGTATTACCCAGTTTCAATTCACTATCGCCGAGTCCGCGGTAATATTTCGCTGTTTTAGAATTTATGCCGATAGCTTTATTAAATTTATCTTTAGCCTGTCCATTATTTCCTGTTTTGAGATAAAGATTCCCTAGATTGTAATAACCTTCCGCGTCGCCCGGATTGTTGCCGATCCCCTGTTCAAGTACAGCGATGGCACCCTTGATGTCGCCTTTAGCGAGCCTCTGATTAGCTATGTTCATATAACTTTCCTGATCTTTCGGAGCAACCTTCTGGGCAGCTTTGTATTCATTGAGAGCTTTTTCAAGTTCAGCCCGTGAATCATAAACATTTCCCAGTTTGTTATATGCTGCAGGATTGGATGGCTTTTTGCCTTTGGCTGATTCGAAAATTTTTATTGCATTATCATAGTCACCTTTTAAAGCATAGGCGTGGCCAAGGCCGTTAAGCGCGTCATAGTTCTCAGGATCAATTTTTAACGCTTTTTTGTAGTAATCTATTGCTTTATCATAATCACCAAATGCTTTGTAAAGATCGGCAATTTTCAGTATTATTCCAATGTTTCCCGGTTCAGTATCCAGAAGGCCGGTGTAAAGTTCTATCTGTTTAAGCCGGAGATCTTTAATCTGATCTGCAGGATCCGGTGCCCTGAAAAATAAAAAATATAATAAACCTGCACCAACCGCCAGGGCAGCAGTTATAGCTATAATTTTGTTCCTGTCATCTCTGTAAAACATAGAACCTCCCGGAATAATTAAAGATCGTCGTCCATATAGATGTCTTCGATCGTATCTTTAGATTTTTTTGATTCATGGCCCGCTTTCTGGTTTTCAATAGTTCTATCCTGAGAGTCCAGTGTGGAACCGCCAAGAAGAAGAGCCTCTTCAATTGAAATTTTACTATCAGGTGAGGGAAGCTGGAATTTCGGATCTTTAAGCAGTTCAATTACCCTTTTAATACTATCGTATTGCGGATCTTCCGGGACAAGTTTTATATAAGTTTCCCAATTTTCGATAGTTTTTTCTTTATTCCGCATCAGCATCAGGTAGGTGAGGCCGATATGGTAAAATGTTACCTTAAGTTTCTCATCCTTAGCTAGAGTTTTGTTGAAGTTTTCGATTGCAAGATCCGCATTCTTTTTAAAATAATATATCTGTCCGAGCCTGAAGTAGTTTTCGGCAATTTCCGGATTTATATCGATTGCTTTAAGATACAGGTTTAATGCACCATCATACTGCTGCTTTTTAAGATAAATATCTCCGAGGTAGGAGTAGGCGAGGGCATTCTCCGGTTCCTTTTTTATAACTTCCTGAAACAGTACTTCAGCCATTTCAAATTTTTTCTGAAAAAAATATTTTGTCGCACGGATAAACAAATCCTCTTCTGTTTTTGCCTGAGTAAAGGCAAAAGACTGTAAAAGCAGAAGAAAAAACAGTGTAATGAATGGTGTTTTTTTCATATTTCTATTCCAGTATTCTGCAATCAATTCCGGATTCCTTAATCATTGCCTCTGCGAGAGGATCATTGTATGGAGATCTGTATATAAATGATTCTATACCGCTGTTTAATAACATTTTAGTGCATATAGAACAGGGCTGATGTGTAATGTATATTTTTGCGCCTTTTACTGAAACGCCATAATATGCTGCCTGAATTATAGCATTTTGTTCCGCATGAAGGCCTCTGCATAATTCATGTCTTTCACCGCTGGGAACTTTATATATTGTCCTTAGACAGGTCTGCTCTGTACAGTGAGATATTCCTGTAGGCACGCCATTATATCCGGTAGTCAGCATCCGCTTATCCTTTACAATAACAGCACCTACCTGTCTTCTTAAACAGGTAGACCTTGTAGAGACATCTTCTGCTATTTTCATAAAGTACATGTCCCATGAAGGTCTTTCGTTCATATATTAACTCCACCAATTTATATTATATATTTTTACCATTACTTTAAAATCCTGCAAAGTAATTTTTTTAATTCTTTATTTTATTTGGGATAATATCATTAAATTTGTTTCAGAATGGCTCTCGAAAACAGCCATATAATTCCTCATAAGTAGAACTTCAAATAGTTTGCCGGTAAAACATAATTGATAAATTGGATAAATTTTGAGATATAATCTTTAAGTTTTCCTCCCTCTGATAGAGGAGGCTGATTAATCAGATATTGAATTGTTCTGTACACCGCAGGAAACGATCAGATTTATTATTGGTGGATGTTTATCAAAGCGTAATAAGGATGGATAACCCATTGACCGCTGAATTAATTAGAAACCGTCTCTTTCAAGATCCTTGATTCCCTGTGCGAGTTTCATATACTCCACCGAACCGGGCTTGAAATTTTTTATATACTTTTTAAAAACCGTGATCTGTTCATTCTTCCAGTTATTCGCAGCATTTTCAGAGTTCAGCATAAAGTCCTCCCGATAAATATGTACCAATAATATCGGCAGACAGGTTAAAAAACTTTATGCATGAGACATAAAAAAAGGCCGGCAAAATTACCGGCCTTCTAAATATATCGAAAAAGTTAAATATTAGTCTACTAATTCGAAAAGTGCTGCAGCACCCATACCGCCGCCTATACACATAGACTCGATACCGTATTTCTTTCCAAGTCTCTGCATATTCATTACGAGTGTAGCGAATATTTTTGATCCTGTGCATCCCAGCGGGTGTCCAAGAGCAATAGCGCCACCAGTTACATTTATGAAAAGATCTTTGCTTCCGAACTGATAGTATTTAGGATCGCCCATACCGAGTTCACGCGCACAATAGAGTGACTGTGATGCGAAAGCTTCGTTAAGTTCGAAGATACCATCTTTTTTCATGATATCCATGTTTAGACCAGTGAGTTTGAAGAGTTTAGGAATAGCAATTGCTGGTCCTATACCCATTTCGTCCGGTTTGCAGCCGCCAACAGTATAAGCAACAAATCTTACCTTTGGTTTTACACCATATTTTTCGCAAGCTTCTTTGCTCATGATAAGGTTACATGCAGCACCGTCAGTTGTCTGTGAAGAGTTAGCAGCCGTAACTGAACCTGAGTTAGCAACGCCAGGTATAGGAGCAGAGAATGCACCTCTCAGTTTAGCCATTTTTGCTGGGTCAGGAGGATTCTGCACGCCGTCATCATAATCTACTTTGTAAGTTTCTTTTTTGTAAGATCCGTCCTTCTGTGCTACGAATTTGTATGCATCAACAGGAGCGATTTCTGTAAAGAGTTTTTTCGCCTGAGCATCAGCAGCTTTAAGGTGAGAATGAACTGCAATATCATCCTGCATTTCACGTGTTATATTATATCTTCTTGCTACGTTCTCAGCGGTAATACCCATTGACATATATACTGTATAGTCTTTTTTTGCCCATTCCGGGTGAGGTCTTGGAAGGTTTCCACCCATAGGAACGATAGACATCGACTCAACTCCTGCACCCATGGTAACTTCGTGGAGACCTGCTTTTACTTTCAACGCAGAAATAGCAATTGCTTCAAGTCCGGATGAACAGAATCTGTTTACTGTCGCACCGCATGCTGTGATAGGGAAACCAGCCATAAGTGGAGCGATACGTCCGATGTTAATTCCCTGTTCTGCTTCCGGAAACGCACAACCGCACATAATATCCTCAACCGCATCCATAGGAACTTTAGATCTTTCCATTGTAGCTTTGAGTGTTGTTACTAGTAGATCTTCAGGTCTTGTCTGAGCGAGGAGACCTTTTGCTCTTTTACAACCAGGTGTTCTTGTTGCTTCAACGATATATGCTTCTCTCATATACGTGAACCTCCTAAAAATTTAACCGTATTCAGGCCCATAAGACCTGAATACGGATTTTTGCGCGTTTAATACAACTTTGTGAATCTTAGATGAAGAGCGGTTTGCCTTTTGTAGCCATATGCTCTGCCATTCTCTGTGAACCTTCTGTTTTCCAGCAATCAACAAACATTTCTCTTTCGAGTGTAAGCATTGCATCTTCAGAAATTTTTTCGCCTTTGAATGCTGTTCCACCGGAGATTACATAACCCACTCTTCTAACAACTGTAGCGATGTGAGGAGCAATCTGGTATCCGGCAAGCATATCAGGAATATT
>DAONFJ010000005.1:0-72852 GCA_035403545.1 Spirochaetota bacterium
CTTTTTGCAATAAAAATTAACATCTGTATTAAGACATAATTCAGCACTACCGATATATTAAATGTAATTATTATCTACTATTTAAAAACCTGGTAAAAATTACATGGTCCTGGAGGTACAAATTTTAAAAGCAGGAGTATTCCGGTGAAAGAAGTAGTGGCAATTAAAAGATTCAAAAAGTTTCTTCAGGTGGAAAAAGGACTTTCCCAGAATTCGATATATTCATATACTTACGATTTAAAGAAGTTCAGTGAATTTCTCTCAATCAAAAGTAAAGATATTCTCGATGCTACACATGAGGATATTCAGCAGTTTCTTAAATATGAAAAGAATGATAAAAAGAATTCATCCAGAACCCTGGCAAGATCTCTTGCGGCAATCAGGCAATTTTATAATTTCATTTCAGATAATGTTGATACAAATATAAAAAATCCCACTGAAAAGATTGAAACTCCTCATGTGGAAAAAACTCTTCCTGATTTTTTAACAGTAAATGAACTTAATAAGCTTTTCAATTCCATCTCTGAAGAAGACTGTTATGAGTTACGTGACAAAACAATTTTTGAATTATTGTATTCAAGCGGATTGCGGATATCTGAAGCTATAGACCTGAATAGCGGTGATGTCGATTTTGAAAATATGTTTGTAACTGTAATTGGTAAAGGTAATAAGCAGAGAATGGTTCCAATTGGTAAAGAGGCCGCAAGACTCTTAAGCAAATATAAGAGAGAGTCAAGGCCGGCAATCATCGGCAGCAGGGAATCGGAATATCTGTTCGTCAGTAAAAAAGGTTCGCAGCTTAATAGAAAATCAGTATGGCGCCTTTTAAAAAATTATGTAACAAGAACTGAAATTAAAAAGAATATTACGCCTCATACACTGAGACATTCTTTTGCTACTCATCTTATTGAAAACGGCGCTGATCTTCGTTCTGTACAGGAACTGCTGGGGCACATGGATATTTCTACAACTCAGATATATACACATATGGCCAAGAAACAGCTGCAGAAAATTCACAAAAATTTTCATCCTAAAGGATAAGCCCGGATTCCCTATGAAGAGATCATCTAAAATTTATATAATACTATTTCTGACCGGAATAGTATTAACTTCCTGTACCCCGTCTGAAAAGTATCTGAGAACTAAAAATGCAGAAATGTCATCCGGTACAAATTATGTCAGGGTGCTGATAAAAGTTGAAACTGATAATTTTAAAATCAATTCTGATTCTGGTTTGAAAGTAATTGATACAAAAAATTCGAGGGTAATCTTCGAATCTAAAAGCGGCGGATTAAACTTTTATCCGGAGAAAATTAAAAATATATATTTAATTGAGTCAGGTGAAAATATTCTTTATTTAAACAGGACAGGCTACAGGGGCAAAATCGAACTTCATAATGTTCTGGGTAAAATTTACATAATAAACATTCTTAACATCGAGGAATATCTTTATAGTGTAGTTCCCTCTGAAATGCCTGCATCATGGAATATTGAAGCTCTGAAAGCCCAGGCTGTAGCTTCAAGAACATATTCATATTATCATTTGCTTAAGAATAAAAGCAGGAATATATATGATCTGGATGCGACTGTAAATTTTCAGGTCTACAAAGGTGTATCCTCAGAAACACCATCTTCTATAGAAGCTGTTACCAAAACCTCCGGAATGATTATGACATACAATTATGAACCTATCATTGCTTACTTCCATTCAACAAGCGGTGGTAAAACTTCGGATGATAAAGACGTATGGCCCGGTTCAGATCTTCCATACCTGGAAAGTGTTGAATGCAAATATAGTGAAAATTCACCTCATTATGAATGGACAGCCGAATTAACTTTAAATGAAATAACAGCGGCATTGTCACAAAAGTATAAGAGAATTGATAAAATTACGAAAATCTCTTTTCAGAAACACAATGACAGAGTCATTGAAGTTACCATCGTTCATAATAACGGAACAATTAAATTAACAGGAAATGAATTCAGATTGTTATTCCCTCCGCAGAAATTAAAGAGTACATATTTTACTGTAAAAAGAGACAACAAAACTTTTCATATTGCCGGCAGAGGATGGGGACATGGAGTCGGAATGTGCCAGTGGGGTGCAAAAGGGAGAAGTGAAAAAGGGATTAAATTTGAAGAAATACTGAAGTATTACTATAAAGGTATAAATTTTAAGAAAATAAGTAATAATTATCTTGCACAGAAAAAAGGTTCAATCCATCTTGTTAATTGATGAAACTACTTAAAACAGAATATACACTTGAAGATTTTTATTACAATCTGCCGGAAAGGTTAATCGCTCAAAAACCTGCTGAATCCAGAGATGAGTCAAAATTATTTATACTAAATAGAAGCAGTGGAAAATTTACTCACACTGCTTTTAAATCATTAATTGATTATTTAAATAAAGGGGATCTTCTTGTTTTTAATAATACTAAAGTTTTAAATGCAAGAATATACTGTGTTAAAGATTCCGGCGGAGAGATTGAAATTGTGCTTACGGAAAAAATCTCAAAAAACCGCTGGTACATTATTTCAAACAGAACTAAACGTTTAAAAATAAACTCCTGCTTCTTCCCGATAAAAAATAACGGAATTATCTTTTCTGTTACAGGGCGTTCCGGGGAATATATCGAAGTCGAGACCAGCGTAGAACTGACTGATGAGGTACTCCTGGGCATCGGAGAAGTGCCGCTTCCCCCATATATCAAACGTGAGAGCAGCCGGCTTGATGTAGACAGATACCAGACTATATACGCGCAATCAAGCGGTGCGGTAGCAGCTCCAACTGCCGGGCTTCATTTTACTGACGATGTTTTAAATGCTCTAAAAGATAAAGGAATTGAACTTGTATTTACTACTCTCCATGTTTCCTGGGGGACATTCAGTCCGGTAAGGGAAAATGATTTATCCAGGCATAAAATGCATTCAGAAAAATTTATATTTGATAATAGTACCGCTGATAGAATAAACGCTGCAAGAACTCAGGGAAGAAGAATTATTGCAGTAGGAACAACATCGCTCAGGGTTCTCGAAAGTACTTATGCTGATGGTGTAAATGTCGCTGGTGAAGGGTATACTGATATTTTCATATATCCGCCGTGTAAAATTAAATCTGTTGATGCTTTGTTTACTAATCTGCATACTCCCGGATCTACTCTGCTTATGCTTGTTGCCGCGTTCGCAGGTTATGATATGATAATGAAGGCTTATGAGGAAGCTGTACGGATGGAGTACAGGTTTTTTTCATATGGCGATGCGATGCTGATAATCTGACTAAGTGAATTATTATGAAAGTAAATGAACTAATTACAAGATTAAACAAAAAATTTCCTGAATATATTCAGGAACCGTATGATAATACAGGATCACAGATATTGTTCCATGAGGATGATATTGAAAAAATTTATATCTGCCTTGATGCAGATTTCAATACTGTAAATGATGCCAGGCAGAAAGGGTGTAATCTTATAATAAGCCATCATCCGCTTATATTCCGGCCGATTAAAAAAATAATTTCCACTGAGTCAAAGTCAGGAATAATAATTGATGTAATAAGTTCGCGGATGTCGCTTTATTCCATGCATACCAATTTTGATAAAATTATGTACAAAAAACTTTCTGATTTTCTCGGATATCCGGGAAGTGTACCTCTGATAAAAACTCACGAAATTGAAAATGCAGATACAGGATTCGGGTCATTTATCATGCTCGGTAAAGAAAAAAAATTTAATGAGATTTTATATGAAACCAGAAGTAAGCTCGGACTGGATTTTATTCTTTATTCCGGTGATGAAGAGCAGGTTATCAGGTCAATAGCCTTTATTAACGGTTCGGGCGGAGGGTCTATTGAAAAGGTAATAAGCACTCATAAGCCGGATTGTATCATAACCGGGGATGTCAGTTACCATCATTCAAAGTATGCAATAGACTGCGGGACTGCGGTAATTGATGCCGGCCATTTCGGAACCGAGTTTATTTTTAAAAAGTTGCTTGCTGAATCAGTTGATGAAGTTTTATATGATGAAAAGATCGGGATAATTATCTCGGAAGTAGAAAAAAATCCATTTAAAGTATATTATAAAAATGAAAAATGAAATCAGCATAATGATCGAACTCCAGCATTACTGGGATAATGTAACGAAATCTGAATCCGAAATTGATAGATGCAGAAAATCCATAAAAACATGGGAGAGCAGATTAAATGATATTTCAGTAAAAGTCTCAGGTACAGAAGCAAAAGTAAAAACATTAAAAATAAATTTAAGAAAGAACGAACTTGATCTTGAAGAAATAGATTCAAAAATAAAAAAAGTGGAACAAAGAAAAAATCAATTAAAATCAGAAAGAGAAATAGAAGCACAGAATAATGAGCTGATTATTCTAAATGATTCCAAAGATAAACTTGAAGGAGTTATTTTAGAATTCATGGATAACCTGGAAAAAGCGGAGCAGAATTTAAATGACTATAAAAATGAATTTACTGAGTCAGATAAACAGATAAAAACAGATATAGAAGGGCTTAATATTAAAATTAAAAATTATCAGGCGGAATCTGATCTTTTTAAAAATAAATTTAATGATCTGCTGCCGTCTCTTTCACCTGTAAATAAATCAAGATTTTCTAAACTGATAAGTTCCAAAGATGGAGTGGCAATTGCAAAATTAAATGGCGAAACCTGCACCCGCTGCAATTTCCAGGTACCGGCAGCCATAGCAGTATCCGCGGCAGGCCAAAAAAGTATTGAGGTTTGTACAAACTGCGGAAGATTTATTTACTGAATTATAAACTGGAGTGTGAAAAAACATGCTTTTAAGCATTGACCGTGTATTACAATTGATTTCGGAAGGCAAAAATATTGATAAGATTGCCGAACTTGCTGAATGTAACTCGTCTGATGTCGTTTCATTGATTGAAGAAGCCCGTGAGCTCCTGTCCAAACATGAGAAGACTTTTTCAAAAAGAAAAGTAATTATCAAAAAAAAGAAACCTGAAAGTAGCGAGAATACTTCAAGTTCGGATCAGACTTATATTAAAGAAATATTAAACGGTGCAGAGCTTGCAGCTATTCCTGTTAACACGCCGCTTACAATGAATGTAGGAGGTGTAGCATCCGGAAATCCCGGCCATTCAGGGATAGGGATTATTATTTTTGATCAGGAAGATAGACAGGTCGGCAAAGTTTCGGATTACATAGGAAAAAGAAACAGTTCAGGCGCAGAGCATGTCGTATTTCTGAGGGCCCTTAAACTTGCAGTTTATTTCCAGGTAAGTGAGTTGAAAATAAGAACAGACTCGGAAGCAATAGTAAGGCAATTAGCTGCAGATTTTAAAACTAAAGATTCAGATGTATTGAAATTTTTATCCGATGCAAATACCCTTATAAAAAAAATAAAGAAATTTAAAGTAGAACATATTGTAAAAAGTTCGAACGATAAAGCCATTTATCTTGCAACTAAAGCTTCTGAAAAGGTTCAGGACAAAAATAGATAAATGAAAGCTGAATGGATTCTGCCGGATTTAAACCTTCATGAAGTTGAATCAGTTTCAAAAAATACCGGTATAGATAAAAATATTATCTCAATTCTTTTTGCCCGGGGTTTAAAAAAAGAAGATGAAATTGTTCAGTTTCTTTTTCCCGAGCTGAATAATCTTCACAGTCCGTTTCTCCTTCATGGCATATATGAAGCTGTTAAACGATTAAAGGCCGCAATAGCCGCAGGAGAAAAAATAGCGATATTCGGCGATTCGGATTTAGACGGGATCACCTCATTGACAATAATCCATAGTATTTTAAGTAAATCAGGATGCTCTCCGATTATCAGGTATCCGAAAGCAAAAGAAAGCTACGGGCTTACATGCGACATAATAGATGAGTTTATCAGAGAACATATCACACTTGTTATCACGGTTGATTCGGGAATAAGAGATGTAGACGAGATAAACTATGGTAAGAAAAACGGAATAGATTTCATCGTAACAGATCATCATGAGCCGGATATAACTCTTCCTGATGCAATAATTGTTAATCCAAAACAAAATGAGTGCGGATACCCGTTTAAGGAACTCGCGGGAGTCGGAGTGGCATTTAAATTTGTTCAGGCATTTCTTTATAGTTATACGTCCGGTTTTAATGTAAACTTCGTACTGATTTACAAAGACATTTCTTCTTATAAATTCAGGTTTGTGAAGAATGGAATTGCAGTTAGCAAAGTTGAGGCTGATACAAATGACATCGCGGCAGTGCTGGCAAAGAATATTAATAAAAGCGATTGTATTGTATTTTTGAATAAAGAAAGTTTAACACTTGCTCCCATCATTAAGTCGCTGCACCCCGATATTTTAATGACGGATATTAAAAAGATTGCTTCATCTTTATACAATACTGAATATAAAGATCATGGAACGATGCTTAATAAACTCACTGCAGATTTTAAAATAGATAAAAAAAATACATCGGATGAATTCAATCTTTATTTTAAATTGTTTATAGAACTGCAGTGGAGGAGCTCAAAAAAAATTTTAACCATTCTTCAGGAATTTGTAGTTCTTGTTACCATAGGCACTATTGCTGATATAATGCCTATGCACGGAGAAAACAGGCTGCTGATTAAATATGGATTATCCATGATCAATAATGGCGAAGGCCATAAAGGCATTTTATCTCTCACTGGTAAAACGCGTACTACATCCAAATCTATAAGCTGGGATATTGCCCCTCTGTTAAATGCGCCGGGGCGAATGGGCGAGACCGATTTAACAGTAAATTTTTTCCTTGAGCAGGATAGTCTGAAAAATGCGGAGATCGTTACGGCGATTCAAAAAATAAATAGAGAAAGGAAAAGGATTGTTTTAGAAATAATAGAAAAAATAAAAAATGATGATTCAAAAACTACGTTGAATGAAAACATTTTTTTCTATATGCATGATGAAATCATAGATGGACTTGCCGGTCTAATTGCAAATAGACTTGCAGATGATTTGAAAAAACCGGCAATTATTGCAACAGGATCTGACAAAAATGGAATAGTAAAAGGTTCAGCAAGAAGCTCGGGCAATTTTGACTTTTTTAAATTTACCGCTCCAGTTACACATTTGTTTGAAAGAGTAGGGGGACACGCCCAGGCTTTCGGATTTACTGCCGAACTTGGTAACATTAAGGAAATTGTAAATACAATAAATAATTCAATTGCCGATAATTTTATTCCTGAAAAAACTGTTCACATAGATTTAGTTATTGAAATAAATGATATTAATTCACAATTTATAAAAAGTCTTTCTCTATTGGAACCTTTTGGAAAATGCAATGAAGAGCCTGTTTTTGCAGCAAAAGGAGTTAAAATAGAGGGATTCAGCTCCTTCGGTAATCAGGGAAATCATGGCAAGTTTGTCATCAACAGAACTCTTCAGGCTATAGGCTGGAATATTTTCGAGAAAATGAATAGTTTTTATACTGCAAAAAAAGAAGTTGATCTTATTTTTAAACTGGAAAACAATGAATATCTGGGGAAGACATATCCCAGAATGATACTTGTCGATATTGATTTTTCCGGTTAATTTTAAAATATAGATTCAAAATTAATTTGACTTATTGATTATACATGGTACTTTAAATTTGATCATAGATTGTATTGGATGAAAATATGGAAATTGATGTTCAAGAGCGTGATAATTCTGTTTTTTTAAAAGTTCATGGAGATATTGAGATGATGTCCATAAAAACTTTTAAACAGAAACTTTTTGAGATAGGTCAGAATACGGATAAAGATATTGAAATTGATCTTTCTGAAGTTGATTATATCGATTCTTCAGGTGTTGGAGTTCTTATAAGTCTTTTAAAACTCCAGAAGAAAAAGGGGAAAGAGCTTAACATCGAGAAAGTGAGTTCAAAAGTTCTTAATGTACTTAAATTAAGTTCTTTATCAGATGTTTTCAATCTTTAACTTTATATGATTAATTATAGAATTGGAAATGGATTCGATGTCCATGCATTAGTGCATGGAAGAGCCCTCATCATCGGCGGAGTAAAAATTGATTATCCTCTAGGCCTCGATGGACATTCAGATGCTGATGTGCTGATTCATTCTATAATAGATTCTTTTTTAAGCCCAGCCAACATCGGAGACATAGGTCAATTATTTCCTGATACCGATCCCGCTTATAAAAACATCAGCAGTTTAAACCTTTTAAAAGAAGTATGTTCGAAACTAACGGTTAATGGTTTTTCAATAATCAACACTGATTCAGTAGTAATTTGTGATAAACCTAAAATTTCACCATATATAAATGATATGAAAAAAAACATATCAGATGCAACGGGTGGAATTCTCCTTCCGAATTCAATTGGAATTAAAGGTAAAACGACAGAAAAACTTGGATTTACCGGAAGAGGTGAAGGGATTGCGGTTTATACGGTGTCATTATTATATTTTGATCCGGCTTTATGCGTTAATTGATTAATGTTCTATGAGAGATCGATATTTGAAAATTTTTTAATGAGACATAATATGTCTTATCGGAAGTTGATTCTTTGCTCATTCGTTTAATAGATTAAGGCTCGAATCACAGGCAGGTCATTAAATTCTCTATAAAAAGTCATCCGGCAGTATAGTTTCCAGGTATTCATCGGGATCAAGAAGATCATCAAGCATTGTAACATCTTCTACTTCTATTTTGAAAATCCACCCATCTCCATATGGATCACTATTTAAAAGCTCAGGTGAATCTTCAAGAGCTCTGTTAATTTCAATAATCTTTCCGGTTACAATTGAATTGACATCTAGAGAATCTTTAGGTGATTCAATGATCGCAATTTTTTCGCCTTCCTCAATTTCGCTGTTTAATATATTATTAATAAATTCCACAAATGTTATTTCACCCAGGTTATTCTGAGCAAAATCTGTTATACCGCAGACTCCGGTAATATCATCTGTCATCTTCACCCATTGGTGGTTATCCTTATATTTTAAATCGTCTGGTACATTCATACCTTTTTCCGGATTTTTCATAGGTTATCTCCTCCGTTCGAGTTTTTCAGCAGGTTAAAATATTCTAAAAGATTCTCGGCTTCTAATTTATATTTACTGTGAGTACTATCAGTAATAATTTCATTTAGATAATTAAAAGCATACTCCGTATTTTTCATTTCGTAATAAATTATCGCAAGTTCAATTTTGCTTTTATAAACGTAATCATTTTTATTATTTAGCTCAACTACTTTCAGGAAATACTTTATAGCACTATTCTTGTTTCTATTATATAGAAGACTCAATCGGCCTAAATAATAATTGATCTCGGTAATATATTCATTGTCTTTTAAAGATAATTTATAGAAATAATTATATGATTTTTTGAAGTCACCTGTCTGATAAAACAACATACCTGATAAATAGTCTACATAGTTTTCATTATTCCTGTATGATTTTAATAAAGCAGCATACTTCGTAAATGAATTAACCTGTTTATTTTTAAAATGGTATGTGAGATTTAACAGTAAAACTTTTTCCGTAAACCTGGTCTTCAGTATATAGTTGATTCTGGAATCAGTGATGTCTGCAGCAGTTTTTTCTTTTCCTATATAAAAATGATTCATAATTATTAATGAATCTCTTTCAGGCACATTGTCATTAAACTCGACCTGGTTCAGATAGTTAAGTGAAAGATCAAATTCCCCTGTTTCCATTTTCATTAACGCTAATTCAATTCTGACAGATTCCTTTATAACTTCTGATGCATTTGAAGTAAGAATGGTGTTATATACATCCTCAGCTTTACTGTAATTTTTGCGTGCCTGATAAAAATTTCCGAGAATCAGCAATTGTTCATTATGCAGACCCTCGCGATCTTTAAGTTTATCAATAAATTTTGTAGCAGTCTCTATATCTCCGGTTTTTATTGTGCTGTTGATAAGCATTTTCGCATCTTCATCTGTAAATGTTTTTATATCTTCCCATTTCAATATGTTGAATACTTCATCGTATTTTGATAACATATAAAGGGATCTTGCATGTATAAAAGGTATTTCTCTCCATTGGTTCTCATCAAGCGGAGGTATTTTAATATTTTTTATAATGCCGATAACTTTATTATATTCTTTTAAATAAAAATATGATTTCAGCAGATTATAATAAGCGGTACCTCTTGATTCTTCGATATTGCTGTTAAGAAATTTTTCATAATAGATTATAGCTTTAGAATAGTTTTTATTTTCAAAATACTTATTCCCGTTAAGTATGTTTATCATTACAGAATAATTTGAATCCGGATAACGGTATTGCAGAATATTAAAATATTTTGCGGAAGATGCATTGTTCTTTTCAATCAATGCGAGCGCCAATCTGTAGACTAGCCTGTCTACACCGGAATAATTCGGGAAAGTTGAAATCAGTAAATTTATTTCTTTTTCTGTATTTTTAATATCATCAGTTTCAAGGTATAGTTCAGTCAATTGCCTGTGAGCTTCAAAACTGTAGTTAATATCTTTGAATGAAACATATTTTTTTAATAATGAAATGGATTCATTAATTTTACCTTTTTTATAACTTACAAGAGCAAGATAATAATCCGAATCATTTAAAAATTTTGAAAAAGGATTATTCTTTTTCAAATCATTAAAAATTAATGTTGCATTATCCACATCCCCTTTTTCCAGTAATATTCTTGCCTGAAGAAATTTTACTTCATCAATGTTCTGGTCATAGGGATATTTTTCCAGATAGACTGCCAGAATATTTTCAGCTTTGTCATAGTTCTCGTTTTTTATATATGCTTTGCTGATAGTTATTATTATTGTCTTTTTTAATTCTTCGTCATCGTATGAGTTGAATTTTTCTAAATATCTTATAGATTTTTTAGGATCATTTTCAATATAATAATCAGCTAACAGAAGCGCACTCTTAACAGCAAGATCCAGTTTCTCCTGGCTTTCCCATACTTTATCAAGAATCTCAATCCCGCTTTCCGGTTTTGATGATTTAAGTAGAATCCTGCCATATTCATACAGGCCATCATAGTAAAAATCAGATTTTTTTCCAATTATTGAAAAGAGATCAAAATCGGACTTTGCCTGATTTGCTTTATCTGTTTCCAGGTATGACAATGCGCGAAAATAGTACATATCATATAATGGATAGGTTTCTGCGAGTTCTGCCGGTATTGCATTAAAAGTATTGAGCGCTTTTTTGTGATCGTTTTGAAGCTGGTAGATTCTGCCTATTATTAATCTTATCTCCCCTTTTTTCTTCGAATCAATTCTGGCACTCAACAATGGATTAAGCCTTTCAAGTGCATTTTCATATTTATCATTTTTGAAGAGCGCATGCCCTATCTTTAATACAAGAGACGCATTCTGTTCTTTATCAGAACTCGTTCTGATTGCATTTTCCCATTCTATTATCGATTCCTCATACCGCTGCTGATTGTAATAGATAGTTGCAATTCTATCATGAGCTGTAATGATAAGGTTTATATCATCTGCTTTTTCCAGAAATCGATTATATTCTTCTATAGCTTTCAGATTTTCATTCAGGTTAAAATACGATTCACCAATCCAGAAACGTGACTCAACCCTTAAATTTTCTGTTCTGCATTTTGTAAGGAAAGAATTAAATTCAAAAATAGCAGATTTGTATTTGGCCTGCTGGTAAATGGTTCTTGCAAGAAAAAACCATGCCCTGTCCCTGAATTCGTCATTATTCTCTTCAGTTTTTCTGAATAGGAGTTCAGCAGATGCATAGTTTCCTGCCTTGAACGCTTCAAGGCCCTGATTGAAAATAAATCTTGATTCAGTAACTGAGAAACTATCCGTAGAAATAATTATAAGTGTAAGAATCAGATTTATAATAATAAATTTTCTATTTTTCATTTTTTATTTCCGGTTAATTGAGATAAAGATTACTCTGCACATTCTCACGTGTAAAAGTCAGAATATATTCAGTTATTGTGAAAAAAATAATGGATAATATAGCCACAATATAAACAAAAATATATTATATCAGTTTAAATTTTTTAAATAATCTCTTAAAAAATTAATTGCGTACAGACTTGAGAATGTTCTGATTCTGTCTCTATTGCCCCTGATTTGTTTCGTAAAAGTATGCCGGTATTCATTTATTGCAAAACCAAAACAGACTGTTCCTACGGGCTTTGAGTCACTCCCTCCGCCCGGGCCTGCTATTCCTGTTGTAGAGATCGATACATCTGTCTTAAACTTCTTTTTAACTGAAGCTGCCATCTCTGCAGCAGTGTTTTCGCTTACTGCACCATGGATGCGAAGAGTATCATCTGAAACTCCAAGAAATTCTGTTTTAATTTCGTTACTGTATGCAACTACAGATCCTTTATAGACCTCGGATGAACCGGCAATATCTGTTATTCTTTTTGCGATCAGTCCGCCGGTACACGATTCAGCTGTTGAAATAGTTAATCCTTTATCTCTCAGCAGAAAAACAAGTTCCTGTTCCGGTGAAACTGCATCGTAATTTAAAATGTATTTTATGAATTTACTTTTTATTAATGAATCTATGTTATCTTTTTCAGTCAGATTCTCTGACATGCCTGTAATAATTAAATCACATATGCCGGATTTTGATGTAATACCGATCCTCAGGTAATCGGGAAGACTGATTTCATTAACCATTGTATTAATATCTGATTCCCTTATACCGGACATTCTGTATGCCAGCTTCATATTTTCATGAAAAGAATATTTATCTTTAAGATACGGGATAACCCGTTGCACCATCATATCTTCAGTTTCTGCAGGTACACCGGGAAGTGATATAACAATTTTACCATCTGATTCCATTACAAAACCCGGAGCAAGGCCGTATTTATTTTTAATTACATATGAGTTTTCCGGCACAGTTGACATTTTACTATCAAGTTTATTTAATGAAAAATTCATTGATTTGAAGTAATCCATGGTTTTTTTATCTGATTCTTCATCGGTTACTATGTTAGTTTTAAATACTCTGCAGACTGCTTCAACAGTATTATCATCATCAGTTGGGCCAAGGCCGCCGGTTGTAATAATCACATCTGCTTCATCAATCGATTCACTTATTGAAGTAACGATTGAATTAATATCATCCCCCACGGTCACATGTTTAATAACTTTAAAATTACTTCCGAAAAAAAGGCTGCTTATAAAAGTACTATTTGTATTGAGAGTTGTTCCGTAAAGCAGTTCATCTCCCGTTGAAATAATAATAACAGCCGGCATAGTTTTACATACTCTCCGGGGCTGATACACCGAGAATGTGCAGCCCGTTTTTGATAGTAATCCTTACAGCGTCACACAATGCAAGATTAGTCTGAGTTTTAATATCATCATCGGAGAGAACTCTCTGCTCTGCATAAAATCTGTGATAAGATTGCGCTAAACGAAGCAAAAACGTTGAAATTTTGTGCGGTTCAAAAGTTCCTGCTGCATCTGATATTTCTTCCGGATATTTCGCCAGTAGTTTAAGTATTACGATAGCTTCGTTGTTATTCAGTGTTTCAAGATCTGCGTTTTCAGGTTTAAGAGTAATGCCCCTTTTCTTTGCTTCTTTAAATATTGAACAGATTCTCGCGTGGGCATATTGAAGGTAAAAAACCGGATTTTCAGAACTGTTCTTTTTGGCAAGTGCAAGATCAAAGTCGAGGTGGCTATCCATTGATCGCATGATGAAAAAGAATCTGGAAACATCGACTCCGACTTCATCAATAAGCTCTCTCATTGTTGAAAAGTTGCCAAGCCGTTTGGACATTTTAACTGTCTCGCCTTCCATGATGAGATTTACCTGCTGTGATATAAGAACGCGCAGCATACCCGCTTTATTGCAGAGAGCCTGAACGGCGCCGGTCAGCCTTGCTATATACCCATGATGGTCGGGCCCCCATATGTCAATTAATTGATCATATCCTCTTTCAAGTTTGTCATAATGATATGCTATGTCAGCCATGAGATAAGTCGGCCGGCCGTCATCGCGGACTACAACGCGGTCTTTGTCATCACCGAACTGTGTTGACCTGAAAACTTTTTTTCCGTCTTCCATAAAGATATGATTATTTCCTTCCAGTCTTTGCAGAGCTTTTAATACTTCACCTTTGTTGTGAAGCGTACTTTCTCTAAACCATGTTTTGAAAAATACATTAAAATCCTCCAGATCTTTTTTCTGGCCTGAAACATTATATTCAACAGCCTTATCTGCGGCAAATCCGGCTTTACTTTCATCATCCTTCAGGTTGTTCAGTTCCTGGGAATGATTATTAATAATCCATTCAGCAATATCTTTAATATATTCTCCGTGATACCCATCTTCCGGAAAAATGAACTCCTCGCCTTTAAGTTCTTTAATTCTTGCAAGAACAGAATTACCCAGAAGATTGACCTGGTTGCCGAAATCATTCACATAGAATTCCCTATCAACGAGATCTCCGTTTGTTTCTATCAGGTTGGCGATTGTATCTCCAAGCGCTGCGGCTCTGGCGGAAACAACATTCATCGGGCCAGTGGGATTTGCTGATACAAATTCTATATTGTATTTTACCGGATTATCTTTTACCTGTTTCCCGTAGGCATCCCTTAGATGGTTAACTTCTATCATATTGTTTTTAAGATATTCGAGCGATGTGAAGATGTTGATAAACCCGGGTCTTGCAAGATCTACTTCACCAATCAGATCTTTATACTCTGAAATATAGGATTTTAAAATTTCACCAATTTCCATCGGTGACCGTTTGATAAGTTTTGCGGATTCAAGTGCGATTGGTGTTGAGTAATCTCCGAATTTTGATTCCCTGGGATATTCCACTTTTATTTCGGGATATTCAGCATCCGGAAGTTTTCCGTCTGTGATTGCTTTTTCGATAGAAACCTTAATGATATTATATATTTTATCCTTAATATTCAACTTCTGCCTCGTATAGTTAATTGTATTTCATAAATCTGATCAGCTTTATTTTTTAAAACTTTAATCTTACTAAATTTCTGAAAAAAGCGGTTCTTTTGTCAATCATATTAATCGCAGCAGCAATATCGAGTGATATATTCATATTATAAAAAAATCTTGACTAATTCAGTTTCAACTGTTTAAATTTTAAAAAATACCGTATAATGGATAATAACATGAATGAAATATTTATTATAATTCTTAAAGTATTATTTTTATTGTTGATATTAATAGGTTCAGGATTCGCAGGAAAATATATTGCACTGAAGAACGACAAAAGTGTAAGCCTGTTTTTTATAATAGGTTTGCTGACTGGTCCAATCGGACTGTTATTGATTTTTCTCCTTATAAAGTTACCTGAAAAATTTATCGGGCCTTTCATCACAGTAGCAGTTTTTATACTGATTGTTGCACTATATACTCAGACAACAATGCTTTCAGGACTGGAATGGGGTTCTATAGATTTCAGATTCTATGTCCGTGATCCTTCTCAAAAGACTGTAAAGCTTGAGGAAGGAGTCAAAATGAACAGGATAAATCCAAGAGCAAGGAAAGATCTTGTTATAATCGGTATAGATGAAAGTACGATTCGTGAGTTTTCTGATAAAGGAATTCAGTGGCCATTCTCATGGGATATCCATGCAAAATTTACAAACTTTGTCGCCTCAGGAAAACCTCTCGCAATTCTCTACGATATTATGTTTCTTGATCATAAACCGGGAGAAGCTGTCCTTGCAAAAGCAATTAAAGATTCTAATGTTTCATTCCTCGATTATCCATTTGAAGCAGACGAAGTGGATGTTCCATACCAGGATCAGAACGAGAGATTGGAACTTCTCGAAAAAGTCAAATTTCCCGTAGATTCAAAAGATTATAGTGAACCTCTTGTTTCAGATGTCACTCCGCCTACCCCTGAACTTATAAAATCCGCTAAAGGCATTGGATTTGCAAATGTATTTCCCGGAAGAGATAGAATAAACAGAACTATCCCGCTTATAATAAAATACAAAGGAGCTTATTATCCGAACATCGACCTTTCGATTGTAATGCATTACTTTGGCATAGGCCCTGAAAATGTTGAGATTAAAATCGGGAAGTACATTAAACTAAAAAATCTGCCAAAAGAAAAAATGGCTAAACCGAATAACGAACGAGAAATTGTAATACCAATAGATGACTATGGATTTATGGATGTTAATTTTATTGGAGGTTCCGGAAGCTTTCAGCATTACCCTTATTACCTGTTTGCAAATGATGGTACAATGGAAGGAAACAATTCATTAAAAGATAAAATACTTCTCGTTGCAGCTTATGCGGTAACCGGAGTAGCGACAGATGAAAAAAAATCTCCATATGGAGCAACATTCGGGATTGAACACCATGCCAATGCTTTAAATACTATTTTAAATCAGGATTTTCTCTACAAGCTTTCTGATTTGCAGAATATAGCAATTATGCTTGTTATTGCTTTACTAATCGGTTTGTTTGTACCGCGTATGTCAATAGGATCATCACTGGTGACGACAGTTCTTTTTATAATTTTATATTCAGTAGCCTCATATATGTTATTCGATTATTTCAGTGTAATTACGGCTTTTGCTACTCCGCTGATTCAGACTGCACTTACATATTCAATGCTGGTGACATACAGAGTTGTTAACGAACAGAAAGAAAAAAAATATATAAGGCAGACATTCTCAAAATTTGTTTCCAAATCTGTTGTAGATGAACTGCTCAAAGATCCGAGCAAGATTAAGCTTGGTGGAGATAAAAAGATTCTAACTGTTCTTTTTTCTGATATACGGGGATTTACGTCTATCTCGGAAAGGCTTACACCTGAAGAGCTTGTTGAGCATCTTAATATCTATCTCCAGTCTATGACTGATATAATATTAAAATATTACGGTACCCTTGATAAATATATCGGAGACGCGGTAATGGCCTTCTGGGGTGCTCCGATTGAGATGGATGATCATGCGCTAAAAGCATGTAAAGCTTCACTCGAAATGATGGAAGCTCTAAAAGTAATGAACAAAAAATGGGAAGTTGAGAATAAACCTATTCTCGAAATCGGTATCGGTATCAATACAGGAGACATGATTGTCGGTAATATGGGTTCTGCAGCGAGGATGGACTATACGCTGATGGGTGATAACGTCAACCTTGGTTCAAGGCTTGAGGGAACCAACAAGTTTTACAAAACAGGAATTATCATCAGTGAGTTTACTTACCAATATGTAAAAGATGATGTGGTAGTCCGGGAACTTGATTTAATACGCGTAAAAGGAAAAGCATTACCAGTCAAAATTTTTGAACTAATGGCAATTAAAGATTAAAAGCATAAAGATTCTGTTTTATCTTTAGACTTAACTTTAACGCAGGGTGTTTCTAAAATTCCGTTAATTTCCAGAGGCACCCTGTCAGTTAAGTTTTCCTTCCTGATATTCAAATTAAGCGGTACTTTCAATCCTTCTTCATCAGTAAATGTTCCATATGCATTGAAACTGAGATCGGCTGAATCAAAATTGAAATTTTTAATATAGAAATTATTTGCAGATTGTGTAAAGCTGATAGAAAACTTTGAAAAATCAATTCTTCTGTTAAATATATCCTTATAATTATTTAAATCCATAAACCCGGCAAGTTTGTTCTGAACTGGAGTATTGTTTAAATAACCATCTTTTATTTCAATATTCAGACCGGCTTTACCATTCTCTACAACCTGCCCTATCCTGTATGCACTTGTTTCAAAATTCATATCAAGAGACAGAATCCCGCCGAAAGAATAGCTCAGTCCTGAATCATGGGAAATACTGTTAAGATCAAGCCCTTTCGCATCTGCATTAAATTTAAAGAAAGGATATTCCTGATGTAGAGATGAATACAGATTGAAACTATAAATACCATTATATCCGTCAAGGGTAAAGCTATTTGTTTTTACAACACCCTTTATAAGAGAGAGATCTATATAAAAATTATTAAGATACGAATTACCTGCTATGATAAGTTTTTCAGCTTTTAGTTTTAGAGCAATATCATTATTATTGATAAAAATTCCTTCCGGTTCTTTCAGAAAGTTTCTCTGTTCGTCAAAATTCTGAAACATATCCACATAAGCTAAATTATAAACTTTTTTTATAGCACTGTTCATTAATTCTTTTAGAAGATCAAGTTCAAGCTTTTTTGAAAATATCTCGATACTACTTGATGATTTGATCGGGTTCCAGCTTGATATTAAACTGTTATATGACACATTAAAATCCGAATTACCGGATTTTAAGTCTGTTTTTATTATGATTTTATTGTTATCTGCAGATAGTAAAACATTTCCATCTTTTATATCTGTCAGGTCATGAGCATTTTTATTATTAGGCAGTATATTGAATTTATTCAGTTTAAAATTCAAATTTAAATTTTCAGATTTATTATCTTTCAGATTGTATCTGCATATTCCATTGAATGAAAGATCACCGTTATAACTGCAGTTTTTAATAAGATAAACAGACTCTGATAAATCTTCCAGGTCAATTTTATTGGAATTCAGCTGGATTGAAACAAAGTCATCTTTCACATAATCTAAAGATGCGGATAATTCAATTGTTCCATCATCCACTTCCAGTTTTTCGATTGTTAATTTATCCATTTTTTTTGAAAAATTAAAACGGAACTCGGTATCTATATCCTCATTTTTTAAAACCGGATAGGGTGTATCTTTCTGGTAATAGAATAAGCTGAGGGATGAAATATCAGTATCCCCTTTACATTTAACAGTATCGTTATCGTTGATATAATTCAGGTTTCCGGAAAAAGTTCCAGTGATTAAAGTCCGCAGAGAAAATTCATCATTTAATAAATTGTTAAGGTGAGTCAGGTCAAAATTTTCCAGTTTAATATCTGCTTCGGAATAATTTCTGTCCAGGAAGATTTTACCAATAGCCCTATAGCTGCTCTTAAACCAGCTTTTCCGTAATTTATCATGAATATTTCCGTATGATCTGTACGCGATTGAATTATTTTTGTATTTTATTTTTAAATCAAAATCATAAATATCAATTCCTGATTTTGAATTTCTGAATGTTTCTCTGAAATATAAACTTGAATCTGTTAGTTCAAATCTGAAGCCGTCAGTAATAAATTTTCTAATCCTTTCTTTATCAATTCCGCCAATCAGATCATCGATAAATGTTTCGTAGTAAGTTTTACCATAGTTCTTTATTATCGTTACTTCAGGTTCAACCATATAAACACCGGCAATAGTAACTTTTTTTCTAATCAGATCGAACAGATAAGTGTCGATGGTAATTTCCTGGCACTTTATCAGGTTTATGTTGTCATTGAAGTCGTTGGTGTTTGAAAGATAGAAATTTTGAAGTATTATATCACCGTTATACTTGAAATATAGTGAATCAAATTTGATAGCTTTACCGAATATATCTTTAAAACTATCTTTTAAAGAGTTGGAAAGTTCGTTACCTGGATATAATATATTAATAGAGATTTTCAGTATGCTGATGCTTAACAGGACAACTGAGAAAATTATACCAAGTGAAATAATAATTTTTTTATTCTGATTCATAGAAAATTTTATTTACTCAATCATGAAATTTATTTACTAATGGATTCTCACTTAGTTATATTTTAACATAAATTGCGTCAAGCAATTAAATGTTGTATTTTATTTTGAATAATTTTTCACCATAATTTCTACAGGAGATAAGACATGGATGAGCAAAAATATGTTCAGAAACTTCTGGAAATTTCTAAAAACTCCAATATAGATAAAATAAGAAATGTAAATTACAGTGAAGAATATATGCCCTTCGAAGGATCTCCTAAAAGGCATCCGACAAATGAAAACATTTTAATACTGATAGTTAACTCTTTTGAGCAAAATAAAAAATTTTATGAGTTTCATCTTGAGACTATAAGTGCAGTGGAAGAAGTCGGTACATTAACTTCTGATGACAATAAAAGTGTCTATCAGATAAGAGTATGGGTCAAAAAAGGTACTATGGCTGTAAAATCGGAAACATTTATAGTGTAGTTAAATCATAAATGTTTCAGCATAATACAGGAACTGTTACTGTTATTCCGGATGCCTGATTCGGTATAATGTATTCTGGCGGATGAAGCTGTGTAAAATGCTTTATTTGTTAAACAGTATTTATCAGTACCGGGCCGGTAAAGCGCAGGCTGATATTTCAGGACAGACACATCGATAATATTTTACTATGCTTTTAGTTATTTCAAGAATGCTATTTTAAAAATGAGCAGTTAATAATTACTTGACTTATGTTTTTCGATGAAGGAAAGAATATCATAACTACAAAATATAAAATTAAATCAGAATAAAAATAAGAATGCAAAACATCAAATATCATGCAATTACAATATCATCCGTGGTACTTTTTTCATATATTTCAGCTGTTACGATCAATGGAATAATAAAAAATAATCTTGCGGTTTATCCTTCTGAAAAAAACAGAATGAAAGTAGCAAAGCTTATTCAGAAGGAAAATCTGAACATTGATATTAATCAGTTAATTGAATCAGGTTTTTTTAGAACTGCATCTTCCAATGCTGATGATGAAGCCGGAGATTCTTCTTCGGCAATTAGTGACTTTAAACTTATTGGAACAGTTACCGGACCTCCAGGTATTGCCCGGGCTTTAATAATGAAGAAAGGTGAAAAGCAGCCTGGTGTTTTCAAACTCTGGAAAGATGTATATGGTTTTACTATTACCGGAATTGAATCTTCAAAAATTTATCTCAAAAAAAATAGTGAAACATTTACCTTAAATCTTTTTGATAAAAAGGATGCAGCTTCCTCGGCAAAAACAGCTGAGACAGAAAGCCCGGGCGGCAGTGTTGTTAAAAAAAATATCAGCCGTGCCGAGATGCAGCAGAAAGTCATGAATGATATTGATAACGCGATGCAGGGCATTCAAGCCGGTCCGCATAGGGTAAATGGGCAGATTGAGGGATTCAAGCTCATCCGGATAAGACCTTATAATATTTTATACGGATACGGAATTAGAAGCGGAGATATTATTAAACGTATTAATGGTAAAAAAGTTGATAGCACCGAGAAGCTGTTTAACATGTGGCAGGGTATGAAAAATGAATCAAAAATGGTTATAGATGTCGAAAGAAACGGAAAAATTATAACTTTTGAAGTGAATATTACTGACTGACAGGATAAATTTTGTATGAATAAAAAACTTATCATCGCACCGGCTGTTTTAATAATCTTTCTTTTAATGGCAATAACTCCCCCATCTGAACAGAATATTAATTTTTTATGGGCGGCCAAAAAAACAAAAGAAAAAGTAAAGGAAAAAGATTCCTCTTTTTCATTGAATTTTAATGATGTTGAAATTTCTGAATTTCTGAATGTAATGAGCCAGGTTCTTGGTAAAAATATTATTCTTAGCGATAAGGTAAAAGGTAAAATTACAATAAATTCAGCTCAAAAAGTACCGCTTAATGAAGCATATGATCTTATGAAGTCTATTCTGGAGATAAAAGGTTTTGCTGTAATTGAAACTGACAATCTTATAAAAGTAGTTCCGGTCAAAGAGGCTGTACAGAAAAATGTTGAAGTAATTCTCGACGGTGACAAAATTAAACTTAATAATAATGATGATGCAGTTACATTTCTTATGGAAATGGTTCATGCGGATGCCAATGATGTCGCGAATGTACTTAAAACTTTAAAGTCCCCTGATACAGATGTTGTTGTTTATAAGACATTAAATATTCTGATTTTCAGCGGCAACTCAACAGATATAAAAGGACTTGTAAAAATTGCTCAATCATTAGATAAAAATCCTGCTGCGGAAGGTGAAACAGATATCAATGCCGGTAAAGAGAATGAATTGATACATGTAGTAAATCTTGAAAATGCTGATGCAGTAAGTCTTTCAGAAGTATTATCAAGAATCCCCTTTTCCCAGAATGCTGTAATTAACACCAATCCTGTTAGAACGCAGGTGGCTGAGGGAAAAGATAAGGCTGCCGCAGGTACAGGACAGGGTACTCAAACCCAGACACTCCCCGCAAAGCTTTCAATAATTGCCAATAAAGAGACTAATTCACTGATCATAAATGCATCCGGTGAAGATTATAAAGAAATATTAAAAATTATTAAGCAGCTTGATGTAATAAGACCGCAAATTCTAATTGAGGCAATGATAGTTGAGGTCGATGTTGAATCAAACTGGGGCCTCGGGATTGACTGGACATTGGGCGGGCAACAGGGCACTCATCTTGTCGGCGGTTCTTCAATAATGGGGGGTATTCCCAGCTACTCGCTTCCAACCGGTATTACTGATAAAACAATGTCCGTACCACTAAAGGCATCAACAATGACCCTCGGTTATATGAGCGATACATCTGTACTCGGGTTTGTACTTCTCAACGCAACCGGCCAGGACAAAAATATTAATATACTCTCCACTCCTCATATCCTGACAATAGATAACCACGAAGCTGAATTTAATGTCGGAGAGGAAATTGCAGTTCCAACTAACAGCCGTTTGGATACTAACAATAACATTTATTATACTTTTGAATATAAACCGGTGGGACTTAAATTGAAACTTACACCTCATATAACAACTGGTGAGAAAATAACATTAGAGCTGTTTGTTGAAGTTAACTCGGTTTTAGGTACTACTACCACAACATCAACAAGCACAATTATACCTCCTGACCTTGCTAAACGTGACATTAAAACTAAAGTTTCAATAAAAGACGGATCAACCATTGTTGTCGGCGGACTTATGAGAAATGAAAACTCGGAGACTGAAACAAAAGTTCCTCTCCTTGGCGACATCCCTCTGCTGGGATGGTTTTTCAAGTATAAAACTAAAGAGAGCTCAAAAACCAATCTGCTGGTTTTTATTACTCCAAGAGTTGTGACAGATCCGGAGAAGATAAAAAAGATTACGGAAGAGAAACAGCAGGAGTTCAGAAAAATTCAGGAAGAGAGTAAAAAGTAGAATCTATATGGCATTGATGAAAAATAAGCAGATTGGAAAAATTTTAATTGAGAAAGGAAAAATTTCATCTGAAAATCTGCAGGAGGCCCTGCTCCTTCAGCAGAATTCAGGATTAAAAATCGGTGAATTGCTGATTAAGAAAGGATACCTGTCAGAGGTTGATCTCCTCGAATCTCTTGCGCTGCAGAACGGAATAGAATTTAAAACTACCATTGAGTATAAAGATAATGATTCAATTTTTAAAGGGCTTCCTGTTAATTTTTTAAAAAGCAGCCTGATTGCTCCCTTCAATTCAGGTAAGGGTATTATTTCAATTGCAATTACTGACGTTTTAAATATACAGCCCCTTGATGATCTTAAGCTTTTATTTAAAAGTTATACTTTTAAAATTGTACTTACTCCGGTAAGTGAAGTTCAGAAAATAATCAATACCCACTTTGAGCTGGCAGAATCTGCAACAACAAATGAAATAATTGAAAACCTCGAAGAATCAGATTTTGAAATTCTTTCCAGAACGTCCTCTGAAACATCTGATATACTTGATATGGCAAATGACGCACCGATAATCCGTCTCGTTAATACCATCATCAGGCAGGCGGTTGCAGAGAGAGCCAGTGATATACACTTCGAAGTCTACGAGAAAGAGCTTATTGTACGTTTCAGGATTGATGGTATTTTATACAAAATGTTTACTCCTCCAAAAAAATACCAGGATTCTATTATTTCCCGAATTAAAATTATGTCTAATCTGAATATTGCCGAAAACAGAATGCCTCAGGATGGAAGAATCCAGATAAAAATCGCAGGAAAGGAAATTGATATCAGGGTTTCAATTTTTCCTACTCATTATGGTGAACGAATAGTTTTAAGGCTTTTAAATAAATCGGATATAAGTTTTGAGCTGGATTCAATCGGTTTTTCCAAAGAGGTCCTTCGGGGCTTCAATGAACTGATCAACCTTACTCATGGTGTAGTTCTTGTAACAGGACCGACAGGAAGCGGTAAAAGTACTACTCTTTACGGTGTATTGACAAGATTGAATCACGATGATGTAAATATATTAACTGTTGAAGATCCTATTGAATATCAGATTTCCGGAATTGGACAAATGCAGATAAGGCCGAAAATCGGACTTACTTTCGCATCAGGCCTCCGTTCCATTCTAAGGCAGGATCCGGACATAATTATGATCGGTGAGATCCGTGACCTTGAAACTGCCGAGATCGCCATACAGTCAGCCCTGACCGGTCATAGAGTATTCTCTACCCTTCATACAAATGATGCGGCATCCGGAGTAACAAGGCTTATAGATATGGGAATAGAACCGTACCTGATCTCCTCGTCCGTAAATGCATTCCTTGCGCAGAGGCTTGTCAGGATGATATGTCCGCATTGTATAACGCCGTATAAACCTGCACAACAGGAACTGAACCGTGCCGGAATAACTAAATCCTCACTGAATAAAGGAAATCTTTTTAGAGGAAAAGGATGCGAAAAATGTCTTAATACCGGTTATACCGGAAGGATAGGCATTTTTGAACTGCTCACAATCTCGGACAGTATAAGAAAACTGGTAATGTCCGGAGCTGATGCATCTACTATTAAAGAACAGGCTGTTAAAGAGGGAATGGTAACACTTCTGACTGATGGTGTTCAGAAAGCTGCGAAGGGACTTACCACGCTTGAAGAAGTTTTAAGAGTCTGCTGATTTAAACCGGAGAAAGAATATGCTCTATTACTACAGGGCCTTAAACAGCAAGGGAGACGAGGTTGCGGATTATATTGATGCTCCTAATGAAACTGCTGCTAAACAGAAAATCAGAAAATCCGGACTTTATGTTACATTTATAAAAGATCAGGAAAAAATAAAGACATCTAATGCAAAATTTAATGCCAGAGAATTTTTCGACAGGGCCCTTTTAAATTTTAGAAAAAATTCTGCTAAAAAACAGGTCGGCCTTTTTTCCAGGCAGCTCTCCACTCTTTTAAAAGCCGGTATGCCCCTTATGGTTGCTATAAATGACATTATTGAACAGATAGATAATAAAATTTTTAAGAATGTAATTATTGATATTAAAGAAAAAGTTGAAGGCGGTTCATCTTTTTCAAATGCCATCGCTCAACATAAAGAACTTTTTTCAGAGATGTATATTAATATGATCCGGGTCGGTGAAAGTCTAGGATCACTTGATGAAGTTATCGCAAGGCTCTCCGAAATGGAAGAGAAGAAAACTTTCCTGAAAAATAAAATAAGGGCCGCTCTCTGGTACCCCGCTTTTATGCTTACATTTTCTTCAATGATTGTAATTTTTTTAATGGTTAACATTATACCTACAATATCAGAGATTTTCGTTGAACAGAATAAAGAACTTCCATTTCCTACAAAAATTGTAATCGGTATAAGCAACTTTCTGACGCATTTCTGGATATTGATACCGGCAGGTTTAGCCATCTTATTTTATTTTTATAAAAGATATTCATCAACTCCGGAAGGGAGAAAAAAAATTGATGAAGTAATGATGAAACTCCCTTTAGTCAGCAGGCTTTACAACAAAGTAATAGTTTATAGATTTACGCTTAATCTTGGAGTACTTCTTTCAAACAAAGTTGACCTTCTGAAATCTTTTGAAATAGTAAAGAAAATTGTGAATAATGTAATAGTAGAGGAAAAAATCGACAGCGCTTTGAAGAATATTCAGGAGGGTGCATCAATCGCCCAGTCTCTGAAAAAATGTGAATTTCTGCCAAAGCTTGTTATAGGTATGATTGCAGCAGGTGAAGCAAGTGATAAAGTTGACGAGATGCTGTTAAATATAGGGAACGTTTATGAAAACGAGATTGATATGGTTGTAACAAGTTTAACAGGGATGATTGAACCTCTCATAATTATTATTATGGGTGTTATAATAGGAGTAATAGTGTTATCAGTTATGATGCCGATCATGGAAATGAATTTGATGGTTCAGTAACCGATTATTGGGTATATTTAAAAGAGGAGAACAATTATGGAACGGATGAAAAAATTTGCAGGAAAGTTAAAACTGATTTTTCAGAATAACCAGGGCTTTACACTGCTTGAACTTATGATTGTTATTACAATCATAGCCATCATCGGAGGATTTGCAGTATCAAAGTTTACCGGAGTGCTTGACAAGACTAAAGTAACTGCTGTTAAGACGGACATCGGGACTTTTGAAACTGCGCTTGATGCATACTACCTGAACCACAGTACATATCCTACATCTGAAGAAGGTTTGCAGAAACTTGCATCTGACGGATTAGTTAAGAATAAAAAAGAAACATTTACAGATCCGTGGAACAATCCATACCAGTACCGTTATCCCGGTAAATTCAGCGATGGGCCTGAAATCTGGAGCTTTGGAGCAGATGGCGCTGAAGGTGGCGAAGGGATCAACGCGGATATCAATAGCTGGGAATAATTCTTGTTCTATTATAATAATGATCAGGGCTTTACTCTTGTAGAACTTGTTGTTGTAATGGCTATTCTTGCCGTTATGAGTGTGATCGCTTTGCCGAAACTCACCGGGATGCTCGGAGATCAGCGGAAGGAATCAGCAATTCTTAAAGCATATATCGAAGCTGTTACAGATGATTCTTTTGTTCACCATAAAACCAATTATCTATGTATTAATTTATCCAGGCCCGGTAACAAAAATTCTGAACTATTTGATGATAGATATAATGATAATAATATTGTCAACGTGTATGAATTGAACGACGGGAAGTTTATTCAGAGTAAAAACAAAATATTGAGAGACCGGGGATTCAGTTCATCTTTTATTCTTGATGAAGTTATACTTGAAGGTGGTAAAAGCATTAATTCCGGCAATGTACTCATACCTTTTTATTCCGACGGAACAAGTTCTGGATTTATACTGAAAATAATTTCCGGTGATTTAAAAATATTTGTTATCAAAAACAAAATCAGTAAAATGGTGCAGCTGGAAAATGAAATTTAATTCTGCAGAAGATGGCATATCTGAAAATATTGCTCAAAAAAACGGCGGCTTTGTTCTGATTGAAGTCCTGATAGCTGTGACAATTCTTTCAGTGGTTCTCCTCAGTGTTTATTCAGGAATCTCTTCAGGTATAAATATTATTGGAAACAGTAAAAATTATACCCGTGCCATGATCATTGCCAAGTCACTGATGAATGAATTCCGCAGTGACAGCATGAAGGGAGTAGATATGAAAGATGCTCCCGTCGCCGGTTATCAGGATTTTAATTATGACCGGGTCAGTGAACGATATGAAAATCCAATGCTCGGCCCCCTTCCTATTAACAAAACAGAAATCAAAGTTAAGTGGAAATATAAAGGTGTTGAGAACCACTACGAATTAACCATGATATATCAGGTTAAATAGTATTCCGGCGGCAGACTATATATGAATTTTCTAAAGAAAAATGATGGTTTTACGCTTATTGAGATGCTTGTTGCTACGGCTGTATCATCAGTAATACTTGTGATGGTTTATACAGCATATGCATCAATAATCAGAAGTGTTAACCAGGGTAAAATTGCCTCGCAATATTATGAAGAGTTAAATCTTATTCTTAGAAGAATCGATTCTGATCTTCTAAATACATATTGGAACGAAACCGCAAAAAATATTAGTTTTATTTCTGAAATTGAAGGCAATTCAAGCAGGCTTAATTTTGTCACAGGTGAATATAAAAGCAACAGGATGATTCTTTCAGTGAAAGATAATTTTCCGTCATCTGATATTCACGAAGTCGGGTATTATCTCAAAAGAGATAACAAAACCGGTAAAAATAATTTAATAAGAAGAAGTGAAATACACTATGACAGTTCTCCTCTTGATGGAGGAATTGAGGAAGTGATTTTCAGAAATGTTGAATCAATCAGATTTGATTTTAAATATAGAAGCGACTGGATAGATACCTGGGATACAAGGGAGAAAAAAAGACTCCCTTCCGGTATAAAGACTACGCTCGTTGTCATTGATCCTTATAATAATAAAGATACATATGAATTTTTTACGATATGTAATATGAGTTATGAATAAATACATTAAGAACCTGATTAAAAATTATTATACCAGGAAAGAAATACTGGAGAATGACGGTGTCCGCCAATATATATTCAACAGTAAAGGTTATATACTTCTTATAGTATTGGTTATATCTGCATTTCTTGTCTCTTTTACTTCTGAATTCTTTTATCAGACTCATATATATATATCCTATATAAAAAGGTTTAAGTCAGATATTAATTCAGAATATCTTGCCTATTCCGGTTTTGAGCTGGGAAAAGCGATACTCGAGGTTGACCGGCTTGGGCTAGGCTCATCATTTATGCCGAATATTTCAAGCAATAGAAGTATAGATTCGTATAAAGATATCTGGGCTCTTGATCTCCCTGAAATGAATCTTCCTGGCGGAACTGTAAAAATTAAGATTGAGGATGAAAATTCAAAGATCAATCTATCTGTATTGGGAACAGAATTTGTTCCGATGACACCATACTACGGAATAACACAACGTCTTATCGGCAGTATGGGATTTAATATTGATGTAGTAGACTGTATTATGGATTGGATTGATCCTGATAGCGCCAGATTTCCCTATGGTGCGGAATCTGCAGATTATTATCTGAATCAGACTCCACCCTACTCCGCCCAGAATGAAGAAATGAAAAGTATTGATGAACTGCTTCTTGTAAAACTGGTTACACCGGAAATTTTTTATGGAATTGGCGGCGGAAATCATGGTCTGGAAAAAAATCTGGTTGAAGATAATAAGGGAGATGTTACAATACCTCTTTATAAACTTGAGGATCTCTCCGCCGCAGGCACAGCTGCGGATGAAAACTCAAAATATAAGGAAAGTATTGAAAGAAAAATCGGGAAAGAAAGAGACAGGGCTCTGAATAATTATTTTAGAGTTTACGGAGATAGCAGTAACTGGCTGGATGAGATTAATAAAATTAATATTAATACAGCCAGTTTCCGGGTATTATCTGCGCTTTCAAATGATATGAATGATGATATAGTAACAGAAATCATAAAGAAAAGGCAGATTCAGCCATTTACCAGTACCAGTGAGATTGACGAATTTATAAAAGATACTAATATTAAAAATAATTTAATTACGGTTAAATCCAGAATATTTAAAATAACCGTAACAGCTTCCGGTAACGAAGGATATTGCCGATTTATAACTTATTATGATAGAGATAATAAAAAAATATTATATTGTACAAGTGAACATTAAGAGAGAAGGAGTGCAGGATTGTTTGATAATATAGCTTCAATAGATATAGGGTCCTCTTCTATTAAATTAATTAAAGCTAAAAGAGGGCTAAAGAAATTTGAACTTATTTCTGCGGTTATAGAAATTATAGACCGGGAATTACTTCATAGTGATTATACAACTGCTGTTGAAAATGCTCTTCATAATATTCTTGAAAAAGAAAATCTCTCTGAGTTTAAAATTGTTACATCAATGCCGGCGGAACGTATTTTACTGCGAAATATAACTTTCCCATTCAATGATATTACTAAAATTACACATGCAATACCTTACGAGGCGGAAGAGAACATACCTTACCCTCTTGATATGGTAACGTTTGATTTTCAGACAATACCATCTGAAAATATGGACAGCAGAAGTGTTATACTTGCAGCGGTAAACAAGGATTATCTTATAAGTATAATTGAAACATTTAAAAAATCCGGATTGAATCCTGTTTTTTCCGGAATTGAAGCCAATTCAATTCTCAGGTGCTATGAATATTTTAATTCTGTGAATGATGAAACTGTTCTGCAGATAGACATCGGTGATATAAAAACAGTTGTTAATATTGTGAGAGACAGTTCTTTATTGTATACCCGAAGTATTCCTTCAGGTTTAGGTCGTTTAATAGAAAAAATATCCCGAATACTTAATATCTCTTTAAATGAAGCTCAAAGAGTCCTGGAATCCTTGGATCTTGACCTCACATCATTTGATTCGAACCTGAAAATAAATAATTTTAAAAACCTGAATATAAGTAAACCAAAATTAAAACTGATTTTTCAGGAAGCAAGCCAGCTGGTTGCAGATATTATGAGTGATATAGCATTTACAATAAAAGCCAGTGGTGAATATACGGATTACTCCAGGTTCAGCAGAATAATAATTACCGGCGGCGGTTCTAACCTCAAGGGCGTATCTAAAATTATCTCAGATGAATCCGGACTTCCCGTAGTGTTCATGCCTTTTTTAAACGGATATCCTGACGCAGACATTAGAAGCAGATTTTCTGTATGCCTTGGAAATCTTCTTGTTTACATGAATAACCGTAATACATCGATAAATTTTTTAAAGGGTGATTTTACTCCCGATTCCGGCCCCGGATCATTAAAGAAGTTTTATCTCCCGTTATTTTTCGTTTCGCTGACAATATTGTTTCTACTGATAAACTTTTCGAGTACAATTTATTTTGTAGTTAAAAGCAATAATTACACAGAGACAATCATGCAGCAGAAATTTAAAAAGTATTTTAACGTACAAACTGTCCCTAAAGATCCTGTTAAAGAAGCAAACATTATACTGTCAAATGAAAAGAAAGAACTTTCAGTATTGAAAGAACTACTGGGCGAAGAAACCCTTTTTATCCCGACACTTAACCTTGTAATTAAAAATTTTTCCGGAGCCGAAGGTTTTGATATTAAAAAAATAAATTACGACGGTAAAAGCATGGTTATAGAGGGAGAAATAAGGCGATCCGGAGATCTGGAGGATTTCAAAAAAAATCTGCTCAATTCCGGGGAGTTCGAAAGTGTGACAATTAATATCAGAGATACAAGCAGTACCAGAAGTTTGTTCACTATATCAATAAAGCAGAAAATCTGAGTGATAAAAAATGATAAATCTTAACGATAGAGAAAAAAAATTATTATTTATTCTTGCAGGTATACTCATTACCGGCTTTGTTTATTATTTTATTCTTTCCCCGATAATTGAATTTAAAAAAAATTCTGATGATATTTACAATAAGAATAGATTAAAAATAAATAAGCTTGATGATATATACTCTGAGTACAGGGATATTATTACAGAAAAAAGTAAATTGAGTGCAGTTGCCTCCGGAAACAGCGGCATCGGTTCGATGGTTGACGAGATCGCTTCGAGCTTAAAAATAGCAAGTAATAAAGTATATTTGAAAGAGAATCCGGGAATTGTCCAGAATAGCATCCAGAAAATGACCACTGAAATAAAATTTGAGGGAGTACCTGTTAAAGAGCTTTTAGAATTTTTAAATAGAATTGAAAATTCTAATACACCGCTAAAAATTCAGAGCCTCGTAATTTACTCGGGAATAAAAGAAAGAAGCAGGTATGACGCCGTAATTACAATCGTGAGTTTGAGCAAGAGATAAAATGAAAATAAATAAAGAACTGATAAAATCGATAATTAGTGATTTGCCTTCAAAAATAAAGCAGGTTACCGGAACAATTTATAATTTACCGCATTCAGGTAAATATCTTTTACTCTCGCTAGTTTTATTAATTTTATTTTTAATAATGTCATTCCCGTATGATTTTCTAATTAAAAAAAAGATTTACGGACTCGAAGGTAAATCATTCCGATCTATTGAATTTTCAGGATTCGATTTCAGTATTTTCAGTGAAACTTATATTGATAATTTAATTATTGTTTTGAATAACAGCAATGAGATAACCTGTAAAAACGCTATAGTTAATTTAACTCTTAATCCGGTCACTTTATTCATCAATAACAAATTAAAGTCAGATTTTCAGTTCGATTCCCTGAAATACAGCGGGAAAGATTTTGAGTTAATCTTTAATGTTAACGGAAATATGAATCTGACACTCGATAAACAAACCAGTATACCCAAAGACGGGCCTGTGAAAATAATCATAAGTGATTCAAATATTAAACTTAATAATATCAGTATACCTGGGCCTATGGGCCCGCTCCCGCTGAAAATAGAATCCGTTAATATTCAGAGCGGTAATATTGACTCTGTTATAACAAATGGAATCCTGAAATTTAACTCTTTTAAATTAACAGGGAGCGATATTTCCTGTGATATAACCGGTTCCATTGAATTAACAAATAATTCCAGAATCGATTTAATCGTAAACATCGATTCGGAGTCGGCTGTACTTGATCAGTATAAAGACGTGCTGGCCTCTTTTATAAAAAATAATATCCTTTCACTAAGAATTAAGGGAACTCTGTCAAAACCCGAATTGGCAATAAACAGTGCAGAAAAAAATGAAAATTGAAATGGCAAAACATTCCGGCTTTTGTATGGGAGTCAGAAAAGCAATTCTTAGAATAGTTGATGAACTAAATTCATCTGAAGAAAAAATTTATATGTACGGCCCTCTGATTCACAATCCACAGACAATTGAAGTTCTTAAAAACCGTGGACTCATAACAATTAATTCTCTTGATGATTTGAATAACAGGCAGATTGCAATCAGAACTCATGGTATTCCGATTGACGAGAACAAAAGGATAAGGGCAAACGCGTTACGTACAATCAATTTAACCTGTTCAAGAGTTGCCAGAGTACAATCTATCATAAAGAAATATTCAGGTGCCGGTTATTATACAATAATAATCGGAGATAAAGACCACGCTGAAGTAACCGGATTAAAAAGTTATGCCTGTGCAGGTGTACATGTAGTATCTAATGTGAATGACATAAAAGGAATTGCTGAAGCCGAAAAATATATTATTGTATCCCAAACTACACATGAACGAAATCAGTTTGACCAGCTTGTATCAGAAATATCAAAAAAATTTAAAAACGTATATGTAATAGATACTATATGTGACTCAACAAGGTTAAGGCAGGACGATGTAAAAAACGGAATTATAAAAGGAATAGACACCCTTGTAGTTGTTGGAGGGAAAAATTCAGCTAATACATCACGTCTTTTAAAAATTGGTATCGATAATGGAATAAAATCATTTCATATAGAAACGGATGCTGAATTAAAAAAAGAGGATTTTAAAGATAGTAAATATGTTCTTGTTACGGCAGGTGCCTCTACTCCCGGCTGGATAATTAATAATGTTTTGGAAAGACTTTATATAATAAAAAATGAAAGCAGTAATTTTCTGGTAAAATCTGTAAAACATTATATTGAATTATTGATAAGAAGCAATATTGTTTCTTCTGCGGCATCAATGTTTATGGTCTTATTAGCACAACTTTACGCCGGAATCTCATTTGATATTCAGTATGGCATAATTGCTGCACTTTATATATTTGTAATGTATTCAGTTAATAACTATCTCGACCGGAGCTTCCTTATAAAAAGCAATTCATATAAATATAAAATTTATGATAAATATGGATCTTATCTGCTGTTTTCATCGATCATTTCATTTATCGCGTCTTTATATATTGCAATGAGTATCTCGTTGTCCCTGACACTTTTATTATTAGTTCCATACATTTTCGGATTAATCTATTCTACTCCGGTTATTAAAAATATTGTAAAAGGTATTAATTTTAACCTTCTTAAAAAAATTTATAACACAAAGATTGTCACCGGTTTAGGCTGGCTTGTTGCAGTAATAATAATTCCGTATCACGGCAATAGTGTATCATGGCAAATATATCTTTCAGCAGGTTTGTTCTTCTTTATGTTTGTTTTCATCAGGCATCTGATAATTGATTTTGTTGCATTTCAGGGAGATCTGATACTCGGGCGGGATACGCTGCCGACATGGCTTGGTGTAAAAAATGTAATAACACTATCTTATGTGACTATACTGCTAAGTTCTTTAGTCTTTATAATTGTATCAATTACATCAGGCATGTCTCTCTTCTTATTGCTTCTCATATGCATTATTTACTATGTTTTACTGCTGAAAAAAATACAAAAAACAGATTATCTTATTTCGCTGAGATATGAATTTATAGTCGACTTAAATTATCTGATTATGGCAATTCTTTATTTTGTGATCAGATTTTCACCAGCTTTACTTTAGGGCCTGTAAAAATTTTTAACTCATTTTCAGCAGTATAGATATCTCCGTCCATAGTGTACTCAAAAATTCCTTTCTGTTTTATTAAAATAGATTTTCCAAATACATTTAAATATTTCGGAGATTTAATTCTTTTACCGGTTCTAATTTTATTCAGGTATCTTAAAATTCCTCTCGGGTTCATTCCCAGAACAATAACCTGAAATGTTCCGTCAGATTGAACTGCTTCAATTAAAGGTGAGAATCCCATGCCTATATGCTCTACTGTTCCGGCAAGGATTCCCGATACAGGATTAATCAGAACCTTTTTCCCGTCAATAAAAACGGCCTGCTCGGTTAACCTGAAAATTTCACCGTCTTTAATGTTAAGAATCCCCTCCTTCGCGCCCATGAATGCAACCTGAAGGTTCCTGTAAAGACCTTTTTCCTTACCTGAATATGCCTTATTCAGAAAATTAGTAACAAGTCCTGTACCGAAGAGAAAACAATATTTATCCAATATTTTTATTGTATAACGATCTTCTGTTTTTATAATTTTTTCTTCCCCGATTCGTTTCAATAATCGTTTTAACAATGCCGGACCTCGACCTTTTAATTTTACAGATCTGGCAATATTATCCATTGTTCCTTCTTTAAGAATAAGTACTGGAGGCACAGGCTCCGGATGAAAAGCATTTATCAGTTCACTTAAAACCAGGTGAATAGTACCATCTCCTCCGCCTATGCAGATGTAATCAAGCTTATTGGATCTATATTTTTTTGCCGTTTCTTTCAGTTGTTCAATATTTTCCGGAGTGCTGATTATGACGTTTTCTGAATTGTGATCCATATATGTACCTATAGAAGCTCTGCCGGTTCTGAACTTTTTTGCATTGGGATTTATAATTACACCTATTTTTTTCATTAAAATACTCCGTTTTTATATTAAATAATATCTTGCAATTATTATGTAACTGCTCAAAAACTGGTGATGAATTAAATTTCTGCATAACTTTGAAACGCGGAAATCACAATAAAAATGATATTTGAATAGTTACATTACTATAAAGGAAATAAGAGTAATTTTTATTCAATAAAAAATTAAAAAATATATCAGTATTTAGTTCCTTAATTCTTTATAAACTAAAATGCTTAAATATACCCGCCAGTCAAGGCGGATGCCGTTCTGTTCTAAAATATATAATCAGGAAGTACTGCTAAAATTATATGATTAATGATATTCTAAATAAGTATTTGAACAATGAAAAATCAGGGGAAGTAACCGGTTATTCCATGGACGGTATTACCAGACTTCTGAACCATCTTCGTAATCCGCATAAAAATTTCAAATCATTGCATATTGCCGGTACAAACGGAAAAGGTTCGACGGCCTTTATGCTTTCAACAATTCTCGAAAAATCAGGATACAAAACAGGGCTTTATACTTCACCTCATCTTATTACAATTAATGAACGTATAAAGATAAATTCCTGTGACATAGACGATTCCCGCCTGTACAAATATATAAGTGATATTGACTGTATTGTCGGCAATGATAAAACTTTATCGCCAACATATTTTGATATATTGACTGCCGCTGCTTTTGCATATTTCAGTGATGAATCAGTTGATATTGCTGTAATAGAAACAGGCCTTGGCGGAAGGCTGGATTCCACAAATGTGGTCACACCTGAAATATCCATAATTACTGATATTTCAATGGATCATATTCACATACTCGGTGATAAAATTTCAGACATAACAAAAGAAAAGTGCGGTATTATCAAACCGGCTATCCCTGTAATTACCTCTAATACTGATCCCGAGATTATTAGTATAATAGAACAATACTCCAGTATAAATGAGTCAAAGCTATATTTGTATAATCGTGATTTTTTTACACAAAATATACGAAGAGATAATAATCATTTTGTATTTGATTATTCAGCGGATGATACTATTCTTCCCGATATCAGTCTTTCACTTTTTCCTGTGCATCAGGTGAAAAACAGTTCCGTTGTAATAACTGCATTATCATGTTTAAAAACGAATGGTTTTCCGGCTATTTTGTATTCTGCAATATACAGAGAACTTAAAAAAATACAAGTCCCGGGAAGATTTCAAATACTGCGAGCTGATCCATTAATTATTTATGATCCTGCACATAATTATGATTCACTGAAAAACCTGCTAAATGGCCTTGAAACATACTACTCTGACAAAAAGAAAGTCTTTATATTTTCGATGATGAAAGATAAGGCAGATGCTAAAACACTCGAGTTGCTGACAGATCTGGATGTTGTATATTTTCTTCTGGATGATGAGCGGGCCTATAAACCTGATAATAAGTTTAAATTAATTATCTCTGACGAAAATATTATAGTTGATATTTTGCAAAAAGTAGATGATATAAATAGTATGATTATATTCACAGGGACATTCAGAATTTATAATCATGCAGTTAGAATTACAAAAAATTTTCAAAAACATGATTTGAATATTCGGGATAAAGTATGACAACAAAAGATGATCTGCTGGCTGAACTTATAGAAACGAAATATTTAATTCAGAATAATAATTTTAATCCGGAAATAGTAAAGAATACCTTACAAAAAATAGATTCAGTCCCATTCAATTCGTCTTTAAATAATTTAACTGATAAAAGTAATATGATTAAAAGTTTTCTGATTACTTTTAATGCAAACAATTTTTCAGACCTTACATTATTATTCAATACGTCTTCAGATGAAGTGCGGGTAATTGAGTATGCAGGGAGTGAAATAATTTTAAATGAGTTTAATAACCTGATCAAAACTGATTTAAAATTTTATAAAGATATTGATAAAATAAAAGTAAAGGAAAACAGTTTCCGTATTTTTTTTGAGTCAATGGAGAATGATAAGGGTATATATACTGTTTTAACGATCACAGAGTCAGTTTTATTTAAACCGAGTAAGTTCCATATGCTTTGTGACATTATTCTGGATGTTATAAGATCGACTAATATGTCGCACGGTTCAGTGTTTAATGATTTATTTGAAGATACTGCAATTGAAATTAATAGTTATATTTCTGCTAATGATATCACTGATTCTGAATTCTATATTTTTAAATTTGAAAATATTTACGATTTTTTTCTAAAAATGGGTCTGGAGATAATAATTGAACTTTCCGAAACAATAAAGAATAAATTAAGGGAAGTTTTTGGTGAAAGGTCAGCTGTTTTCAGGTTCTCTCTTTCAGAGTATATTGTAATATCGTCTGAAAATTTTTCTACGGATATCCGATCATCAGATTTAAATAACAGCAGCATGCTTAATTTTAATTATAAAGGTATAGTATTAAAACACCGCTGTATCAGAATACCTTATAAAAATAATCAATCGATCTATGATATTTTTGAAAATATTTATTCGATTAACGTGTATAATGGAAAATAAATATATCGTTGTAATTTCTCATCATTCGCCGATGTTAACATTTTTTTTCCTCGTAATTAAATCAGCAAATTTTTTTATCAGATCGTGTTTTAATCCAACATAATAATCATCTTTTTTAATTATAACTGAATGTTTTTGGAGAAATTTTAAACCTTCATTGAAAATATCCTTTTCGGATTTGTTAATTATAATTCTATTATCCGTTACATATTTATTAATTAATTTTTTCAACCTTGAAGTCTTTATTATAAAATTATTTTCTAAGATAATTCCGGAAATTATATAATGAGGCAGTATAATATCATCAAGCACCCATATCTTCTGAATCAGCTCGGCTATTGAAATCTGCAAGTGAGATTGTTTTGTGTATTCGGATAAAAAAACCGGCGATGAAAAATTGATCGCAACCTGTTCAGTAAATAATTCTTTAATCTCCGATTCGTCCAATCTGTTTCTATAAGTAATTTCAGCGGGTATTAGAACTACTTCTGTTGTTTCTTTAAACATCACGCTGTTCAGCATATTAAAAAATTTGTCATTTGGAACTGCCTGAGCAGACTCTGTCCCCTGCAGTTCAGGAAAATATAAAAAAGGAACTCCATGGCTTGCAAGTATAGAAACGTACTCCATAATAGATTCAAGATACAGTTTGTTATTTAATTTTGATTGGTGTATTATAAATCCGCCGCACTTCCGTGTAAGATATTTAATAAATTTATTTTTCAGTAATTCCGATGGAACAAAAAATCTTGGTACAGGAAGAATATATTGGCTGATCGCATAAGAGTAATAAATGCAGTCATTTACATTTTTAAATTTAGCAGTATAAATCGTATTAGCACTATTTCTCAAACTATGTAAATTATGAAAATCGCCGGTGATAGTGATACTGTTTCTATTCCCGATCAGTTTTTTCCAGTAATATTTGAAAGTAATAAAATTAACAAATAGTCTGTAAAAAAATGGATTATAGTAATCCATGGTTTCTTTTAAATATAAATTTATTATTTTTTTTAAAGTTTTTTCCGAGTTATTCGATACAAATTCAGACAGCAGTTTCAATTCATTTTTTAATAAAACAGTATGCTTAATTTCATTTTCCTGAAGCATGCATTTTAGATTGGAAATGATTTCATTTTCTGATTCACCTGTTACGGTATTGTTTGTTTTATGTTTCTCAATTAATTGCTTCAATATCAGTTTTTTAAATGCTTTCCCTCTAAGTGTTTCCAGCCCTTTCTTTTTATCTTTTACATGGATTTTAGTATTATTATAAATCTCTTCAAAATTATCCGGATTTTTTATCGTTTCAATTAACAGGGACGGTTCTTTTTTATTTAACAGTACTTCATAAAGAGATCTGTAAACAGGAATTGAAATGGAATTCCTGTCGGCGAGTTCAATTAAAGGTTCAATCGCATAAGCACCCTCAGCTAGATAATGAAGCTTTTTACTCATCTTCTCGAGAACGTACTCGGGTTTAAACCGCAGATAAATTTTATCAGTCCAGGAGAGAATCGTACCTTTTTCAACTATCTGCTTTGCAATATCTTTTCCAAATCTTCTGTTTCTGCTATGTTCACTCAATGCTGTTGCTACAAGGTCACCGGTTCCTGAAATATCAATTATAGTTTCAGTTCGCGCTCCAAGAAAGTTTCCCAGACGTATCATTTCCTTTAAGGATTCAGCAATGAGTGCTCCTTCAAGATTATCACCGCATTGAGGCAGCTTGGTTATCATCCCGGCAGCTATCGCAGCCGGATTTTTTAATGTACCGCCAAGATCAACTCCGATTATATCATCAGTTTCTCTGCATTGAAGATAGTAGCAATTCAGAAGTTCTGAAAAAAATTTTCTGTCTCCCGCATGATGTCCTGCTACTGAAACTGTAGTATGGAAATATTTCACAACTTCTTCAGCATGGCTCGGACCGGATATCCCTACTACCCTGTTGCTATACCTGGGAAAAATTTTTGATATTGCCTGTGATATGGTCAATATTTCATTGTTGATTTTACAGAAACCTTTTGTCAGGTATGCAAGTGGTATATCTTCTTTCAGCAATCTTGCTATTTTTTGTATTGTATCCGGTATTATTTTTGACGGGGTTGCAATTATGATTCCTTCAGTGTTGAGCAGTGATTCCCTCAAGTGGGTTGTAGCTTTTATATTGTAGGGGAGTTTGATTCCTGGAAGAAATTCACTATTCAGATTTTTTGAGTTTATAGAGTTCGCGGTTGATTTTTCATATGACCACATTTTTACAATTGTACCGGGATTGTTCTCTGCGATAACTTTTCCAATCGCAGTTCCCCATGAGCCGGCACCAATAATGGTTATTTGTTTATTCTTGTTGTATAATTCTGGCATTTTATTCGTTTTTAATAAATTCCATTTTCAGATATTTAGAACAAATGGTTTATAAATGCAAGACAAAGGGGCCTGTCATAATCTGCGGCCCCTTTCCTTTTATCACATATAATCCAGATAATCCTTCAATTTTCTGGCTCTGGTTGGATGCCTTAATCTTCTTAATGCCTTTGCTTCAATCTGTCTGATCCTCTCTCTGGTAACTTTAAATACATATCCGACTTCCTCAAGTGTGTGAGAATATCCGTCGTCCAGTCCGAATCTCATTCTTATTACTTTCTGCTCCCGTGCGGGCAGTGTATTTAAAACTGATACGATCTGTTCATTTAACAATCTATGTGCGGCAGTATTTGCAGGAGAATCTACATCTTTATCTTCGATAAAATCTCCAAGCAGTGAATCCTCTTCCTCACCTACCGGAGTTTCAAGCGATATCGGCTCACGTGCTACGTTTTTAACTGCCTTTACTTTAGATACAGGCCATCCGAGTCTGTCTGCCAGTTCTTCCGGGTTCGGTTCTCTCCCGAATTCCTGCTGAAACAGCCTGGTTTCTCTCATTACTTTGTTGATCTGTTCAATCATATGAACAGGGACACGAATTGTTCTCGCCTGATCGGAAATAGCGCGCGTTATGGCCTGCCTGATCCACCATGTGGCATATGTTGAAAATTTATATCCTTTTCTATATTCAAATTTATCAACAGCTTTGATCAGTCCTATATTTCCTTCCTGAATGAGATCAAAAAAATGCATCCCTCTGTTCGCGTACTTTTTAGCTATAGATACTACAAGTCTAAGATTCGCATTGATCAGTTCTTTTTTAGCTCTTTGAATTTTACGCTGGCCATATGTAATCTGCTTGCCCCATTCCAGGATATCATCGGCATCCGCACCTGCTTCCTGCTCAATACGTCTGATTTTTCTCTCATTGTTTCTTACATCTTTTACAATTTCGAGAAGTTCATCCTTATCCTGCAGATTCAGCTCTTTTATAATCTGGTCTATATCTTCATCTTTTTCAACTTTTCTTGCAAAATGTTTCAGTTCTTTTATATCTTTACTGTAAATCTGTTCAATCTCTTTAAAAAACCTGTAAGTTTCATCAATCCTTTTAACCATGGATTGGATTTTATGAGATAGTTTGCTGATCTCATCTTCACTTATTTCTAGCTCTTCAATAGCCTGTCTTATTTTCTCTTTAGATTTAGAAATGTCTTCTTTGAGTTTGTCAGATTCAGTTGATTCCTCTTCATACCGTTTTATTTTATTCTGAAGTTTAATAATCTTTGAATCTTCTTCAATTATGACTTTCATTTTTTCATTATACTTTCTATCAAGGTCTGTAAGATCGATTGATGAAAAATAGTATAATCTATTTATTCTCAGGATTTCTGTCAGTTTTATTTTACCGCTAGTTACTTTTGAATGATTTTTTATTAATTCATTTGTTAATAAAGTGGATGTGATAACAGCTTTTTCTATAAGGATCTCCCCCTCTTCAATCCTTTTAGCAAGATCTACCTCCTGCTCTCCGGAGAGAAGTGAAACCCGTCCAATTTCTTTCAGATATAATCTGATCGGGTCATCTACGTGAGAAGTATCTTCAGCAGCAGATGAAGATTTTCGTGCGGGTGCCGCTTTCTTTTTTACAGCAACTTCAGGTGATGTTTTTTTTGTGGATTCCTCAACGACTTCAATACCCATCTGATTCAAAAGTATAAATATATCATCTATTTTTTCTGAATTTAGAAGTTTATCCGGAAGGGTTTCGTTTATTTCATCATAAGTTACTTCATTATTAGCTTTACCAATTTCTATTAATTTCTTTACTTCTGCAATGTTTTCAATTACCAGATCACTTTTGCTCATATTCTGTTTTTAACCTGTTATATAAGATTTTGATCGTTTCTTTGCATATTCAAACAGCCTGATTAACTGTTTTTAAGAGATCCTCTATTGTAAATATAGTTAGAGAGTTTTTCTTTTTCACGCCTTAAAATTTCAATTTCAGCAAGATATTCCAGTCTGTCACTACCAGATTTTTTTACTTTATCAACATATTCAGTAATTTTTTTATCGATGTTGTGTAATTTTAAGTTTACATAAATTTCTGTGTATGCGGCTTTTGGATCTTCTACTGATGCTTCTTTTTGAATTGTACTATTCAAAAAATCCATTTCGAATCCTTTAGGGAAAAAGTCAAATATTTTATCTACTCTAAGTTCATTTTCTGTATTATACAATTTTGAAATAACTGTAAAAATCCCCTTTGATAAAGGATCGGCAATATCATCCGGGGAAAAATCGATCAGAACATCTCCCGTAATTTCCGGATAATGGATAAGCAGGTGGATAAGATCCCGATAAGCTCTTGTCTCATAATGTAATACCTCCCCCTTTTTGTTTTTTTCTACACTATTGATTTTTTCTCCTTTAACAAATCTTTCATAGTCAGCTCTTAGTGCTTCCTCTTTAATGTTCAGTGCCTGGCTGAGTTTCGTCAGATAAGAACTTTTTTCAGCTTCCGTAGATTTTGTTGTATCAGCAGAATATGAAATACTTCTGATGATTGCAAAAAGTTCACCGAGCAGACTTACATTGTCTCTTCCCCGGTTTTTATCAAGAACGTTCCGGATTTTAAAATCGACCGGTTTTTCTGCGGTGTCAATAACTGCCATTAACTCCCGTACGCCCTTTTTTAGAATAAAATCAAATGGATCATCCTGCGGTAAAACAGCTATCCGGACGTCCACATTGAAAAGTTTTGATGTCTCTATCGATTTTAATGCCGCATTAATACCGGCTGAATCTGAGTCAAAAAGCATTATTACTTCATTGCATAATTGAGAAAGAATTTTTATATGGCTCTCGGTAAGAGCTGTACCAAGGGGAGCTACAACATTCATTACACCGCCCTGGTGGCATCCTATTACATCCAGGTAACCTTCAACAATTATTGCTCTGTCTAATTCTTTTATATCGTTCTGAGCGAAATTTAAACCATAAAGTATATTTCTTTTCTGATACACTTCGGACTCTGGAGAGTTGAGATACTTGGGCTGATTTTCACTTGAAATCGCACGGCCTCCGAAAGCAATAACATTGTTGCTTCTGTCAAAAATCGGGAAAATTACACGGTTTCTGAATTTATCAAAATAGCTTCCCTGGTATTTCTGCGACTTGCCTATCAGTCCGATTTTTTCTGCAAGTTCGAGATCGGCATTGTTCTTTTTTAAATTTGCTGATAACCGGTCCCATGAATCAGGAGAATAACCGAGCTTAAAAGAATTTATTGCATCCTCGGTAACACCTCTATCAATGAGATATTTTTTCCCCGCTGAACCATCACCTGATGCCAGATATGCCTGATAAAAACTCATCGCATATTTGTTTATTCTTCTGATTGCCGGGATTGCAGACGAGGCTTCATCATTTTCTTCGTTAATATATATACCTGCCATGTCCGCAATTCTTTTAACACTTTCTAGAAATCCGATATTCTCGATTTTAGAGATAAAAGTGAAAATATTTCCTCCGGTGTTGCATCCGAAACATTGGAATATCTGTTTATCCGGAGAGATGGAAAATGAAGGCGTCTTTTCTTTATGAAACGGGCATAACCCTGTATAATTTTTCCCTTTCTTCTTAAGAGAAGGAATATATCTTGATGCCAGATCTTCAAGCCTGACGCTTCCCCTTATTTTTTCTATTGTTTCTTTTTCAAGGTACAAATTATTTTACCATTTCTATTCTTTATGAGTTCTTAAACCGGAAATCAATCAGGAATCAGTTTGAAATATTTTCAGGAATTAAAACTTATCTTTTATTATGAAGGGATTGACCTTCCGGAGTTTCAAAAAATTTATGCTTTGTTGATGTTTTTTAAAATATTGTTTCTAGATTTATATGAATGAGATTTTAAGATGCAGCTTTGTTATTAATTACATAATATATTCAATATGTCAATAATACAATAAATAAATTTTGACAAATCAGTAATAAAATTCAATCGTTGTTTTTCTATCGTGTCGATAAATCAATAAAGAGGAAATTTTTGAGGTAAATATGAAGAAAGTTTTAATCATCCTTTCAGCAGTAGTAGTATTGTTTGCGGCTGGCACAATAACTATAAATTATATAAACGCTGAAAATATCAAAACGGATAATACATCCACTCTCATAAAAGGTTCAACCAAACCGGTAAGTTCAAATCAGAATTATAAATTCCCCGAATTCTATCGCGGAATATATTTAACTGTTACTTCAGCAAATAGTATGACAAAACTCAAAGAGTTTGCTGAAAGAGCAAAGGCGTCTAATATAAATACATTTGTTCTTGATGTTCAGAGCTCAAAGTTCGCTAAATGCATAGTTCCTGCCGAAAATGTTCAATTCTGTAAGGATAACGGTATTCATCCGATTGCACGAATAGTAATATTTCCTGACGGTTTGAAAAACTGGCCGGTTTCGGAAGAATATATTAAGGAGAAACTTGATATCGCTGAAAGTGCATGTGTAAATGGATTTACTGAAATTCAGTTTGATTACATAAGATTCAATGATTCAAATGCAAATAAAAGTTTAAAAATAAAACAGAGATATGAATTTATTGAAAATTTTATATCAAGTGCAAGATCCCGCCTTAAAGGGTACAATGTGAGGATTGGTGCTGACATCTTCGGCCGCATACCTTTATGGGAAGATGATATCATCGGACAGAAAATGGAGAGTCTTGACAAAGTTGCGGATATTATATGCCCAATGGCTTATCCCTCTCACTATACGTGGAGTAAAAAGATGATGAAAGACCCATATTCTACAGTATTAGTGACATCGCAAAAAGCAAAAGCGCGAGTTAAAAATGCACAGATTGTTTCATGGATTCAGGCTTTCAAAATGAAGCTTTATGATATTCCATATGATAAATATATAAATGATCAGCTTAGAGCTGCTCATGATGCCGGGATAAAAGGTTATTTTCTCTGGAATGCACGTCAGGACTATGATGTACCTTTACAGGTAGTAAGAAATTTTTATGCAAAGAACAGTGCTCTCGCAAAAAAATAACAACAAATATAAAATATAATCTGAATAAAAAAATCGGTATTGCTGCCGATTTTTTTATTCTATAGTCATGCTGTAGGAGGATGTACCTGATTTTGAGGATTTCAGTTTTACTTTCACAATTCTGTCTTTATCGATATTTATATAAATAAAATCCGGTTTCGGCTGATCAATATTGTTCATCTTAACATACCTTCCAAGGCTTTCATTCAATACCCACTTCTCAACTTTTATTAAATGACGGTTGGATGTAAGCTGGGTATCGAAATATTTTTCCTGAGACTCCAGGCCGGTTGTTGTTCTTCCAGATTCAATCTTGTCAACATAAATCATGTAATAACATCTTCTATCATTTTCAGGATTATCTATATCTGAATCATAAATTGAAATGAAAAAATTATTTTCACCCTCAATCTTCCTGTTTGTTTCTTTTTCAGTGGTTTTGCACCCGAAGATGCTGATACAGATAATTAAACATAGAATTTTAAAATTCAGATGCATTATAAATCCTCGATAGTAATAATATATGGAAATTCAAAATTTGCGACTATTGGTTCAACTATAATATAACCTTTCTTATCAAAAATTTCATTAAATGATATCTCTTCATCTGATTCTATCTCTTTTGATTTAATTATAAATCCCAGCTGATCAGTAGTTGAAATTTTAATCTTACCATCTTTGACGCCTCTTACAGAAATCTTAACCTTTTGTCTTCCTTCATATTTTATAAGATAATAGTCGATATCGTTTTTATATGTTATAAAACCGGTTATTGAATTGTTAATGAGATTGGCTGTGTTTTTTGAGTTATTAGGTTCAATTTCAAGAACCTCATTTGATTCAAACTTTTCAATAGCAAGCGTGTATTGTGATTCCGAAGCTGCAAGTGAAGAAGCTGAGACAGAAAAATATACAGAATTTTTAATCATGAAATATGGAATCGTTTCACTTCCTCCCGGACCAGAATTGTTTATTTCGAATAACTTATTTCTGTTATTATCATATACCGTCATAATAATATCCAGTCCCTCAACTCCCGAACATCCAGCTTTATAATATTTGTTTTTGAACGGCGGTATAAACTGGTAGAAATCCTGATCTCCTGGACTATTGATTTTACCGGTTATTATGTTATTTGAAATGATATTAGCTTTTTCGAAACTGTTATTTAATTCCAGTTCGGAATTCTGGTTGTAAGTTTTGTAATCCAGTTGAAGTTCATATGGAGTGTCGTGATTAAAGAGGAAATTTTTCGAACTCACCTGTATATAATAAATTCCAGATTCCTTTATTCCGAAATCTGTAATTATTTCTCCTTCGCCTGTTCCGGCGCTGTCAACGTTTATGATCTCTTCCATCGCGCTATTTAAGACTGATACGACGGAATCGACTCCGGTGACTCCGGATAATTTTAAATCAATTAACACCGGGGTATTGTCAGAAATATTAATATTAAATTTATACCAGTCGATCTCCTTCATCCTGCTAATCGGGTCGTTGTTCAGACTATTTTGTGCCGGGGAGAAATATCCCATTGTCTGAGATTTATCTCCGATCTCAGTTGCCGAATATGGATTATCATTAGGTTCTTTTTCTTCATTCAGATATGATCGTGATGTGATTAATAATTTATAAGGAGTTTCAATGTTTCCTTTTTTAATATCCCTGCTGCCGTGGGTAATTGTAAAAATATACTGGCCGGATTGAACATAAAGGTTTGCAAATGTTTCAGATGAAGATTTTCTGTTGTCATCAATTACTTTTATCAGTTGAGGTTTTGAATTTTCATTCTTAAATATATTTATAGAATGGTTTACACCCTTTATGCCGCTTAATTCTATTTTAAGAATCTGCTCTTCGTCAATATTCAGATAATAGTTATCTATATCATTTTCGCTCTCAAGATAACCTGTAATTTCTTTATTGATCTCAATTTGATTCGCATTTGAAAATGTATTATTCGGTTCTGTCTCGGAATTTTTAGATATTTTACACGACATTGTAAAAGATAAAAATATAATCAATAATATTGACTTTTTATAGCCGTTCATATACAATCCTTAAAATATGATATCTAACACAATTAGTAATGAAAGATTAAGTCAATTAGATTTTTTGATACCGCGCTTCAATTGCTGACGGAAATAATGCATCATATTCTTTTGATTATGCCTATTCAGATTTGTTAATAGTTTTACGGTTATTATAATAAATATAAGGATTATATGAAAATCTATATAGAAAATATAGCTTATGGCGGATACGGTGTCGGTAGAATCGACGGGAAAGCTGTTTTTGTAGATTATGCACTCCCCGGAGATGAACTCGATATTGAGATTTATGAAGAGAGAAAAAATTATTCCTTTGCAAAATGTTCCGAAGTGCTGAATCCGTCAGATAAAAGAATAAAATCTCCATGCCCGAATTTTGAAATTTGCGGCGGATGTTCCTATCTGAATACAAGCTATCCGGATGAGATTGAATTTAAGAAATCAATTCTGATCGATCAGCTGACGAGGATTGCTTCCATCGAACTCCCTCCTGAAATAAAAATTCTCTCCGGTGAAAGATATCATTACAGGAGTCATTCCAGTATTAAATGTAACGGTGAACTTATCGGTTTTTATGGCAGAGATAGTAATAACATCATTCCCTTCCCTGATTCTGGTTGTTTACTGATTGCGCGCAGTTTAATTTATGGTACAAATACTTTAAAGAATAAAGATCTTCATGGTGATTTAAAAATAGCTGAAGACTGGAAAGAAAATTTTTTTTACAACGATCAGAAACAAAATATTATAGAAGAGAGAGTTGGAGAGTATTATTACAAAAGAGATATAAATGGTTTTTTTCAAAGCAATAAATTTCTAAGAAAGCAGATGTCTGATTTAGTATGCGGCTATAGTGAGCTTACCGAAAAGGATGAATTTACTGATATATGTGCCGGATGCGGTTTTTTCACAATTCCGCTGTCAAAACAGGCTTCTCGTGGGACAGGTTATGATATTGACAGGGGAAGCATCGAATATGCGAAGAAAAATGCCTTATTAAACAATTGTGATAATTTGAGATTTTTCTCTCTCCCCGAATCTGAAATTAATCCTGCGAGGTTGAATCCGAAAACTGTTGTGGTTGATCCTCCGAGGAGCGGAATTTCGAAAAGAGGAAGAAAAACGATCAATGCAATAAATCCTGAAATCATTGTATATGTTTCATGCAATCCGTCTACATTTTCAAGAGATATTGTTGATTTCTACAAAAATGGTTATTCATTAAGTGAAATTACGCTGATAGATATGTTTCCCTGTACTCACCATATTGAGATTGTTAGTCAGCTCAAAAAAAAATTATAGATGCCCGTAAAGCAGCATATTAACCAGTCTTGCAATAAAGTAAGATCCTACCATAAGAAAAAAAGGCATTGTTAATATCAGAGTCAGAAATTCGTGCGGTTTGATTACCCCTTTTTCGTATACTTTTTTACCGAAAAAATTGATTGAATAGAACTGAGGATCTTTTGACCTTTTATAAATTTTCATTATTGTACTTATTTTTATAAAGAGAATAAAGATAAGTACAAAACCGGAGACTATCCATAAAATAAACTTTATATCAATTGCAGCTAAAGACGAAGAATCCTTAAAAATAGCAACGCTGGTGATTATCATGAGTACTGTATTAATGATAAAAGTCCCCAGAAATGTCCTGTAATAACTTTCACTTTTAGTGGAAAGATATTGAATTATTACAAGAATCTGAAGGCAGAAAGAAAACGAGAGTGTAATTAATAATATAAATATAAACATATACGTTTTTACCGTCTTATGTTTATATTTTTAAGAATAAAATGTCAAGAAACTATTACTGTAGCTATTCATATGGCTTAATAATTTCCAGAGCTTTCTGGTTGGCTGGGTCTGATTCAGATGCTTTTTTCGCGTAATACAATCCTTTTTCTTTATTATTATGTTTATTGTAGAGTTCTGATAACCTTATGTTGGCTCCTGCATGGGATTGGTCAAGCTCGATTACTTTCAGAAACATATCCCGTGCCAGTTTTTCATCATCGGTTTTATTGTCAATATTGCGATAGTAGAATTCCCCAAGAAGGTAGTTAACCTCAACAGAATTTTTATGAACCCTTAAGGCTTCTTTGCAGAATTTGATCCCTTCTTTCCTGAATTTTACCCGGTTTTCAAAAAGGTTAACGTTTCTATAAGCTTCAATTGCCCTGATCTCGGCAAGAGATTTCAGAAGAATAAAGCGGTCTTCATTATCATACAGGCTGCTGATGCTGTTATACGCAGCTATCAGTTCAGCGTAGGCAAAATTGTAGATTTCATCTTTGTAATATACCAGGCCAAGTGCAAGTCTAGGAGATGGATTACTCCGGTCCATCTCTATTGCTTTTTTATATTCGGCGATTGCCTTTCCTTTATCACCTGTCCGGTAATAGTAATCACCGCGTGTTTTATAGATAAATGAGTCTCCTGCTTTGTCATCAGCAACTGCTTTAACTACTCTATAGCCTTCATTGCTAAGTTTAAAGTTTCCATAACCGATGAGCATGTTACCCATTGTTTTATTGTCAAAAATGTATTTCACCTGAAGTTTTGATACAACCAGATTATTCGGATCTATTACATAGAGAGTGTTCTCTGAATGCAGGCCTTCGTTGTCAATAAGTCTTACAGTTGCTTTGGTTTTGTCCTGAATCATGCCGGACAATTCGTTTTCAGGCAGTGCCTCACTGGTGGATATTGAAATAATTTTACCTTTGACCAGAGCATCCTGTCCAACTTTGTCGCTGTATGAGAAATAGATTTTTGTTTTAAGATTTGCATTATCATACTTTAAATTTGCAGATAGCGGGAGTGCTGTAAGAGTAATTGCAAGTAAAGCTATAAATTTTTTCATTTTGTAATTCATTATTTTAATATCCTTAATGGATTGAGCGGAACAATTCCTTTTCTGATTTCGAAATGAAGGTGTGCCCCTGTTACGGCACCCGTTTTACCTGATAGGCCGATTTTCTGGCCTTTCTTTATCTTCTCGTTAACATCAACCAGATTTTTGCTGTTATGAGCATAAATAGTAAGATAATTATTTTTGTGTGAAATGACAATCATATTTCCGTACGCGTCTTTCCATCCGCTGAATATTACAGTACCATCTCCTGCAGATTTTACGACAGTACCTTCTTCAGCTCCAATATCCAGCCCGCAATGAAATTTTTTATCACCGGAAAATGGATGTGTTCTTATACCGAATCCTGACGTAACGGGCCCGCGTAGAGGCCACGCTAGTACAACTTTGCCACTGGATGATTTTTCTTTTGTTTTATCGTTAACAGCGACTTGTTCAGTGTTTTTTTCTGCCCGTTCATATTTTTTGATTTTCGCGGGTACTTCTCTTACCGGCTCCACGGCCTCCGGCAGGAAAATTTTTCTTCCTGCGATTATTTTTCTTCCGTCAATATTGTTGTGCTCTGCAATTACATCAATTTCAGTTTTAAATTTCTGCGATATTTTTGTAAGAGTGTCACCTTTTCTGATTTTATAAAAGATCCCCTTTTTCGACGGTATCAATATTAGATCATTCTCTTTCAAACGGTTCGGGTTTTTTATATTATTAATTTCGATCAGCATATTCAGGCTGGTATTGGATTTTTTTGCGATCTGCCAGAGATTTTCATTATGTTTAATCCGGTACTCTATAAGGTGAAACCTTTTATCTGAACCTGATATTTTTTTTAATTTGTTTTTGGTGTCGCCGGTAATTTCAGGTTTTGTTTTTTTAGAAAAATTATCATCGAAGGAATTATCGAAAATAATTTCACCTTCACCGGATTCCTGATCTGATATTGAAGGATCGGAATTGCTTTCCATCTGAAGATTATTGATTATATACGAATTTGTAATCGGATCATTCCTCTTTTCGGCAGAAAAAAGATTCAGATTAAAAATTATACAAATGAATAGAATGATTAATAAATTCAGTGACAGATGTTTTACTTTCATACTTATTTAATCGGATTTTTCGCTGAATTACTTTATAACGAAAGTATTATTATACCCTGATGTTTTTTATAAAATCCGGTTATTGACAATGCCGCGGGTTGTACTGATATAAAGAGTGATTGTTAAAATGCAGCATTAACTGAAGAACTTGTATCTACAGCTGAAACGCTAAGCGATAATTTATCCGGGATGTGTCACATGATGAAATAGACCGGATTACAGATCATTTTTTTAAAAATTTAAACTTCCAGTCTATCTTTTTATTCTCAAGGTATTTTTCAAACTCCCTTACTGTAGAAAAATATTCTTTATATGGTGTATCGAAGTATTCACACGAACCTTCAAAATTTCCATGATCTCTGCATATTGACGGACGGTTGTTATAAATAGTACATCTTTTATTCAAATTCATTTTATCGCACGGTGTACGAAATTCGACATACCATGTTCTGGAGTGATCTATAAACACATTCACATTTTTGTGTGCGAGGTACCATCGGATACTGTCATAATCTTTTTTGCGCGCAGGTTTTTCAAGTTCAACTGCAACATAGCTGCAGCAGCTCCCTCCGCATTCAGCACATGGCGGTGTAAATTCTTCCATAACTCTTCCATTCTTATTAGTATTGTTTAAAATTGCAGGTCAGTTTTAAAAATTCTGTCGTTATAACCGCAGAAACTCAAGCTGTTGCTTTGAAACCTTCATAAAATTTATTCTTTAGTATCAGATTTTAGTTTAATTACAGTTCTGATATTGTTAACTATATCAGAAGCACTCATTGTCGATGCAATCGACGATTCACTATATACATCAGCGCATAATCCGTGAATAAATACACCTGTAGCAGCAGCTTCTACTGGAGATATATCTGTATTCATCAACGCACCTATTATACCTGAAAGGACATCTCCTGAACCGGCCGTTGCAAGGCCGTTATTACCGGTTGTATTTATATAGGAGTTCTCTCCATCGGATATAATTGATGACGGCCCCTTCAATACGGTAATACAGCCTGTCTGCAGTGCAAGCTCAACACATGCTGCTAATCTATTATTCTTTATGGTACTGATCTCTTTTTTTAGAATTCTTGATGCTTCCATGAAATGGGGTGTTATAATAAAATCTATATTTTCAGGTAATTTTTCATTCACTAAAAAATTTGATAAATGGAAAAGACCGTCACCGTCAATAAGTACTCTTTTTATTTCCGCATGATTTAAATATTTTATTACACTTCTGAAAAGCTTTTCTGCATAGACGGTTCTTCCTAACCCCGGTCCGATAATCAAAGATGTAAACTTTTTGACTTTTAATAATTCTTTCAATTCCGGTGAATCAGGATCTTCAGGAAGTGATAATGTCATAGATTCAGGTACAATCCCTGCAATTATTTCTCTGGATTCTTCCAGGGTTGCAATTGTTACAAGTCCGGTTCCGGTATGAAAGAGCGCAGATGCAGTAAGTATTGCTGCGCCTTCCATGTTTGTGAAACCGCCGATTAAAAGAGTGTGCCCTTTGTCGCCTTTATGTATATCGGGGAGAGTATTAAAAATTTTAAATGTACTGTATAAACTGTCATTGATTAATGTGACTTTTAATTTTTCATCTGAAGTCAGATAAGCAGGGAAACCGATATCTTCAGTTATCAATTCGCCGCAATAGGGTTTACACGGATAAGTCACAAGAGAAATTTTCGGAAGTCCTATAGTGATTGTATAATCAGCGCGGATAAATTCTCCTGATGGCGGTTCTCCGTTAGAGCTCAGGCCGCTCGGGATATCTATAGAAACAATTGTATTATCAGATTTATTTACTGATTTAATAAACTCAAGCGGAATGCCGCTGGGGATACCTTCAAATCCTGTTCCAAGAATTGCATCAATAATGACTCCGCCACCCTGTATGTTAATAGAAGAAACATTCTGGCCATTAATTTCATGAATGGGTAATTTTAACTTTTGGCAAAGATTTAAGAATATTCTGGATGTTTCAGATACTTTATCTGTTTTTCCGGAAAGATAAATTTGCGGAATGATTCCTTTATTCGAAAGATAGTAGGCTGTAGTAAATCCATCTCCGCCGTTATTTCCTGTGCCGCAGAAAATTGTTACTGCTTTATTATTAAATTTTTTTTCAACAAATTCAGCAACAGATTTTCCTGCGTTATTCATTAATACTGACGCGGGAATCCCGATTTCATCAATCGAAATCCGGTCAATTTCACGCATTTCACCGGATGTTACTACTTTGGTTATCATTCTACTTCCATTCAAAAATTTTCATAGTGTCATCATAAATATGATACGAATAAATTGTACCGTTTTCATCGTGAATAATTTTTGAAAAGATATTGTTATTATCAAACTCGACTTTAATATTATTAATAATATTTCCGTCCATATTTACCAGCATGAATTTAATTTCTTTGCCTTCAATATTCCAGAAGTATAAAATTTTATCGTCAACTATATTGAAGAGAACATTCTTGGGATCCTGTATGCTTGTTATCTCTCTGACAATTTTATCTTTTTCAAGAGAAAATTCATAAATCTTTCTGTATTTAAATCTTACATCATGATAATACGCTACAGAAATTACTACTTCCTCTCCGCTCTTAAGTATTACAATGTTTTCGATTTTTCCGTTGTATACATCTTTATTTTCAGTTTCTTTAAAATCAAGTTTTGAAAAGTCTATATACTTTTCTCTTTTTTTCTTATTGAATCTGAACAGTTCCCATGTGTTGAAAGTTCTTGATAAAACAAACAGTCTGTCATCTGAATCTATGAAAAGTTTTTCTATGTAAAAAAATGGTATGTCCGGTGTACCGGTTTTACCCATCGTATACTGAAGCTCGCCGTTTTCATTGAATACCAGTATATATGACGGTGAAAAGTTTGCTCCCTCCTGGTCTCCGCCCAGTGAACTTTTTGTCAGTAAACGGTTCTGGACATAGATGTTGTTATCGTCATCCATTGTCATGCAGCCGATAATGTTGAAATTGAAATTTACTGTTTTATACTTATTTTTATCAATAGACTGCAGAGATCCTATAATCAGTTCCGGCACAGGGTTTCCGTCAAGTATCTGGAGCCTTTTAAGATTATTATCCGCGGTAATTATTTTATTTTTATGTACTTCTATTCTGAATGAGAGATCATTCAGCGAGTATTCATCCCTCACTATCTGGATCTGTCCCGGGCCGTCACCGCTTTTGATTGAGGCAACAGTTTTTGAAGTAAGTGAATTAACAAACCATTGAGTACAGCCGCTAATTGAAATAAGACTTATTAATGCCGGTATTATTATTTTTTTCATATTCGACCATTCATCCCTTTTAGAAGATTTGCGAAGCCTCTATTTGAAATAATTTACTGCGTTATTGAAAAGGGTTATACCGTCGCTATAAACCGGAATATCTTTTCCTTCACGGATATATTTTTCTTTTAATAAAGTCCAGTCGTCTCTTTGTGTAAAAAACATTCCTCTTTCGGGGTGCGGCATCATCCCCAGAATTCTGCCGTCAGGACTGCATATTGAAGCTATGTCATTCATTGAACCATTAGGATTAAAGGGAAATTCAGTTTGTGCTCTTGTCCCGTCGCTTTTAATATATCGCATTGAAACAAGATTCATAGATTCAATTTTATCAATTGTGTCTTCAGGTGCATAAAAATTTCCTTCACCATGAGCTACCGGTATATGCATTCTTTCAATATTTTTTGTAAAGATAGAAGGTGAATCCTTTTCTACCATAACGTCGACCCATCTGCACTGATACCTGAAAGATTTATTATACTCAAGTGCGGTCTGTGCCGTCCCGTCGAATCCATCCAGCAGAGGAAGAAGTCCGAGATTTACCAGGACCTGGAATCCGTTGCATATCCCGAGAGTTAACGTATCGCGTTCAATAAATCTTTTAATCTCCTCAAAAAGATTATTCTTCATTCTGTTTGCAAGGGCTTTTCCGCTTCCGGTATCATCACCGTAAGAAAAACCTCCGGGAAAAACGAGTATCTGAAACTCATTAAGAATATTTTTATTTTCAATAAGATCATTAATATGAATAATCTTTGATGAGGAACCGGCCGTGTTAAAAGCGAAGGCAGTCTCCTCTTCACAATTTATTCCATAGCCTGTTAGAACAAGCGTTGCAGGTTTTGTCATTTGCAATTCCTTAATATTTTTTTAGCTTTTTTTTGTAATTATAGTCTATTTCAGGGATGTCTGTATTTATAATTTTTTTACCGGCAATTCCTTCAATTGTGAAAACAGCGCCCGGCTTCACGGTGCCGATCATATGAACCGGCAGGCCGGAAAATATTTGTTCAAATTTTCCCTTATTATCAGGATTAACGGAAACAAGAAATCTTCCCTGTGATTCTGAATATAAAAGGATATCGTTTCTCTGGATATCATTATTATTGATTTTTGAAAGTTTAATTTCGCATCCGAGCATTCCGGCTATGGCTGATTTTGCTGCAGCAACTGCAAGTCCCCCTCTCTCAATGCTTATGCATGAAGCGGCAAGTCTTTCATCAATTGCTTTTTCTATCGCTTTATATATTCTTTTTGAGAGCCCGGCATTTACTTTGGGAATATTAGTTCCTGTAAATTTTTCGTTCTGTTCCTTTTCTCCGATATAGGCGTTATATTCGCTACCGCCGGTTTCGTCACCTGTAATTCCCACCAGGTAGATAAGGTCTCCTGGAAATTTAAAATCTATTGTTACAGCTTTTGTAATGTCTTTCATTACTCCTATTGATGAGATAAGAAGTGTCGGCGGTATGGAAATATTTATTTCGTTAAAATCCTCATCATAACCTTTAAAGTCGTTGAACATGCTGTCTTTGCCGGATATGTACGGAGTACCGTATGCAACAGCGAAATCATAACATGCCTTTGCCGCATTTTTAAGCTGCCATAACCTGAACGGATTATTTGAGTCGCACCAGCAGAAATTGTCAAGAATTGCAAGGTGATCAATCGACGCACCTGCTGATACCGCATTTCTTATTGCTGTATCAATAGAACATGCCGCCATCCAGTATGTGTCAATATCGCTGTATGAGGGATATAATCCCTGCGAGAGGACAACTCCTCTATCTGAAGAAAGCAGAGGCCTGATTACCGAAACATTGGAATTAACTCTTCCTTTTCCCTGAAGAGGTTTTGTGACGGAACCACCCTGTACTTCATGATCATATTGAGATGATATATACTCAAAGCTGCAGATATTCAGTCTTGAAAGCATATTGTGAAAAACTTCGTTCAGATCTTCCGGCTCACGGAATGCAGCAAACTTTATTTCAGCTTCAGGTTTTTCGGTATAAAGATTTCGTTTGGGAAGTCCGTCGTGAAGGAAATCGAGGTCGAGGTTGAATATCTCATTATTTTTATATCTTACTACACCACGGCCTGATGAAGTAAACTTTCCGATAATTGTTGCTTCAACTCCACGTTTATTCATAAGAGAAATAAATTCATCAGTTTTACTATCCGGCACTGAAAGAGTCATACGCTCCTGTGATTCACTGACCCACACCTGCCAGGGGGACAAACCGTGATACTTTAGCGGGATGTTCTCAAGATCAACGACGAATCCGCCGCATTCCTTTGCCATCTCGGCAACCGAACATGAAAGCCCGCCGGCTCCGTTATCAGTAATTGAGTTGTAAAGCCCGGCGTCCCTTGCTTCCTTTACTATCGCGTCAGATAATTTTTTCTGGGTAATCGGATCTCCGATCTGGACAGCAGTCGCGGGACTTCCGGATGATAAAGCTTCGGAGGAAAAGGTCGCACCATGAATTCCATCTTTGCCGACGCGTCCCCCTACTACAATAATATTATCTCCGTCCATTGCATTTTTTTCAACTGATGAACGGCCTGCAGTTTTTTTCGGCATAAGTCCGATTGTACCGACGAAAACAAGCGGTTTCCCTTTATATCTTTTGTCGAAGTAGATGAATCCCTGCGGTGTGGGAATACCGGATGTGTTTCCGCCGGCGTTGACGCCATGAACAACTCCTTCCATAATTCTTCGGGGAGAGAGAAGTTTTGAATCTTCAGATTTGTTTTTATATACCGGTACTTCATCTTCCGGATCAGCAAAGCAGAAACCGAAACGGTTTGCTACAGGTTTTGCACCCATTCCAAAACCGATAGAATCTCTGTTTACTCCGACAATTCCTGTAATCGCTCCTCCGAAAGGATCAAGCGCACTCGGACTGTTATGTGTTTCAACTTTATCTGATATAATAAAATCTTCATCGAAGTCTATTCCCCCGGAATTGTCGGTGAAAACTGATACACAGAAGTCTTTATCTCCCTTTTCTTTCCTTATTCTTGCAGTAGCCTCACGGATGTAGCTTTTGTAAATTCCTCCCGGTGTATCATCATCTATCGCAGCCGCAAAAATTGTATGCTTGCAGTGTTCACTCCATGTCTGGGCGATCGATTCAAGTTCGATGTCGGTTGGTTCTCTTTTCTCTTTGTTATGAAAGTATTCTTTAATAATATTCATTGAAAGCAGGTCAAGAGCGAGGGGGCCTCTTCTTGTCCCGTCGCTGTTCGCGATCCCTTCGCGTCCTAAAATCTGCATGGATTCATCATCAATACTAAGATTTACAAGGTCTACGCCTGAATCCTCGGCGATATGAACTACAGGTATTTCATACCCCATTCCGCCGTTTGAAATGTATTCACTTTTGGACAAAATTTTAATTCTATGTATAAGCGGATTATACAGCTCTTTACCAATTGAATAAATAATATCAGGATTTAAATTTCCTTTGAAAAAATAACAGGTGGTGTAAAAAACGGATTTTTCATTATCCAGCTTTTTCTTAAAAAAATCTTCCAGCGATTCCCTTACTGTATGTGAAATATTATCGGTAACCCCCGGCAGAAAACCGATTTCAATGCAATAATCAAAGTTTTCGGGATTATACGGATTGTTGATTGAATAATTCTGAGTTACCGGCTGTATTAGAGTTTCCGCTGCAGATTTTATATCATTCTCATTTACATCAATATCCAATAAATAATTATCTGCCAGGTATACTTTATCTATTGAGTATCCGAGTCTGTTAAATTTATCTCCAACTGCTGCTCCTCGCGGGTCATCTTTTTTATAAAAAACTTCAATTCTGAATTTTGCAATGCTTGGTTGTGGCATAAATATTCTCCATTTAATGGATTTATTTAAAATAACACCGGAAATGTCCACAATTTTTCACGATTTAACTGAATGTCAGCTTTAGAGTTATTTTTTTTCAGTGATGGTTTTAAAGAAACAGCTGCATATTCTTTAGAAAGTCTCTTTTGTATTGGAATGCATCGGCGGGAAATATTACTGTTTTTTTTGATATTTATTTAAAATAATTTGACTTATAATATCATAAGTAACAAAAAATCTTCTATATTTACAAATAAAGATGTAATTATTAACTATTCATAAATACATAAAAATAATGATTCTCACTGCGCAGAGCGCGGCGGAAATAAAGTTTCATTTCAATTTACGATTAGTTATTTTATTTTTAATGAAAAAGCGAGGTTTTTAATGCTGACAGTCGAAGAAAATAAGGTGGTAACCTTCGAATATACACTAAAAAATGACAGTGGTGAAATTTTAGACAGCTCTGCTAAAACTGCTCCTCTGGAATATCTTCATGGTGCGGGTAATATAATCCCGGGTCTTGAGTCGGAACTTGAAGGGAAGAAGGTTGGTGATAAATTTAAAGCTTCAATCGAAGCAGAAGATGCATACGGCCTTAGATTTGAAGAACTTGTTCAAAAGATAGATAAAGATAAACTTTCTCATCTCCCAAGTATCGAAGTCGGTATGCAGCTTCAGGCTTATGATGAAGATGGAATGCAGATTCTTACAGTTGTTGAAGTGTCTGACACTGAAGTTACTCTTGACGGCAATCATCCGTTAGCAGGTGAAAAACTTCATTTTGATGTTGAGATTGTTGACATCAGGGACGCAACTGAAGATGAAATCGAATTCGGCCTCAATGGCGGAGATTGCGGCTGCGGCGACGGATGCGGTTCTGAAGATTCCAAAGGCGGCGGTTGCGGTGGTTGCGGCGGCGGATGCTGTTAATAAAATCAGTTAAATCCATTTCATACAAGGTATAAATATGACTTCGAAACTTCCGGGAATTTGTTTTGTTGGATGCGGTAAAATAGCACAATCTCATGCTAAAATTCTTAAAAGCCTGTATAGCGGCATTCCGCTGTTTTTTTACGATAAAGACAAGACAAAGTCCCTGGAGTTTAAGTCAAAATTTAATGGTATAAGTTCTTTTCCTGATATCTCTCATGCTTTTGATAATAAAGATGTTAATATTATTTTTATTACCACTCCCCACGCCTTTCATTCCGAAATTGCCTGTGAAGCGGCAAAACATGGAAAAGATATAATAATTGAAAAGCCCATAACCAGAAATTTAAATGAACTTAAAAAAATAATTTCAGCTGCTGATAAATATAAAGTCAGATGTACTGTAGCTGAAAATTATCTCTATAAAAGTTTTATTTATAAAATCCGTGATGCTATTGCCAGAGGATACATCGGCAAACCGCTGTTTATTGAAGTAAATAAGTCAAACAGGGATACGATCAGCGGATGGAGAACCGATCCTGAACTTATGGGCGGAGGTGCGCTTCTCGAAGGGGGCGTTCATTGGGTTAACCTCCTTGTTTCACTCGCGGATTCTAAAGCACAAAGTGTTATTGCCGTAAAACCTGAAATTAAATATGACACGAACATTCCATTTGAAGATTCAATGAATCTTATGGTTAAATTTGAAAATGGAATAAACGGCAAACTTTTTCATTCATGGAGAATACCAAACAGGTTCAAGGGAATAGGACTTTCGAAAATTTATGGTACTGATGGTGTCATTACTTTTGAGAGTAACGGACTCTTTACTTCAGTTTACGGAATCAGGAAGAAAAAATACCTCGCCGATTTTACGGATTTTCTCGGATATAAAAAAATGCTTAAATCTTTTGTAGATGATTACTGCAATGGTAAGCCATGGGAACCCGGGCTTGATAGAATATCGATGGAATTAAAACTCGTTGAGTCAGCTTACAGGTCAATTAAAAGCTGCAAGTTTGAACAGATTTGATTTTTACTGATCACTCATGAAAGTTTTATTATAAACAAAACCCTCGCCGAAGACGAGGGTTACTTATTTTTGATCTTGTAAAATTACAGCGCCTATTTTATGAGCCCGGCAAAATATTTATAGATCATTTCATTTTTTTCTACTGAATCAGCTTCTGTTATAATCCTGAAAATCGGTTCCGTGTTAGAAGACCGCAGATGAACCCAGCCATTTTTAAACTTTTCATTTTTGATAAAATCTATTCTTAATCCGTCAATACTGGATATTTTTTCACCTTTGAATTGGTTTTTAATTTTATCTAAAATCCCGTTCACATCAGATTTTGCGCCGAGGGTTACTTTTCCTTTTTTCATGTAGTACTCCGGCATATCTTTCATAATCTCGGATATTTTTTTCTTTTTAGATGACATCATTTCAAGTATATATGCAATTCCGGCCAGGCTGTCACGGCCCAGATGAACTTCCGGTGAGATCACTCCCCCATTCCCTTCACCGCCGATCAGTGCTTCTCTTTTTTTCATCTCTTCAACAACGTTGATTTCTCCTACTTTTGCTCTGAAAAACGGTACTTTATATTTTAAGGCAACATCTTCAACCGCTCTTGTTGTTGAGAGGTTCACTACAACGCTTCCCTTTTTTCTCGCAAGAATATGATCTGCAACAAGTGCGATTGTATATTCCTCACCCAGAGGTTTGCCATTTTCGTCAACTATTGCAAGCCTGTCAGCATCAGGATCCTGAGCAAATCCTATATCCGCTTTATTTTTTATCACAGCTTCAGACAGCTGTTTGAGATTTTCAGGAAGAGGTTCTGCGCCACGGGGAAACAGTCCGTCGGGAGTGCAGTTGATCTCGGTTACTTTACAGTTAAGCTGCCTGAGGAAGTCCGGTGTGATAATTGAACCTGCGCCATTTACTGAATCGAGAACTACATGGAGTTTGCTTTCTCTGATTTTTTTGGAATCAATTATTTTAAATATTCTTTTGAGATGTATCTCGCCGGCATTATTATTTTTTGTAAGTTTACCCATTTTATCCCATCTCCGGAAGGAAACAGGTGCGTCCATATATTTGAAAAGTTTTTTTATTTCCGCCGGAGTAAGAAATGTCCCGTGACTGTTTATAAGTTTAAGAGCATTCCACTCCACAGGATTATGAGAAGCGGATAAAACAATGCCTCCGGCAGCGTTCAGTTCCTCCACCATTACCTGAACTGTAGGAGTTGGAACAATACCTATATCTACAACATTACATCCGGCAAGAAGAAGTACTGATACGAGATTCATCGAAACAGCTTCTCCTGTAGGACGTGAGTCTCTTCCGACTACAACAGTGCCATAATTAGTAAATTTTGCAAACGCGGAACCGGCAGATGCCAGAAGTTCCGGAGTAAAACTCTCTCCGACAATACCTCTTATGCCTGATACACTTTTCATCAAAGGAGATTTCATTTAACTTCTCCTGCTTCTTCTTGATTTTTTTCTTTTAACTCCGCCTTCTGTGACTCTCTCTTCAGTCTTATTCTTTTTGTCTGATGACTGCTGAACAGGGATTCCGCCTGAACCGAATTGATCCACCTCGGCGTGAAATTCGCTGCCAACAGGAATGTGTGAAGCCGGAAGCTCTTCTTCAACTCTGCGTATTTCAACTTTCATGAGGAACTCAATTATATCCTCTTTCAGGCTTCCTATCATTTCAGTGAAAATGCTTGAGCCTTCAATCTTGTATTCAACAAGAGGATTTTTCTCGCCATATCCCATTGCCCAGATTCCGTCTCTGAGCTGGTCCATTGCGAGAAGGTGATCTCTCCATTTGTTATCAACTACCTGAAGAGATATGAGTCTTTCAATTATTCTCATATCTTCAGATCCGTTTTTCTCTTCACGTAATTTATAGAGTGACTTTACTTTATTCTCGAGAGCATCAATAAAATCATTATAACTCAGTTCAACCGGATTGATTTCTTCATAATCGAGGTCTGCCGTAAATTTCTGTTTAAACCACGTTTTCAGGCCGTCAAGATCCCACTGTTCAGGATGTCTCATACCCATAGAGAAAAATTCCACTTTTCTTTCTATGACATCAGTAAGGTAACCCTTGACTTCTTCAGATATATCAACTCCATCGAGCAGCTCATTTCTCTTTTTGTAAACATAAGTTCTCTGCGCATTCATAACGTCATCATATTCAAGAAGATGTTTTCTTATTTCAAAGTTTCTTCCTTCAACACGTTTCTGTGCACTTGCGATTGCCTTGGAAACCATGGGGCTTTCAATTTCCTGCCCTTCCTCCATTCCAAGCCTGTCCATAACCTTGCTTATTCTTTCAGATCCGAAGATCCGCATAAGCTCATCTTCAAGTGAAAGATAAAATCTTGAGGAACCGGGGTCGCCCTGTCTTCCTGATCGTCCTCTCAGCTGATTATCAATCCTTCGTGCTTCATGCCGCTCAGTACCGAGAATATGGAGCCCGCCCGCTGCAACTACTTTTTCATGGTTTTTAATCCATTCCCGGCCGTTCTTTATAATCAGGAGTGCTTTATTCTTATCCTGTCCAATCATTTGTTCCGTAATTTTTTCGGCTTCGTCAAAATCGGAAACCATAATTTTTAATTTAAAATTTTCCCAGAGCTCCTTGTTCTGTACCGCTTTATGCGATTCCATGTCATCATTATAGGATTTCTTGCCTCCCAGAACAATGTCTGTACCACGGCCTGCCATATTTGTCGCGATTGTAACAGCACCCGGCCTTCCCGCTTCAGCGACAATCTGTGCTTCCTTTTCATGATACTTTGCGTTCAATACATTATGTATAATACCCTTTGATTTAAGCAGGTTGGAAAGTTTTTCAGATTTTTCAATTGAGATTGTACCAACGAGAATAGGCCTTCCCTTGGCACTGAATTCGTTTATCTCCGCAGCAATCGCGTTGTATTTTTCTCTTTCAGTTTTATAGACACGGTCCGGACGGTCATTCCTTATAAGGGGAAGGTTCGTCGGGATAACTGCGACATCAAGTCCGTAGATATTTTTAAACTCAACAGATTCTGTCTCTGCCGTTCCTGTCATACCTGAAAGTTTTTTGTACATCCTGAAATAATTCTGGAATGTTATTGATGCGAGAGTCTGGCTCTCTCTTGCAACTGTTACATTTTCTTTTGCTTCAAGTGCCTGGTGAAGGCCGTCAGAGAATCTTCTTCCCGGCATAAGTCTTCCGGTGAACTCATCTACAATTATAACCTGTCCGTCTTTCACGATGTAATCGATGTCGCGATTAAAAACAAGGTGAGCTTTTAAAGCCTGGTTGATATGATGTATAGTATCAATATGTTTGTTGTCATAGAGGTTTTCGATTTTCAGCATACGTTCAATATGAGCTACCCCTTCCTCTGTAAGAGTGGCATTTTTATCTTTTTCATTTACCTCGTAATCAATTTTATCTTTCAGCTGAGGAATAATTTTATTGATCTGAATATATTTTTTTGTGGATTCTTCAACGGAACCGGAAATAATAAGAGGAGTTCTTGATTCATCTATAAGGATTGAGTCAACCTCATCCACGATACAGTAATTAAGATGGCGCTGAACTTTCAGGCTTCTATGTTCAACCATATTATCCCGGAGGTAGTCAAAACCGAATTCATTGTTAGTCCCATAAGTAATATCGCAGCCGTATGCTTTCTGTCTTTCAATCGGCCCAAGGTGATGCTGTACTATGCCAAAATTTAAACCAAGATATCTGTATATCGGGCCCATCCACTCCGCGTCACGTTTTGCAAGATAATCATTTACCGTAACGACATGCACACCTTTGCCTGTAAGAGCGTTCAGGTAAATAGGACAAGTAGCCACAAGAGTTTTACCTTCACCGGTTTTCATCTCGGCTATCTGCCCTTTATGGAGGACAACTCCTCCCATCATCTGAACATCGAAATGTCTCATGCCGAGTGTTCTTATAGAAGCTTCCCTTACCATCGCGTATGCTTCAGGAAGGATTGAATCAAGAGATTCACCTTTTTCAATTCTTGATTTAAACTCAGCTGTTTTAGAAAGCATCTCATCATGAGTCATTGCGGAGACGGTGTTTTCAAGAGCATTGATTCTATCAGCATAGGGCTGAAGTTTTTTTCTATCGCGTTCCGGTTTTGTTCCGAATATTGTATTTAGTATTATTTCAAGCATATCTATATCCTGTATTTTATATTAATTTTGATGTTTCATGCGATTATTTATTCGTGTGCAGATGTTTAATGTTTGTATACATACTTCAAGTTCATGTTACAATTATCAAGAAATTATTTTATTAAGCATATGTTTTTGTTAAATATTATTTTAATCTAAAAATATTAGAAATACACTGTTTTAATTCGTCAATACCGGCCGCAGTTTTAGCTGACCCGGTTATTGATTCAGGATATTTGTGTTTAACAAGGTTAATTACATTTTCTGTCGCAGCATCAGTTTTATTAAAAAAAAGAATAACCGGTTTACCTTCGATCTTCAGCTGAACAAGTTCGTTCTCTACAGTTTTCAAATTGGATTCAAGATCAGGGGCATTTATATCAACTACATGAATTATAAAATCAGAATTTTCTATATCTTCAAGTGTTGACCTGAATGATTCTATCAGGTTGGCCGGAAGATTCTGAATAAAACCGACAGTATCTGTTAAAAGGATTCCTATTTCGGGAGTAATGTAAACTGATCTTGTATAGGAATCTAGTGTTGCAAAAAGCCGGTCTTCCACAAACAGGTCATCTTTTGCCAGAAGGTTTATCAGTGTTGATTTACCGGCATTTGTGTAGCCTACAACTGCTCCGAGAAATTTATTATTCCGGGCGTTCCTGGTTCTTCTTCTGTGTTCCTCATATTTTTTAAGTTTATCCTTGAGTACGTCTATTCTTCTCAAAATGTGTCTTTTGTCAGTTTCGAGCATTGCCTCGCCGGGCCCTCTTGTTCCAATTCCTCCACCAAGACGGGACAGTACTCCTCCGAGTCCTTTGAGCCTCGGAAGGATATATTTTAATTGCGCTAATTCAACCTGGATTTTAGACTCTGCACTTCTTGCTCTTCTGGCGAAGATATCAAGTATAACTTCGTTCCTTCCAATCACGCGGCATTTTAATTTTTCTTCAAGATTACGTATCTGTGCAGGACGTATATTTGCAAGATCAAACACTATAAGTTTGAGTTCTTTCTCTTCAATAATTTTTTTTACAATATCAATATATCCTGTACCGAAGATATAAGCAGGATCTAAAGCATCACGTTTTATTGTAATTGAGTCGACAATCACAGCCCCGGCGGTTTTAACAAGAAGTTTAAGTTCATCAAGGGAGTAATCTGCTTTTTCTCTGTTTTCACCTTTAATATGTAGTGATATTAAAAGTGCTCTTTCATCTTTCGATGAAGCTATTCGGTTTACTGAGGCATCCATTAAATTCTATCTTCGTTCCGGTTTTTATTTTATGTCTGCTGAACCAACCGAGGTTAACTTCAAGTGCAAACATTGCAGGTTTTATAGAATTATATGTTACTGAGACGTCAAGTGGTTTCATATGATATATTTCATTTATTATACCGTTTCTATCGATATAAGCGATATCAAGAGGTATTAGTGTATTTTTCATCCAGAAATTAAGTTTTTTCTCTCTTTCGAAAACAAAAAGCATTCCTTCGTTTTCATTTAGCGATTCCCTGTACATCAGCCCTTTTTCTCTTTCGGAGTCAGAATCTGCTATTTCCGCATTAAGTTTTATTCTGGTTCCGTTCCCTGAATGGAGATATATAAGACATTTTTTATTCAGAGGAGCAGCAAAAACCGCAACGAATATGAAAATAAAAAAAGCTGTCAGGCAACTGTTTCTAAAACTCCCCATGATATTCGATCCTGATTATTCTGTTAGGCTTCTGGTCATCCTGCATTATTACGGCAATTTCAAAACCAACGTGATCAAAGTAATTATATTTTAATCCAACATTATAGAGCCACTCGTCGTTATCTCTGAAATTCCAGTAGACTCTCTCCATCTCAACCTGGAATCTGAAGAATTCACCAAGCGGAATATCAAGAGATGCAAAATAAGATGTATTTTCCGGTTTATAATATGGCTGGGTAGGAGTTCTTATGCCTGCACTTAGAAACTGTTCTGAATCCAGCAGATATATTGAACCGGTAAGAACGAAATACGGGCCATATATGACCCTGTTCAGTTCATTATCGGTATTCTCTTCTACTCCGTCATAGCCGACATAAAATGAATCGTAACCGGCTGCAAGCACAATAGGAAATACCTCCCATCCGTCATTGAACTTTACTTTTCCGATTACCCCGGGAACATTAAACTTTGGATCATCCCTGCCGATTGCGCTCTGAACATCAACGGAAACTCCAAGATAAAAAATATCATGCAGGCCGAGAAAAGTTTTTAATTCCATCCCGCCGTTATCGTATTCCAGGAATGAAAGCTTATAAGTACCTTTTGCTATGGTAAAAGCCGTCGGCGTGTCTATAACAACTGTCTGTTTCCCCTGTGCAAAAGAGTATCTGGGGATAATAATATTGAGAATGAGCAGAATCAGTATATTCAGCCTGAATAAAAATTTCATAAAGGGTACCATGAATAATGTTTTCTTATTCTATCGGCTGATTCACAGATTAAATATATTATATTTTATCATGCGCGCAGCAGTCAGGAATCAGTATAAATTCTGAACTGCTATAAGCTCGCGGATACCGGTTTCTGCAGCCTTAAGCATTTCATCAAGCTGTATCCTTGAAAAAGAAGCCTGTTCGCCTGTTCCCTGTATCTCTATGAATTCGAGGTTTCCGTTCATCACTATATTCATGTCGACATCTGCTTTGGAATCTTTTTCATAATCGAGGTCGAGGTGAACAACATTATCAATAACACCAACAGAAATAGCTGCTATATTTGAAATAAGAGGATTTTCCTGAATAAGCCCTTCCCGAAGCATCCTGTCAACGGCCAGTTTCATTGCGATATAACCGCCTGTAATAGAAGCAGTTCTGGTGCCTCCATCTGCCTGTATAACGTCACAATCAACGTATATAGAGTATCCCGGTATTTTCCCCAGATCTATCCCCGCCCGGAGAGATCTCCCTATAAGTCTCTGTATCTCTACAGAACGTCCGTCACGCTTCATAAAGTCTCTTTTGGTTCTGGAGGATGTTGAATACGGAAGCATCGTATATTCAGCGGAGAGCCAGCCTTTATTCTTTTTTTTTGCATGTTCAGGAACATCGTCGGCAATATTAACAGCACATATTACTTTCGTGTCGCCCATACCGAAAAGAACTGACCCGTAAGCATTTTTACAAAAATCTTTTTGAACAGTAATTTCTCTAGTAGAGAAACTCTCCTCTTTCTTCACTTTTTTTGAGTTCATCATCCAGTTCCTTATTTTTTTCTTTGAGTTTTTTTATTTCTTCCAGGTCTTTTATTTTTCTATCTATATTCTTATGGTAGGGATTGTAATCTTTAACAGTATTAAATTCATCGATCGCGGAGTCAAGGTCATCGGCGACAAAGTGTTTAATTCCTTTTTTATAGTGAACTTCCGCTTTGAGTTTATCTCCGACAGTAATAACCTTTGGTATAAGTTTAACAGTAACGCTTAAGGAATAAACAGGCCCGAAAATTCCATTATCCGAATAAGATGTATCAACACTGAATGCTGTATTCTGTACAGCGTAGTTGAATCCGAAACCTAATGAATAGGTGCCTGCGTCATTAAATCTCCACCCTCCCCGTATGTAAAGAAGTTCCATATAGTTGAATTCAATGCCCGCATTAACACGGAAGCTTTCTTCAAAAAGATATGTAAAATCATAAAGGTCAGAAGTATTGATGAAATTTTCCGCCATGTCCAGGTTGAAACCGAACCATTTTGTAGGCTTGTATGATGTACCAAGCCTTATCATTCTCGGCAGCGGGTCATCCATCGCTTTTGTCCCTACATTAAGAATAGAGAAACCAACATGAAAATTTCTGATCGGGCTGTCAAAGGGTGAATACAGATACATTCCTTTCAGTATCCCGAAGTCTGCTGCGAATGAGCTTACAAAGAGAGTATCGATTTTCTGATAAACATATTTAACTGATCCGCCAATGTAGAGAGGACCAAGATCGTATCCGTAACCTGTTGTAAAATTACCGTTGTAGAACTGAACTTTTCCTGTTGTTTCGCCGTTAATATCAATTTTATCGAAAGCCGGAACCCAGAAAAATGAGTTTGATACTCCAAGCCATCCGCCATACATAGGATATGCAAGACTTAAATTTTCGAATCTTGAATCAAGAATAAGTTCATTGTGAAAAACGGAGAATACCGGGTACCTGATGGAGCCGAGACCGGCTGGATTATAATATATGGAATTGACGTCATTAATTTCTGCTGCAAAAGCTTCACCCATGGCAAGAGGCCTGCTCCCGACACCGAGCTCAAGAAAGGCAGCACCGGAGGTTCCAATGCTCCCTTCAGCATAAAGAATTGCTGTTCCGGAGAAAAGAATGGAGGCAGTCATTATTATTATAATTAACCTGTTCATAATATTCCAATCAGAATACTATATGTTCGGGAATTATGCAAGAAATTAATCTCATTGGATAAACTACAGAAAAAGATTAACAAATTCTTTGCTGTTGAGATATTCATTATAGTCGATAGACTGCATTTCAATCATCTCAATATCGGAGTTAACTCTATCGATTATAATATTTATATCACCAAGCTCTTCTGCTGTTGTTATCAGAACCGCCCTGTTAATACTGATTCTTAAAATTAGAGAATTCTTTTTAAGTACTCTTCTTATTTTTGATAAAAAAAACTTCAGTATAAATATATTATCCTTAGCTGAATAATCTTTCAAAGTAATTATATAACTTTTTAATTTGGAATTAACTGCTGATTTAATAAACAATTCTATCATAAGAAGAGTGTCTTCATATGAATAATTTTTGATACTGAAACTAACCTGGTTTTTCAGAAAATAAATAATCAAAGGGAGCGCTGCAGTTTCCTTTAATGTTTTAAAAATTTTGTCAGGTTTGAAGTTTTCATCAGCATTAAGTTCAATGAGAAGTAAGGGAGAGAGAAACTCTTCGAATTTGTTGATTCTGCTTTCGGATGTTTTAAAAATAATTGAACCATGGAAAAGTGAAGATATTTTTATAATATAGTATGCCCGTGGAGCGAAATCTCCTGCTTCTTTGTTCATGAATTTTTTAGAAAAAAACGGATCTGATTTTATTAAATCAGGTTTTAAAACAAAACCTTCAGCATGTCCGTTTATCTGCAAAACAACCGGATCATTTATGCTGAAGTACATATCAGATGAGTATGACTGATCAAGAAAATTGATGTCGCTTCTATATGCTTTATCGTTAAAATTATATTTTAAAATCTGATATTTCGAATAGCCGCACTGCAGTAAACCTGCTTTTATGTAATCTGCGGTATCATCAATATCATCGTAGACATTAATATCTGTATCGAAAGGATTATAGCATGAGGAAACTGTCTGTAAATCATCTTCATGTTTTAAGCGGTAGATTAGTTTTTCACATGTCATAAGCAGGGAATTTTTTTCTATTGAATCAAATTCATTATAAGTATCAGCAGGTTCTTCACTCATTCTCTCGTTGTTGAAAATTTTATTAACAAGCGAACCTAACTCGGTATTAAATGTTTTCTCTCTGAGAAGATTTCTCTCCTGAGGTTCCGCTGTGACTTCACCATCAAGATCATTTACAGTGACAATCTCAAGCTCTGTTTTAAGGTAATTCTCCGGCTTCAAACATTCCTCCATTATTATAACTATTAACGGAAAAAAAACAATTCTACTTGATAACAATTGATGCACATATATCTGCAATATTAAAATAAATAATAATGTTAAGAAGGACGTTTCATATGTCATAATTATCGGAATGAATAGTTTTTATAAAAATTTTGATTTTAATAATTTTAAAGTACTTCATGATTGAAATAATGTAACTGTGCCTCCGTCTGTGATAATCTTAACGCGGACGTGAGTCACAATAATTCTACATTAGTAGATCGAGCTCACCAGCCGCATAGCTGAACCGGTTTAGAATTATTTTTTAGCTTATATCTGATATCCGAAAGTACACTTCAGTTAAATATTGATCATAAAAAAGTGCTATCACTTATTTTTTCTTAAAGCAAAATTTTTTATTAAAATATTGTTGACACAAAGTGTGATAATTTGTTATTAACCTTCTTGTCTTTAAGTATATTCCTCTGTAGCTCAGTCGGTAGAGCAGTTGGCTGTTAACCAATTGGTCGTAGGTTCGAGTCCTACCGGGGGAGCATAAACCATAAGATAAAAAAACGTACTTTAACAGTACGTTTTTTTATGCCTTTTTTATTTCAATAAAATCTTCCGATTATTATTCTGAAAATTCAAGTTTAGTGACTGTTTAGCCGATAAAATAATTAGAGGTACTTTATGCTTAACGAAATCGGCATAACCAAACTTTCCAAATATCACTTTTATAAGAATGAAATAAATTTTTTCAACAAATACCAGAGTGAAATAATTACAAAATTCGGAAGTATTGAAAATTTACCTCTGCAGGTTAAATATAATATTGAGAGGGAGAAGGCAAGACTTGAGAGATACGCAATAGAAAACTGCATTCAGGACATATCAGAAGAAATTTATTCATCAGAAACAACGCTTTAAGCTGACAGTATTGGATTTTTAAAGTATAATCAAATCATCTCTGTTTATTACCTCGTCAAAGAAATGCCCGTTAAGCAGATTTTTAATCTCGCTGGTTTTTTTACCTTTAATTACAAACAGTTCATCTGAGTTATAATTAACTATACCTTTTGCAAAAATTTTATTATTATAATCAGCAATACCGATGACATCACCCATTCCGAATTTTCCCTGAATATCAACCACACCGGTAGCAAGAAGAGATTTTTTACCGCTGACCAGAGCTTTAACAGCACCATCATCTATGGTAATGGAACCTCTGGTCTTTCTCATACTTATCCATTTTTTTCTTTCATTGATTTTAATTTTTTCTCCGGCAAAGAGAGTCCCTTTCCGCTCGCCGGACATAATTTTAGTCAGTATACCGTTCTCTTTCCCGTCAGCAATTACCATTAAACCGCCGAAACGCATTATCATCTCGGCAGCATTTACTTTTGTAATCATACCTCCGGTCCCATGAGAAGTCCCCGCACCCCCTGCTCTTCTGCGTATATCATCAGTAATTTTGAATATTTCATATACCGGTTCAGGATCATCAAGTTCATAATAAAACCCGTCTATATCGCTGAGTAGAATAAGAAGATCCGCTTCGATGAGATTGAATACATGAGCAGATAAGGTATCATTATCTCCGAATTTTATTTCAGTAACCGTTACTGTATCATTTTCATTTATTATGGGGATTACATTCATTTTAAAAAGCGAGTCCAGCGCATTGCGTGCATTAAGGAAACGTTTTCTGTTCCGCATATCATCTTCAGTGAGGAGAATCTGCCCTATATTAAAACCCAGTTTATCGAAACACTTTTTATATTCATTCATCAGGACAGCCTGTCCAACTGCAGCAAGGGCCTGTTTTTCGGGGATTGAAAGGTTATTTCTGTCCAGTTTTAAAACACCGGCACCTGATGAGATTGCTCCGGAGGTAACGATTGCAACTTCATATCCCATCTCTTTAAGCCCGGCAATATCTGATGCAAATTTTAAAATTTTTGTCGAAGATATAGTATCAGAACCGGTGATCGAAGATGAACCTATTTTCACCACTATCCGCCTGGTCTTTCGAAAAAAATCACTCCGTTTCATTATGTGTCTCCATTAATTTTCTGATTTCAGAATATAACAGTTTTAATTTATCATCAAGTAATACAGAAATAGGAATTACATCTCCTCCAAGCTCTTTAGTTTTTGAAGAAAGTTCCTCATCCGTGATTAGATCTATTTTTGAAAGAATAATTTTGCTTTTCTTATTGAGAAGTTCAGGATTATAAGTATTCAATTCGCTTTTTAAAAGTTCAAGAGTATATTTGAGATCTTCTTCTGATGAATCAATAATATAGAGTATGCATTTTACTCTTTCAATATGCTGCAGAAATGATAACCCGAGGCCATGACCAAGATGTGCACCTTCAATTATTCCCGGAATATCAGCTATCTTGTAAACGGTACTGTCATTATATTCAACCACTCCAAGATTGGGCGTGAGGGTTGTAAAGGGATAATCTCCAATCTTGGGATTCGCGTTTGTAATAGCTCCGAGGAGAGTTGATTTTCCCGCATTTGGAAGTCCCACAAGCCCTATGTCTGCAATTAATTTAAGATTAAGGTTAACCAATAACTCCTCACCCGGTATGCCCGGCTGAGCAAATCTGGGTGTCTGGTGCGTTGCTGATTTAAAAAAAGCATTTCCTCTGCCGCCTACACCGCCTGATGCTATTTTGAACGGAATATCCTCTTCAAGAAGATCTACAATTACTTCATCTGTTTCACTATTGATAACCATTGTACCGGGTGGAACTTTTATTACAAGATCTTCGCCATCTTTTCCATGCATGTTTGACCCGGAACCCTGCCCGCCGTTGTCGGCTTTATAGACTCTGTCAGAAAAAAAATGTGACAGGTTGTAAAAACGTCTATCAGCTATAACATAGACATCTCCGCCTTTCCCGCCGTCACCGCCGTCAGGGCCGCCGTATGGAATATATTTCTCTTTTCTGAAAGCAACACATCCCGGGCCTCCATTTCCTGCTTTTATATGTATAGATATTACATCTGTAAATTTTGACACTTAACTAACTCCCTTAGAAAAACAAAATCGCGTATGAAATCATACGCGATAA
>DAONFJ010000006.1:0-70197 GCA_035403545.1 Spirochaetota bacterium
ATGCTTCTTTCATATCAGAAAATTTCCCGTGAAATGCCGACTATGAATCTTCAGAATAAAATTTCTGAATCGGACTTCAAACTGCTGAGCAGTAAGCTGAAAGCGAATTTTTCAATAGAGCCGGATAAAATAGAAAATTTTATCACTTTCAAAGATACTCCCAATGAACCGTATTTATACATTGAACCTGATACACGAAGTGTGAGGGAAAGCGGCTGGCGCGTGTATAAAAAAATCAGGACAGATAATGTTAAGCAAGAGAAAGAGATAGCTATAAAGAGTGAAGATGATCTTGTTAAATTACTTGCATGGTGCTCTATCAATCAGGTGTATGAACCGACTTTCAGCAGGCTTTACATAGATTCAGGATATAACCATATAAGCAAGAGCCTGATCACGGAACTGCTTAATAAAATTTTTGAAATGTTTAATACTGAAAAAGTTCACCTCGGGAATAAAATGTATCTTCAGAATCCCAGAACTTATAAGAACATGATTATCATGAATTTCAGTGATAGTAAGGCTTCCACTATTGCTTCTTTTTATCATCTCTACATGAATACCTGGGGTGAGACATTTCTAAAGCATTACACTAACCCCTCTGACCTTGTAATGATTTTTTCTAAAGTGCTGAAAGACGGCCCTATTAATAACCGGAATTTTGATGAATTCTGTTATTTCGTTTCTCCTGAACCTCATAAAAAACTGTATAAAAATATTGAGAAGACTTTCCGGAATGCTTACGATTTTTTTGTAAACGGGAAACAGTATGTTAAACAGAGACTGCTGATAAGCATAGATAACAATCTTGTATGTGCTACAAGGGAGGATAAAGAAATCTCAGTGGCGTCATTCGGCAGTGATCTTGAACTGCTGTCATATGTTTCGCAAAGGCCATTCAGGTATCCTGATAATAGAATTTATTCAGAAGATAATTTTGATCTTTCAATGATAGATGAGATTTACGGGAAAAGATTAAACAGCACCATTACAATGGTATATGAAGATAAACAGAAATATACCATGATATATGTCATTGATGAAAACGGGAATCTGTTCACCTATATAAAAAGAAAAGGTGAGGGCGACCCTGTTCCCGCATGCTACAGATTCTGTATGAATACAATTTCAAATATAAGAAAATCTGCAATCGGAAAGAATATCAATGAAGATATACAATGCTTCAGGCTTGACGTTGACAAGTTCGGAAAATTTACTTTTAAAGATGATTCAAGAAATGTGAGGCAGCTTGATTCTTTATATAGTAATACTGAAAACGGAATTATGATCGATGTGGCTTTGAGCGAGGGGAATACCCTGTATTCCATCAGGACCAGCGGAGGGAGGACCGGTACTGTGACGTTAAGCGGGATTCCCGGAATTCTGAGGCAGATAGGCAAAAACCGTAACTGCGAGATAATTGATATAAAATTTCATAATTTCCCGGCTGAGAAAATAGAAATAGGCAGTACTGTTTATTTCTACGAAAAGTACAGGGTTGAGAAAGTAATTGGGTCGATAATCTGAAATAATATTAATCAGACGGAAAATTTTCTCTGAAAAATCTTACTTTTTTCTCTCTATCCATTACTTTTTTATTGAGGCTCCCTTTTTCAAGGGCAACGTCCAGCAGTTTTATGCTGGTATCATCAAGAGGGGTATCCTCTTCGATAATTGTTTTCTTAATCTCCGCTTCATCTGATTTAGCTTTTTCTTCACTTTTAATTGTGCTGAATTTCGCATCTATCTGATCCTGTGTAAGCATGGGGATTTCATCATCATCGGGAATTGTTATTTTTCTTTTAACTGCCGGAGCAGGTTTTGCTTCTTCTATTTCTTTAGGCCTGGTTTTTTTTACTAATTTTTTCGGTTCAGGTATTACCTGCGTAAGGGATTCAGTTTCCTCATCCTTATCTCCTTCAATATTGGATGTGAATGATTCAGGCGGATTTAATATCTGAAGTTCAAGCATTTTTATCCTTTCGCCAAGGAGTATATTTATCTGCTTCTCAATTGTCATGAATATCGGTGTGGTAAAAGACTTGTCCCTCGCGATAGTTTTTTCGAGTTTTCTAAGTTCTTTTATATCATTATCAATAGTTTCTAATCTTTTTATTACATGAACAACTTTCATATTTACGACCTCTTAGTGGATTACCGGAATAATTAAATTATATAAAAATATTAATTTATAAGTCAATAAGTTTTTACCTAAACTTACAAAGTCTCCTGATGGAGGTGAGTCCCGGGATAATGCTTTTTGGTAAGGTGTTCCGTGTGATCCGCTTCATCAAGCATTTTGTTGTATGACTGCATGATATCCCTGTAGGTTATTATTCCCACAAGTTTGTCATTAGAAGAATCTGAAACTACAGGTATATTTTCAATATCATACTGTTTTATTTTGTTTAGTGCCTGAGTTAACTGGTCACTCTCCCGTACAGCCGGAACCTGCATAATAAGATCATGAGCAATTAACAGGTCAACAAGATCATTGTTCAGTAATGCCTGCCTGATGTCTTTTAATGTAATAATTCCAATAAGTTTTTTATCCCCGTCCACGACGAAGACATCGCCGTACTTTGCATTGATTATTATGCGGAGTATATCCCTGAATGGCATCCTGAAATCGACTACATCCATATCTTTATGCAGAATCATGCCGGCAGTGATTTTACTTAAAATATCAAGTTCCCCGCGTTTAGACATGTCAATATTTTCATTCATAAGAGCTATGGTGTAAATATTTCCTTTTTTAAAATATATAATTACAAGGTAGGAAATAATGGAAGCCAGCATCAGCGGGAGTATAAATTTGTAATCATTTGTAACTTCAAAAACAAGAAGTATAGACGTGAGTGGTATGCAATTGATACCGGAGAGCACTCCTCCCATGCCGACAAGCGCAAAGGCTGTAGGATTGAGATGCATTCCGAATATTCTGTTTATGAAAAGCGCAAAGGCAAAACCGAGCAGTGCCCCTATACTTAGTGAAGGGGCGAAGGTTCCTCCGAATGCGCCTGCCTGTATAAAGAGTACAAGAAATATCACTTTAAGGCCTAAAAGTATAATCAGGGTCTGAAATTGGATATTGCCTGCAAGAACGCTGTTTGTCAGATTATAACCGATCCCGAATAACTCCTCATACCTGAGAAGAACAAATCCGAAAAGTACTGTTATCGGAAGAAGGCGCAGGAAGGGATTAAACAGTTTTAATTTGTCATTAAGTAAAATCCCGAAACTGTCGGACATTTTAAAATAGAGAAGGGCAGTGATCCCGCAAAGCAGTGCAAGGGCAATATAAAAGGGGTAGGTATAAATATCTCCAACTTCGTAATGCGGGATTATAAAAACTCTCACGTTTCCGAGGTATGCCCTTGAAAGAATATCCGCAACCACTGATGAAATAATCAGCGCGCTTAAAGCCCTGTTCTTTAAATCATTGAGGAGGATAACTTCAATACCAAAGAATACTCCTGCGATGGGCGCATTGAATACGGCAGAGATTGCAGCGCCTGCTCCGGCAGTAGTGTACATAATCATATCATTCTTACTGAGATTAAATTTCTGCGACATGTAGGAACCGATACCGCTTCCGATCTTTGCAGCAGGCCCTTCCGGGCCGAGCGGGACGCCTGTTCCGATTGAGATGATAGGTGCAAACAGATGAAAGATAGTTTCCTTTATCGGGATTAATCCTTTTTTAAGAATGATAGATTTAATGACCGTTAAAACACCTCTCCTTGCAGCAATTTCAGGGAGGAAGAGAGTCATGAAGGAGGTTATAATCCCGCCGAACAACGGAATGAACAGTATAAAATAATCAGGGAGACCTGCAGATTTATCAAAATTTTTATTTTCAAAAAGAAGCCTCATATGTTCAAGAAGGTAATGAAAAAGAATTGCTCCTCCTCCGGCCAGCAGACCGAGGAGTATAGAAAGCAGAATATGCGATATATATCTGAAAATTTCAGATTCGGTATAATATTTCCGGATGGACTTGGCTGAATTTTTAAAACTTCTGAGCTTTTCTGTATTAACAGATTTTTCCATTATGCACCGTGTTTAAGAATAAATTTTACTATGATGAAGATTAAAACGATGTAATTAATATAGTGAATATTTGCAAAGAAATTTTTTTAACTATCTGATTTTCGCGGCAAATAAAAAATTTAAAATTACAGCCGCGTTGAACTCAGTGCGTTTGTGAAGTAATTTTTTTTGGCAGCAAATGAACACTTGATAATTTTAATTCAAAGAAATTATATATAAAAAGATATTGATAGTATTGAGTTTGAAAATTATAAACGATATTGAGAATAGTTGCTGAAGTTTTATTTTTAGAGGGAAGGAGTTGTGTTTCTATCACAGTTCAGTTATTTTAAAAAAGAAAAAGTTAAGGACCGATAATTATGAATGAAAAAAAGGCTCAGAATAACCTGCAGATGAACAACCAGCTGCCTCAAATCCCCGAGGTCTACACAAATGCTGTAATGACCAATATGACTCCGTATGAATTTGAGATAACCCTTGGTCTCGGGAGCAATAACTACGAAGGGATACACCCTGTAATTAATGTCAGAATGAGTCCTCAGTTTGCGAAGGAGTTTGCTCAGCTTCTGCAGGATAACGTTAAAATTTTTGAAGAAAAATTTGGTGAGATAAAAATTTTTAAACCGGTTGTTAACTGAAGTGATGCCGCGGTGACAGGACACAACCTCTCCCCGACGGGCAGAGGTTTTTTCAATAACGGTATATCATATCAGCTACGTTCATATACGAATTTTTAACATCTTTTAAATTTACTTTAGCGTCTTTATCACCGGGCTTAAGCTGCAGGGTTTTTTTGAAATCGTCAGCTGCGCCGGGATAGTCGTTAAGCCTGGATTTTGCCACTCCTCTATTATTGTACGCTGCAGCATAGCGGGGGTTGAGCTTGATGGATCTGCTATAGTCGTCTATTGCGCTTTTATATTTTTTTTGTGCAGCCTGGGAAATGCCGCGGTTATAATATAATTCAGGTACAGTGCTGCTAAGTTTTATTGCTTTATTATAATCATTTATAGAATCAGCATATCTTTTCTGCTTAAACATGGCAAATCCCCTGTTGTTATACGCCTGATAAAATCGGGGGTTAATTCTGATCGCTTTATTGTAATCAGCAATTGCACCGCTGTAATCATTAAATTCTATTTTTGCATTACCTCTGTTATTATACGCCTGGAAGAAGTTGTTGTTTAGTGCTATTGCTTTATCATAATACATGATAGCCTGTTTGAATTTTTTTACATTATGTTTTGCAAGCCCAAGGTTGTAATACAGTATATAATCCATCTGGCCGGCTGCGGATGTTTTTGTATTGCCGTTTGAGTTTTCTGCAGGTGATTCTGTATCTGTTTTTGCAGCAGTCTTTTCATCCGATAATTCGGTTTCAGAATTTTTTAAAGATTTCTGTATAGTTCTTTTATTTTCAGTGGTACTGGATTTTTTCTCAGGTTTTGTTTTTAATGAAGTTTTGTTTAACGTTACGGTATCGGCCTCTTTAAGTTTTTGCTGAAGAAGGTTTCTGCTGTATACAAGGCCGGGATTTTCAGGATTAAGTCTGATTGCTTTATTGTAATCATCGATAGCGCCCGCGTAATCATTTTCCGCGGCTTTTTGTTCTGCTCTTTTTGCCAATGTGCCGGGATTAGAATCGTCAATAAGCAGTTGAGTAATGTTTCTGTTTTTGTATGCTATTGTATAATCTGATTTCAGTTCAAGAGCCTTTGTAAAGTCAGCAAAAGCTTCGGGATAACTTTTAAGATTAAATTTAGCTACTCCCCGGTTGTTATAAAGTTTAGGATATTCAGGTCTTAATTCAATTGCCCTGTTGTAATCGTTAAGAGAACCGGTATAATCCTTTAATCCCAGTTTCGCAATTCCCCGGTTGTTGAATGCATCAGGATCATCATTCTTTATTTCTATTGATCTGGAGTAATCTGCAATTGCTTCTTTAAATTTTTTTATTTTGTAGAGCGCATTGCCCCTGTTGTAATATGCTTTAGAATATTTAGGGTTAAGTTCAATGGCTTTGCTGTAATCAGAAATGGCGCCGGTTATATTATTAAGATTGATTCTCGCAATCCCTCTGTTATTGAAAGTGTTTGAGTGATCAGGATTTTTTGCAATTACAGTAGTATAGTTTTTTTCAGCATTTGAGAAATCTCTCAATTCCATATAAAGGTTTCCTAAGCTGTAGTAGACTCTGACATTATCCGGATTGAGTTCAAGGGATTTGTTGAAATCACTTATTGCCCCGGTATGGTCACCGGTTTCGTTTCTGCTCTCCCCTCTGAGAAAATATGTTGATGCGACTTCCGGATTTAAACTGATTGCCCTGGTGTATAATTCAACAGCTCCGTTATGATCGTTTCTGCTGCCGGAGATGTATCCTCTGGCGATAAGGGCGTATACCGAATCGGGTGAAATTTTTATTATTTCATTCATCAGGTAAATTCTCTTTGATGAAGTTATACCTGCCTCTGATTGTTCATATAGTTTTTTTGCTTTCAGATATGTTTCACTCTCCGGCGATGATTCCAGTGCTGAAATTGAGATAGAGAGAGTAAGCAATAGTATTATGGTTTTTCTGTTCATAAAAAAGTAATAACTCCTGCTACAATTTGATGCCTTACTGTTTAATAATCAAGTGAATATTTGATTTTTTTTTACAGATTGTAATTATTTGTTCATCTGCTGGAGAATGTAAATAAAAAATCTGAATGTTCCGGTAAACTTAGAGATTAGGCAAATTTTGTAAAAGTTACAAATCTGTTTTCATAAATATGCAGAGACCGGTACTGATTATTAATTATAATGATTTGAATATACGCTGAAAAACGTTTGCATAAATAACGAACTTGAATATGGTAATGGATGAGCCTGCCGGCTGAAATCCGCAGAGGAGAAGTTGTTATGAATAAACCATTTTTAAAAGCAGGATATATAGGAATTTTACTGGTTATAATAAGCGTAGTTCTTGTCGCTGTTAATCCCTCCGGGGGAGTTAAACTTCCTCAGGGCTTTTTTAATCCTGTTGTCGCTCTTGAATTTATGCGTACAGAAACGGAAGTATATGATTTATTCGGTTATGGAGTGCCGGGTGATCAGGGTAAGCTTGTAAGTGGTATGGTGCTGGGGACTTATATAGATTTTTTTTATATGGTTGTGTATACGGTATTTCTGCTTTTTTTCAGCGGCGTATGCAGGCGCATAACAGGATCAGGATGGTTTATATTCACGGGGCTCATCTCATGGTGCGTTTTTTTCTCTGACTTCGGCGAAAATATACAGCTCCTTTCAATTATGGCAAAACTTCCGTCAGGGGATTTCAGCAATGAGCTGGAAATGCTGAAATTTCTTACATGGGCCAAGTGGGGCGGCCTCAGCGCATTGTTTATTTCAATTATACCGTACCTTCGCAGTTCCGGAGGATTCGGGCGTGCGATATCTGTCATCTCGCTGCTCTCCGCTTTGACCGGTTTGGCGGCTTTCATGCACAGGTCTTTGTTAAATGAAATTTATGTATTGAGTATTGCGGTTATTTTTGCCATGCTTATTATATTTTCTTTTATATTCAGAGACGGCGGTCTTTCAGAGAAATAATTATAAAAGTCAACTGTGAGCCAGGGGAGCGGTTTCTACATATAGGAACAACAATTGAGGGGATCTATCTGCAGAATGAGAATAGATTCCACTCCTGTAATTTCTTATTGACAGAAGCCTGTCGGGGCTTAAAAAGGATATACGAAATTACTGATTGTGGAGAAAAATTGTGGTCGCAGTTACAGATTATACCAGTTTGAAATACATTAAAAATATTGATGCTAAAGAAAAATTTGAGGCAATTGAAGAGCTCGCCAGGGTTTTTGACGGGAGCGATTTATGCGGTGATATAGATTCTCTTGTAAATGCTCTTAAAGAAAGAGAGGGCATTATGAGTACCGGAATAGGCGCAGGTATTGCTATTCCGCACGCCAAGATTCCAAGTGTTAAAGAGATGGCATTTGCGATAGGCATTTCAGGGGGAGGGATCGATTTTGATTCGATGGATGGACATGCAGTTAATCTCATAATTCTGGTTATTGCCGGAGAAAAGCAGCATAAGGATTATCTCAGGCTCCTTTCAAACATTATGGCTATATTAAAAAAAGAACCAATAAAAGAGAAGATAATCAATGCGTCTACTTCAGAGGAAATTCTTCAGATTCTTAAAAACCAGTCTTAAAAATAAAAATTGATTGCAGTCACAAACAGTTTTGTTGTTGTGATTGCAGGATGCCCTGAAGGCTGACGCCTTGCTGCTTCACTTAAAACCTGCAGGACCGGATCATTGAATCAACCATATAATTTTTAAAATTGAGGAAACAGAAATGGCAGAGAGAGATTATAATTTTACAGATATAGAAAATAAATGGCAGAAGACCTGGGATGAAAAGAAAAGTTTTCTTGCCAAAGTCGATAAGAGCAAGCCTAAATTTTATGTGCTCGAGATGTTTCCATATCCGTCAGGGCGTATACATATGGGGCATGTGCGTAATTATACAATCGGTGATATTGTCGCACGCCATAAAAAGATGAACGGTTACAATGTTTTTCATCCAATGGGATGGGATTCCTTCGGCCTTCCTGCAGAAAACGCTGCGATAAAAAATAATACTCCTCCATTCAAGTGGACTTCTGAAAATATTGCATACATGAAGACACAGCTTAAGCGGCTCGGTTTTTCATATGACTGGTCACGCGAAGTCGGAACATACAAGCCTGAGTATTACAGATGGAACCAGTGGATTTTTCTCAAGATGCTGGAAAAGGGGCTGGCATATAAAAAAGTTTCCTCCGTTAACTGGTGTCCGGAGTGTATGACTGTTCTTGCCAATGAGCAGGCAGAGAACGGAGTCTGCTGGAGATGCGATTCCGAGGTTACCCAGAAAGAGTTAGACCAGTGGTTTTTTAAGATAACTGATTATGCTGACGACCTCCTGGCAGGACATGATGAGATAAGCGCAACCTGGCCTGAACAGGTCATTACAATGCAGAAGAACTGGATCGGGCGTTCTACCGGCCTTAAAGTGAATTTTAAACTTGAATCGGGGGAGGACTTCCCGATTTTCACAACAAGACCCGATACGATTTTCGGTGTAACTTTTATGGTTATCGCACCGGAGCATCCTCTCCTTGACAAAATAACTGATCCGAAAATAAAAGAATTCATTAACAAAGTTAAGACTCAATCGATGGTCGACAGAACTTCTGAAGATAAAGAGAAAGAGGGAATTGATACCGGACTTAAAGTTATAAATCCGTTTAATGGAGAGAAGGTTTCTCTATATGTGGGAAACTTTGTACTGATGGGATATGGTACCGGAGCAATCATGGCTGTCCCTGGTCACGACGTTCGGGATTATGCGTTTGCAAGGAAATATAACATTCCGGTAAAAATTGTTATTGATACACCGGCCTCTCCTCTCAAGCTTGAGGAGATGAAGGATGCATATACAGGTGAAGGAGTCTGTATCAATTCCGGCGAGTTCACCGGAATGAATAATCTGGAAGCAATAGAAAAGATTGCCGCATACGCAGAGAAAAAGGGTATCGGCGAGAGGATGATAAACTACCGCTTAAGAGACTGGGGCATCTCGCGCCAGAGGTATTGGGGCTGTCCTATACCGGTAATCTACTGCGATAAGTGCGGTACAGTTCCTGTCCCGGAGAAGGATCTCCCGGTTGTACTCCCTACGGAAGTTGACTTTAAGGGTGATGCGCAGTCCCCTCTAACAAGAATGCCGGAATTTACTAATGTAAAATGTCCATGCTGCGGCGGCGATGCCCGTCGTGAAACTGATACTATGGATACTTTTGTTGACTCATCATGGTATTACGCGCGGTACACTTCTCCGCATAGTAATACAATTTTTGACGCGGATGAAGTTAACTACTGGATGTCAGTTGACCAGTATATCGGAGGCATTGAACATGCTGTAATGCACCTTCTCTATGCGAGATTTTTCTCCATGGTATTAAATGATCTTGGACTTCTCAAAGACCGCGAACCTTTTAAAAAGCTCCTGACTCAGGGAATGGTAATCAAAGACGGAGCGAAGATGAGTAAATCCAAGGGTAATGTTGTAGACCCCGATGAAATTATAAAGAAATACGGAGCGGATACAGTAAGGCTTTTTATGCTTTTTGCCTCGCCTCCTGTGAAGGACCTCGACTGGTCGGACAAGGGTGTTGAGGGAAGCTACAGATTTTTAAGCCGTGTATGGCGTTTTATGCAGAAGCATAAAGATTTGTACCGGAAAGATTACACAATTAATCCGGAGCTTCTCAGCGATGAACAGAAAAAACTCCGTATTGAACTTCACAGGACTGTTAAATATGTAAGCCATGATATTGAGGAGAGAATGCAGTACAACACTGCTATTGCCAGGATGATGGAGCTTACCAACTCGCTATACGCTATCGCTGAAGATGAACTCTATACTGATTCGGGGAAAAAAGTTTTCTCGGAAGTCGTGGATAAATTTATACCGTTATTAAATCCTTTTGTTCCTCATTTTGCCGAGGAGCTCTGGGAGGATTTCGGCAATAAGACCATGCTTGTAGATGTTAAATGGCCTGATTTTAATGAAGAACTTACAGTCCGTGAAGAGATAGAGATTGTATTCCAGGTTAACGGAAAAATTAAAACGAAGATAAATGTGCCGTCTGCTATCTCTGAAGAAGATATGAAGAAAATGGCGTTTGAAGATCAAAGAATCTCCGGCCTCACTGCGGGAAAAGAGATAGTGAAAGTTATAGCTATCGCAGGCAAGCTTGTAAATATTGTCGTGAAGTAAAAAATTTATTTTAATCTGACTCTCGCAAACAGGGACAATCTTGGGATTGTCCCTGTTTATTTACGATCTGACTTTAAAGTAATTAATCAGCTCCATGAGTGAAGAAGTCATGGAGGATATTTCACCCGCAGACTTCGTTATGACTGCGGACCTTTCCCTGTTGTCAGATGAGAGTTTATTCATTGACGTGATAGAATCTGCTATAATATTTACTGCCTCATTGTGTTTTACCATTACTTCTTTTGTATGATTAACAATAATATTCATAGTTTCAGATTCATCATGAACGTTCTCATTGTGTTTTGACTGGTTTTTCATGGAGTTAAATATCTGTTCAATTACAACCGATATTGACGCCACATCCGCAATTACCGCATTGAACAGTTCAATCATGGAGTTTACACTTTTTATTCCGTTATTAGTAAGCTCGGTATTCCCCTGAATAATACGGTTGATATCTTTAACATTCATTGCAGTCTTATCAGCAAGTTTTGAAATTTCATCCGCTACAACCGCGAACCCTCTCCCCGCCTCTCCTGCACGGGCGGATTCTATTGCCGCGTTGAGTGAAAGAAGATTAATCTGATCAGAGATATCATTTATTAATCCGGCGATTCCGGTCAGTTCACCTGAACTTGAATTTATATTATCCATTATACTGCTTGTTGAATAAAGGGTTGTTTTTCCTCTGGCTACTTTGTCGGTTATTGTGACTGTAAGATTTGATGCGAGTTCAGATTCCTTTGTAATCTGTAAAATTGAGGCGGATAATTCTGTCAGCCTGTCGGACAGTATAAGAAAACAGTTCCTCTCCTGACTTGCGTTCACGGCAAGCATCTCGGCGCTGTTTTTAATTTCGTTACTTCCTGATGACACCTCCCCCTCGAGTGACGACTGCCCGTTGAGGTTTTCAGAAAGTGAATCTATGGAAAGCTTTATGTCAGTTGTCGCGCTGTTAAGTTCAGTTGTTATATTTTTAACGTTACCTATCACTTCCTGAAGTTTACCTGTAAACCTGTTGAACTCCATAGCAGCCTGTCCGAGCTCATCATTACTGCTTACGGGGAGCGCTGATGTAAGGTCTCCTTCGCCTTCGGTCATATGCCGAAGATTCAGTACAAGTCGTCTTAGAGGGCGGCTTATCATACCGCTGATAAGAAGTGATACAATGATGGATGAAAGTATCGCGGCAATAGATATCATGATATATATAAAAAGCACCCGCTTCAGTTTCATATCAGCGTTTTTATCTGATATATCAAGTCCAAGAATCCCGAGAAACTTATCTCCGTCCATGATCGGGGCATACCCGGATACTATATTTGATTTTCCTTCTTCGTCGTATGCAAATTGAGTTTCCACCATGTTGATTTTATTTCTGACAGCATTTGCCATGATAGAATCCGCAGATGATTCATAAAGCTTTCCAAAGCGCGTTATTTCATCAAGCAGTTCTGCATCTCCAGCAGCCTTTTCAAGGAGTGCCGGAGCATCAGCATCAGCTACAAACCTGAACATTCCCGGATCTCCCGTAGGAATCAGTATGTAAGCGTATAGAAGCAGGTCGGGTTGTGCATCGCGTATCAGGTTAAGGTCACTGCACACTTTGAGAAAGTCTTCGCTTTTTTCAACAGGAGCAAGCTGCTGTTCATCAAAGGGATTGATACCTTCAGGGGTAACACGGCTGTAATCATAATCAGGAGCAATATGAAGTACAAGACCGGTCAGTGCTTTTTTATCTATGATAAATGAACCTGTATAAGATATATTTTTAAGCCTGTCTTTAAGCTCTTCGAAAAGCTGTTTTTTTAGTGTAAAGTAAGACAATACTGTGATACTGATGCATATTGAGGATATCAGTATAAACAGAACAAACATCACTCTCGTTCTGAGTTCAAATTTGCTGAGTCGTGTTCTGGTAAATTTTTTCATTAATATACTCCAGACTCCGGAAATGAATAAATTCTGCTTCAAAAAATCTGTTGGGAAACAGACTGTTAAATGCTGAATTTGAAAATTTTCAATTGAATGCTGAAAGATGAATATACTATTTTATAAAAAAAATTCAACTTTGATAATGCTTTTTTATAAGTTTTTAAAAAGCTCACGCCTGTTTCTGCTCAGACCGCAGTTTAAAAAATAAGTTGCTTGAAAGATTTTTAAACAAGTTTAATAATATAAATTGTTTCAAAGGTATTACACCTGATGTTTTATATTATGAAGAAAAATGGTTGTTTTTCCAGGCAGTTTTAAATTCTTTGAATTAGATGAAATTATATACGGAAGGTTATTATGAAAATAGCAATAGCATCTGACCATGCGGGGTTCAGATTAAAAAATATTCTGAAAAAACATTTTGCTGAACACGAATTTATTGATGTGGGGACACACACTGAGGAGTCATGTGATTATCCTGATTATGCTGTCCTTGCCGCGGAGAAGGTTGTTTCAGGGGAAGCGGAAGCCGGAATTGTAATCTGCGGTACAGGCATAGGAATATCCATTGCTGCTAATAAGGTTAAAGGAGCCAGAGCGGCTCTCTGTTGTAATGAATTTATGGCCGAGATGTCGAGACGGCACAATGATGCGAACATTCTTGCTCTTGGTGCGCGGGTTATCGGGGATGACCTTGCCATCAGGATTGCAGATGTCTGGATTAAAGCCTCTTTTGAAGGGGGAAGGCATGAAAAGAGAGTTTTAAAAATAGGAAAAATTGAATCCTGAAAGGATTTCTGCCGATAAAGTATTTATGAAAACCACTCATTTTAAAATAATTATACTTCTTATTTGTGTTATTCAGTTTATGGCTCCATCAAGGAATGCCACAGATGTCCTTGTAATTACAGATCTTCCGGAAAAGTCGCTTCACAATGCGGTTAAAAAATCTATGCCTGACGGAACAACCGGGTATGTAATTAATGATATAAATTACAGTGAACATGCTGATCCGTTTTCCACAGATGTACTCCTGAAATTTGATAAGGAACCGGATAAATATGTCAAAGATGATTCGAGAAAATATAATATTTATTCTGCCGGCTACCAGTTTGTGAGAGAAGGCGTCGGAAACGGCTGTGCGTCTTTTTTTAAAAGCGACCATTGCGTGATGATTGATACTTCAGAAGGTTTATGGCTCGGCAGTACTGAAGATCTGGGGTCGTTCAACATTGAGTTCAGATTCAATGCGGCAGAATTTAAAAACGGAAGTATTCTTTTTTCAAGACTGGGATATTTTTCCGGTATGAAAAAGGGGATTGAAATAAAACTGAAAGACCGTGGTGTCTCGGTATATCTGTACAATATGTTCAGAACTCCGGCGGGTGCGCTTAAAAGTGTTTCACTGGTAAGAGGCGGCAGACTGAACAGGGGAGAATGGTATCATTTCAGCCTCAGTTTTGACAGAGGAAGCGGCAAGCTTGCTAAACTGATTAATGACAGCGAAGAGGATGCTGCATACATGACGGTAACGGGTGGATCGTTCAGTGAAGTTTATACTCCGTTATTCGGTTATATAGATAATGAAGACGGCAGCAGCAGGGGGACGGACCTTCCTCTTGCGGTTATCGGAAAGAATTATAACGGCCTTATTGATGAATTTAGAATTTCCTACAAACATTACAATGAATTAAAAGAGAGTACAGATATTGCCCTTTCTAAACATAAAGGTTCTGAATATGCCGGACGTATCCCTTATAACAGAGAGGGTGTGATTACAAGCCCGGTGAAGGAGTTCGCTTCGACAGGTACCGCCATAACAGATTTCTCATGGGAGGAAATTTTAAACCCCGGAACTTTTATATGGATGGAATTAAGGGTGGCGGATAAATATTTCAGCGATAAAGATTCATCTGTAAGATGGTATAAGGTTACTCCGGGCCAGAAAAAGATCTTTGCCATGAGGGGTGATGACGGGGAGTATCTCCGCGGGAAATATTTTCAGTGGAGAGCCCATCTCACGGCATCTCCCGAAGGAGATAAGTCTCCTGTTATGAAGAAAGTGGTGATTAAATATAGAGTTGATCATCCGCCTGCAGTTCCTTTATCTTTTGAAATCGGCGGAACAGGTGATAAATATATTATACTTAAGTGGAAAAGAAACGTTGAAACTGATTTTGGCGGGTATAAGATTTATTACGGTACAAAGAAAGGGACATACGACGGAATTATTACAGTAATAAACGGTAAAAAGATTACTAATGAAATGGCTGAAGGGAATTATATCACTGTTAAAATAGATAATGCGGTAGTAGAAGAGAACAAAATTTCCGATACCAGAAATGTTCTTGTTTACCCGTCAATAGAGAATACTGTGCTCTATTATTTTTCTGTCACATCTTACGATTCGTACAGAGAAAATACTGTGTATAACCATGAGTCGGAACTTTCTCAATACATCCATGCGAGGCCTTATGCCGGGAGTGATATCAGGTAGGTTCTGATTATTATTGCCCTCATCCCCCGGCCTCTTCTCCCTGGTACAGGAGAAGGGGAGGTTAATATGAAACATATTTATTAAGTTAAACCATCTCCCGGCAGAAGACGGGGAGATGGTGTGCAAGCCTTAGCTAAGAACGGGTGAGGGCACTGATTTAAAACATAATTCTTTTCAAATAATTTATACCGATGTTACTCCTCCTTCCATCTTTTAAATTTCCTTATTGACTGATGATATATTGAATTTTAAGTGGTTAATATTGTAACAATAAAAAAATTACTGCCGAAAATAAAATAACATCCCGGGACAAAAAGGGATGAAAATATTACCGGCAGAAGAGAATTCCCGATAATATAAAATGAAAATTAATAATATGAAAATAAAAGACCTGAAAATTCCGGAAGATTTTTACGGCCGGCTGAGTGAATTCGTCAATACCTTTTATAAAAATGGTTTTGAATGCTACCTCATCGGCGGATGTGTCCGCGATCTGATACTCGGTTATGAAATCTATGATTATGATTTTGCCACTAACGCCAGGCCGGAACAGGTAATGAAAATGTTCAAGAGAGTAATACCAACCGGTATTAAACACGGCACTGTTACTGTACTGGTTAAAGGACTGGAGTTTGAGGTTACAACATTCAGATCCGACGGAAAGTATCTTGACGGGCGGCGGCCGGAGATAGTACACTACGCGGAATCTCTCGATGAAGATGTGATGCGAAGAGATTTTACAATCAATGGAATGGCATACGATTTAAAAAAGGATGAAGTCATAGATCATGTCGGCGGAATGGATGACCTGAATAAAGGGATTATCCGTACAATCGGAGATCCGCTTGCGAGATTCAGTGAAGACGGCCTGAGAACTTTCAGGGCCTGTAGATTTGCGGCTAAACTCGGATTTATTATTGAAGAGAAGACTTTCGAAGCGATAGGTGAAACTCTTAACATATCAGCCATGGTATCTGCTGAAAGGGTAAGGGATGAGCTTATGAAACTTTTAAATTCAGGGCTCCCTTCTATCGGATTTGAATGCATGAGAAAATCGGGCCTGCTTAAACTATGGCTCCCTGAGCTCGACAGCTGCTATGAAATCGATCAGAATAAATTTCATGTTCATGATATATATTACCATAGTCTTTACTCCTGCGATGCCGCTCCCGCTGATAAGCCGCTTATCCGACTGTCGGCCCTTCTGCATGATGTAGGAAAAGTCAGTACCAGGAGAGTCGGGGATGACGGCGATTATACTTTTTATAATCACGAAGTAATCGGTGCGCGTCTGGTGAGAAAGATTCTGAAAAGGCTTAAATTCTCCAATATTGAAATTGAAACCGTAAATAATCTTGTAATTAACCACATGTTCCACTATACCGATGACTGGAGTGACGGTGCCGTAAGACGATTCATGCGGAAGGTCGGCGTGGAGAATATTCCTGATCTTTTTGTTTTACGGGAAGCCGACAGAATCGGGAACGGTTCACGGAGCGGTCTTCCTGAACCGATTATGAAGCTTCAGAGCCGTATAGATAAAGTAATTGAAGCGGAAAATGCCATTACTGTAAGAGATCTGAATATTGACGGCAATGTTATTATGGAAAAATTCGGTTTAAACCCGGGACCGGTGATTGGAAGAATACTTCACGAACTCCTTGAAATTGTTCTTGATCATCCCGATATGAATACAGGTGAAATACTTCAGGAAAAATCTGTTGAAATATATAATACACTAAAAAACGAGAACCAGGGCTGATTCAATCTGGCATTCATTATCAGATCCTGTTTTAATAATGGTTCCTCTTATATAAAATGAATTCTTTCCTTTTTTATATCTTAAATTCATTGACCCTCCATGTCCCGATTCTCTGAACCCGGTAATTGACGAGTGCTCTGATGAGGGAGTTATGACGGTATAGAACGGCATCTCGCCATTAATAATTATTCGTGTATAACCGAGAGAGAGCCCCATGTATCCCAGAAATAAAAATTTTAACTCGCCGCCGTATATGTAGGATATTTCACCATAACTTTTCTGTGCTGAAGTTTTTACTTTAAGGTGAAATCTGTCCGACGGAGAGACTGCCGCTGACATATTTCCCTGGTCTACTGTATCCTTTCTGTCTGTAGAGTAATGTTCTCTCCTTCTCAGTCCGAGAGTTATATCCATAGGGCCGGCGCCCATTGCTGCAAAAATCTCCTCCTGAATAGATCCTTCTATATAGTCTTTGTTATACGACGGAGTAAGGTCTTTTTCACTGTAGAGAATGAATCCGGTTTCAAGAAATTTAACGGGATAAATTCCGCACCTTGCCTCCCATATTCTTTCCGGTGACCTGCTTCCGGATGAATATTCCGAGTGAAAATTTGTACCGCAGTTTTTTCCCTTCATCGCGAAATTCATTATTGAATTCCGGATTCCGATCCCCCATGCCAGCGCGAAATTTGTTACAGTTTTTTCACTTTCAATTGACGACACTGCAGGTTCAATAAAGAATGAAATATTTTTGTCAGCATACTCTGCGAATAACCCGGAGTTACGGATCAGGTCGATGCCTCCGCCTGCGTAGTATTTATCCCTGTCCCACAATATATCTTCTCCTGAATCACCTTTAAGATCTGTTTCAAAATAGTAGGCCTGAATGTTGAACAGTTCAGAAGCCTGAATTCCGCTTACTCCGCCATAGTTTATTATGCTAACCGGTTCTGTGTTGTTTCCGCTTTTACGTGTTTTTGTATTTAATGTATATAGTGATGAGTCAATAACACCGGCCTCTAATGATTCGCAGGAAATGAACCTTCTTTGAACTGAGAAGAAAGGAATGAAATACATTTTGAAATCTTCAAAAGTTTTATGGAAATCGGGAGCAGCACCGTAAAAAGAATATTCGGGATTGCCCCCTTTCGACGGAGAGATGGTCTGGTCTTTTGCTATAGATATTTTTTTTGTAAAGGGATCTTTTGAAGAGTAGGATGGTTTCCCCATCATCAATCCGGAGCCGAAGTGGAGATTGTAGTTTCCCGATGTAAAGTCCATAAAGCCTGATATATCTTTTACTTCGATGTTCCACGTGCAGCTGGAGGTTTTATCATCCAGGTTGCGCAGAGTAGTAAAGTCAAAGCTGAATGTTTCCGAAAGCTTAACGGATGTTCCTCCGCGGACTACAATTTTTTCCAGATCATTTTCATAATCGAGAACTTCACTGCTTACTCCGCCTTTTATTTCCACCTCGTAATTTTTGCCCGGTAATATTTCCGCGGAGAATATTACTATTAATATAGTTAACCATAAACGGGTTATACGGGAATATTTTCCTTCTGAAATTATTCGGAACATGTTTTCTCAATAAGTTTTTTCTGTTCTTCGCTGAGCGAACGATCATTATTAAGGTGGTTATTAAATTCATCTCTTTCGTTTTTCTCTGAAAGTTCACTATATGTGATGGCTGGAAAAGCCGGTATACCTCTGCTGATCAGTTCACGGAATTTTTGTTTTATCCTCTCGCTGCGTGGAGGCTTCTTTTTGAATTTTTTGAAATCTTTTTCACCCTCCTTGTTCCTGGAAGTTCTTTCCAGTCCGTATACATTCTTTTCGACAATATCTATCTCTTCTCCGGTCAAACCGATCTGCATCAGGGCTTTCTCGGTAACGGGGCCGATTTTCTGGCGGTACAGAATTATTCGTTCAGCAGACAGACGGGTTAGTCCCTCAATCTGTTCAAGGTCATCAAATGCTGCTGTTTTGATATTTATCTTTTTTTTAACTGAAGAAAAGAGAGATCTCCCGTAGTCGAGACTTTCGACTTCCGGTTTTAATGCGCAGGTAATTCCGATTGAATGAGTATACCCGAGATAGGGATGATATTTTAATCCATACGATACAAAAAATTTTTCAGCTAAAACTCCGAAAGACGCTGCGAATGAAGAGTTTTCTCTGCAGTATCCGCCTTTTACAGAAAAGAATGATGTGGGATTTACCGCAGCAGTGAAAGTATTTACTTTCTCTACAGCCGTATCCGTAATGTTCCATGTAAGTGAGAATCCCTTTCCCGGTTTAAGGAGAATTCCTGCAGAGCGTTCCGGGTAGATAATATCGCTGTTATGCCCGTCGATAAGAGACACAATACCTGTCTGGATGACCGCTGCGTTAAACCATGTAAACGGAGTTAATAGAAAAGCAAAATCTGTATCTGTCTCTCTTTTTTCAAGTGAGAGTTCGCTCGTTGCAATTTTAAGAATGTAGAGGTTTTCCGTAATCCCTGCATGAAGAAATGGAAGGATGGAATATCCTGCCTTAACAGAAAAGATATGCTCCCTGTAAAAGTCTGCACCGAACGTGTTCCATGACATCTGGACTCCGTAATCTCCGTCTCCGTATTGAACCGAGGAACCTCCCGTGGTAAGAATTTCTTCCGAGTAAGGCCTGCCGGCATTACTGTTAAGAAGCAATCCGTCTGCGAAGGGGAGCAGTGCCGGTGTCATCATAACAACAGGGGATGAGTAATCGTGCACCGCGCTCTGCACAGGAAAGAGTGAATCGGGGCTGCCGGTTTTGTATTCAAAGGCAGTCTGGCAGATCATCATTGCATAGAATATCAGGCTGAGATTCATCATCTTTTCCTGACTATTACAAGAAATATAGTGGCTGTTTCTGATCTGGAACTTTTCCCTGCGGCTTCAATCTTTACGGGGTAAAGGCCTGTGAGAATCTTTCCGCGGAGTTTTGCCTCCGGTATGTAAAATGTATAGTAACCCGGACTTAAATCCTCTTTCAGATCGGAAGAGTAGACTGTAAATCCTGTTGAATTAAATATCCGCAGTTTAATGCTGCACGATTCGTAAAGAAAAACCGCCAGCCGGATTGGCCCTCTTCCGTAGCTGTGAGTTGACTCTTTTGATTCGGTGCGGAATAATTTTCTCTTCCCTTTATCGGTATTGATTATATTTTCCCTGCCGGGTGTTGAATATGGTGTGACGGCAAAATCATCAGGGGAATTGGTGTCGCCTTTATTTATTCTTGATATTGTCGAGTAACTGTTTAGTCCGTATTTCCCGATATCAACAGTACATTCCTGAATGTTGGTACTCGCGCAGGTTGTCCACTCTCCGGCCGAAGCAGCGGTATTGATATAACCTTCAATGGTGCTGTTCATGGAGCCATCCCTGTTGCTGAAGGCCGCGAAATCGAGTATTCCTCCATTTGTGTGTATATCATCGCTGTCGATTGAAACAACACAATCTGTATTCCAGAGACCGTAGTTGCAGCAGTAAAGATCGAAGACTCCGTTTCCGTTAGTATCGCCTGTTGCATCTGTCTCATCGTCATATGGTACGGATGTAAAATGAACTACAGCGAATCTATCATCATAAGGAGTTTCCGGAATGTTCCGGTTCCGAAGAGTTACTGCCGAGTCAGCTATTTTTTCATTTGTACCGTAATACATTGTAACAAAATACTGCGATATGTCACATGACGGGGTGTCCCCGGAAAGTGTAAGTTCCACCCAGTCACTGCTTCCTCCTGCTGAAATTTCATTAATCAGAGGCCCGGCTGAAATGATATGGGGGAGGAAAATTGTCAGGAAAGAAAATATCAGAATTAATTTCATTATATACCGGTCTTATTTTTTTAAACTATTACGTTTTAAAACCGGGAGAGGATAAAATTTTTTACTTATTCAGGAATTTTTATTAAACTATTGATAATGGTATGAAATTTTTTTTGCGGTTTATGATTATATCCAGTCTGTTCGGACAGAAAGTAAAAAGCAAGGGCCTGTCTCAAAAGTCCGTGTTTATTGATTTTGTCATTCCGGTTTTGCGTTTTCCAAACATGCAAATACCGGAATCTCCTTACAAAATCAGGTGTATGTGATTTCGGTATTCCATCATGCTGCAGCCGGAATGGCAAAGTATACTTACAGGCCAGGCCTTTGTTCTCTTGAGCAGAATTCTTTATTATTATAAGCAGGAAAAAATCCTTGATTAATGCCTGCTTGAATATTTAGTAGTAAATTCTCGAATAATATGGATAATTATTGTTTACGCCGTGCCCTGCCGCGGCGAAATGTCTTTACCGGCAGTTTATGCAGGGTTGCAGTTAACAGTTATGAATAATCTGGAGAATTATATGATGGATATAGATGATATAATGAATGACGGAAGCGATTTTACAATAGACGCTGATCTTCTGGAAGGGGATCTTATTTCTATTGACCACGTTCTTCCCGAACAGCTCTACCTGATACCGATCAGATACCGCCCGATCTTCCCTGGAATTGTTACACCTCTGATTATATCTCACGGCAGGTTTACCAAAATTATTGACCGTGTTTTAAATGAGTCAAGGACAATAGGACTTGTACTGATAAAAGATGATGACAAGGGAGAAATAAATTTTGAAGACCTTTACACATACGGGACTGCCGCGAGGATACTTAAAAAGATTAATCTTCCTGACGGGGGAATTAATGTTCTGATAAACAGTGTAAAACGATTCAGAATCAAGGACGCGATTGAGAAGAAAAAGAATCTTCTCGCTGAAGTTGAATACCTTGATGATGTTGTTGATAAAAAAGCGAAGATGGAAATTAAAGCTTATACACGTGAGGTTCTCTCCCAGCTTAAACTTCTGTCAGACAACAATCCTCTTTTTACTGAAGAGATGAAACTGACCATGCTCAATGTTGAAGAGCCGGGGAAGATTGCCGACTTTGTTACTTCACTTCTTAATATAGAAAAACACGAATACCAGGATGTTCTTGAAACAATCAATGTAAGGAGCCGCCTGGGAAAAGTTCTTCACCTGCTTCATAAGGAGATGGAGGTTGTTGATGTCCAGAAAAAGATTCAGCACCAGATCGGCGAGAAGATAGACAAGCAGCAGAAAGAATTTTTTCTTCGCGAGCAGCTCAAGGCGATAAAGACAGAGCTGGGCCTTGAAGAGGATGAAAAAAGCGCTGAAGTAAAAGAAATGCGGAAAAAGCTCGAGGAGCTTAAACTTAAAGGTGAAGTTCATGATAAAATTATAGAGGAGCTTGATAGATTTACTTTCATGGATCCCTCTTCGTCAGAATATTCTGTCGGGAAAAATTATATTGATACAGTACTCTCTCTTCCATGGAATAAAGCCACGGTTGATTCAATTGACCTTGACAGGGCGGAGAAAATTCTCAACCGCGACCATTACGGCCTTGAAGATGTAAAAAAGCGGATACTCGAATTTATAGCACTTAGAAAAATCAAGCCCGATGCGCGTGGATCGATTATATGCCTGGTGGGGCCTCCGGGGGTCGGAAAGACTTCTTTAGGTAAATCCATTGCTTCCGCTCTCAACAGAAAATTTTTCAGGATATCACTTGGCGGCATGAGGGATGAGGCTGAGATTAAGGGGCACAGAAGAACATATATCGGCGCTATGCCTGGTAAAATTATACAGGGGCTTAAAATAAGCAAAACCAATAATCCTGTTTTTATGCTCGATGAGATAGATAAAATGGGGCAGAGCTACCAGGGTGACCCGGCGTCGGCTCTTCTTGAAGTTCTTGACCCGGAACAGAACGTGGAGTTCAGAGATTACTACCTCGACCTTCCGTTTGATCTTTCCGATGTGCTTTTTATTACAACGGCAAATACTCTGGACACAATTCCTCAGGTTCTTGCAGACAGGATGGAGGTCATACGTCTTTCCGGTTATATAGCAATGGAAAAATACGAGATCGCGCGTAAGTATCTCCTCCCCAAACAATTGAAAATGCATGGTCTTGTTAAAAACAGCATCAGAATCGAGAAAAACGGCTACCTGAATATAATAAACGGCTGGGCGAGAGAGGCCGGTGTACGTAACCTTGAGCGGAACATAGAAAAAATATGCAGAAAAACGGCGACTCTTGTTGCGAGGGAAAAACCTATCCCTGATGCACCTCTAACTGATGAACAGATAAGGGAGTATCTCGGAACCGAAGTTTACCAGGAAGAGGAAATGCTGGTGATCAACAAACCGGGGATTGTAATGGGACTTGCATGGACTTCTCTCGGAGGTGTTACCCTTACTATTGAATCAATCGCAGTTAAAGCAAAGAGCGGAGCCGGGCTTAAACTTACGGGCCAGCTCGGCGAGGTTATGACTGAATCAGCAAACATCGCGTATACTTATATAAATCATCTCCTTCAGGATGATGAAAAGGCGAGAAATATTTTCGATAACTATCTTATACACTTGCATGTACCCGCAGGGGCGACTCCAAAGGATGGCCCTTCAGCCGGCATTACTATGGCTTCATCAATCTACTCCATGATAACAGGTATTATGGCGCGTAACGATTTGGCCATGACTGGTGAACTTACACTTTCAGGAAAAGTTCTTCCGATAGGAGGACTCAAAGAAAAGGTCATCGCGGCAAAAAGAGTAAATATTAAACATATAATCATCCCTTCTGATAATCGAAAAGATCTCGAAGATATTCCGGATTATGTAAAAAAAGGGCTGACATTTCATCCTGTCAGTGATATAATAGAAGTACTGGATATATGTTTTAAGAAAAAGGGTAATAATATAAAAAATCGCGGGTAATTTTTATATACGCCGTACTTTTGACACGGCGTAAACAAATATCACCTCTGGATTTTTAAGCAATACAATAAAGGATAAGGGGGCTGTGGTTTATTATGGAATTTTTTAATCTTATTGAAATGATAGTTAAAGATATTGTCGATGAAGTTCTGGCAAAAGAAGAAGATTTTAAAAGTATTAAATTCCATCGAAATGATATAATCGCATATGTACTTAACAGGGTCCCCACGAGATATGTAACAGGTGAAAGGGGGATTATTCACAGCAGGATTGATCCCAGACTGAAATACCAGGAGCACACTGATATTTTATTTTTAACTTATGAGGCAATAGGGATTTTCAGCAAAAGAAGATCTACTGAATTTGATGAAAAAAAAGGCGAGAGTGAAAAGCTGTCCGGCCTTATACCGCATATGATGGGTGAAGCTCTTGAAGAGACAACTCTGTCAATTATTCCCGAATTGAAAATTACCCTTCTGTATGAAGATGAGCCGGCTGAAATGATGGATCTCGGATGGAAAAATCCTTATGTCGCAGCAAAGGCTACAAGAGGATATTTCCATTTCTGGCCAAGATATATTGAAGAGAAAATGAGCGCAGACGATCATGTTGAGTTTCAGATTAAATTTGAACATCCAATGTTTGAACCACGTTCTGTTAAAGTACGGGCAAAAGTAAACAAGAAAAATGACCTGGGCAACACGCAGTCTATCCCTCTGGTTCTTCTTAAACTGAAAGAGGGAGTAAGTACAGATTTTTTGTGCAGGGATTAAGAAGATATTTTTGTTTTCAGCCTTTTTTCAAGAAAGAATTTTTTAAGCAGGGATGATGATTTTTCCCGGAGTATGCCGAATTGGATTTCCGGAACATGATTCATCCTGCTGTTTCCGCAGACATCAAGCACTGTACCGCACGCACCGTATTTCGAATCCTCTGTTCCGATTATTACACGCCTGATTCTCGAATGGACTATCGCTCCGGCACACATTGCACATGGTTCTTTTGTCACGTACAGATCGCATCCGGTAAGTCTTTCATTGTTCAGATATAAAGATGCTTTTTTTATCGCGATAATCTCGGCATGAAGTGTTGCGTCATTTTTTTCCCTGTTTTCATTTGAACCGGAGGAGATTACGTTTCCGTCTTGTACTATCACTGCACCCACCGGTATTTCATCACGCAAGTATGCTTCACCGGCAAGTGAGAGTGCTGCTTCCATAAACTCTTCGTCAGTCATAACTATTTGCATCTATTGATAATTATATCTGCAAGTTTACGTTTAGGAACATAATGGTTCCCTTCGCTGTCGCGATAGTATTTTATATCCCCGCCGTTATCTATTTCTTTAATAATTACATTCTCTTTAGGGAATCCAAGAGCAACTATAAGTTCAATTGTATAATCATCAGAAATATTCAGCGCAGCGGAGAGCGCAGGCCTGTCTATTGATCCGATTATGCACCCGCCCATCTCTTTCGAGGCTGCGCCTAAAAGTATTGTCTGCGCCGCAATTCCCTGGTCCCATTTTACATTCGGTGAAATTTTTTTATCAGAGAGAATTATAATATACGCCGATGGCCTTTCTCCCTCTACCGGACCATCCCAGTCTGTAAGATATCCCGCCCATTTCAGATGCGGAAAAACAATGTCCCGCTGTTCATATTCTACTATATAATATTTCAGAGGCTGCAGGTTCTGTGCCGATGGTATAAGTCTCGCATTATCGACCAGTTTCAGCAGCGCCAGTTGTGGAATTTCTTTATCCTCGTAAAATCTTCTATAACTTCTGCTTTTTTTAACTATTTCATGGTATTTCATATTACACCTCGTTTCAGGGAATATGATAATTAACTACAGGGTTTGGAAATGGTCAAGAAAAATTGACGTTAATTTTGAATGAATACAAAACTCATACTGATAAAAGAACAAGGGGCTGCCTCCTATTGTTCTGTGCCTTTATTATTTTATTGACTCAATATATTTCTTATATTTAATTGAGTTATGAACAGAATAAATCGAATAATATCCTTATTACTAATTTTTGTTTCACTTTGCTTTACACAATCGCTTTATGCAGAATTTACCTCTGTTAAAGAAATTACTGTCTACAACGCGTCAGGTGAAGTCGTTGCGGCAAAGGGGAAGAATTTTGTCGCGGTTATTGTTGTAGAGATACCTGAAGGTTCATACATATATGCTAATCCTAAAGGGAAAGGTATCGGCAAGGCGACTGAGGTTGTAATTGAAAAATCCGGATTCATTAAAACATGGGAAGCCAGGTTTCACGATGGAGAAAAATATCAGGCAAAGGGTGATCCTGATTCGGTAAATATATACAGAAAGATTGTGAGGATACCTGTTTTATTCACCGTAAATAACAGTGCGGCGGGAGATTATTCCATCAAAGCGGATCTTTCAATACTGATGTGCTCGTCAGATGCATGTATCCCGGCAGACAGAACTGTTGAAATTCCAGTCAAAGTAAAGCAGGGGATGATTACCAGCAGTCCGGTGATGATGAACAATATGAGTGAATACCTCCCCCTGAAAAAAAGTATTACAGAAGATACACTGAAGAATAAAATTCCGGTTGAAAGCAGAATAACCGGTTATGGAAGCGGCCTACTGGAAGACATTATATTTACCCCGTATTATCCGGAAGGCGAAGTTACGGGACTTATTAAAGCAATAATCTTCGGATTGCTGGCGGGATTTCTTCTCAACTTTATGCCGTGTGTGCTTCCTGTTGTCAGCCTTAAGATAATGTCATTTGTTATGAATGCCGGAGAGAAAAAAAAAGTTATAGTAATTCAGGGACTGCTTTTTTCGGCCGGGATTATCGCAAGCTTTCTGGTGCTTGCCGGGCTTGCTGCTTTTTCAGGCCATAAGTGGGGATCCCTTTTCCAGAATAGAATTTTTATAATTGTCATGACATCTTTCATCTTTGCAATGGCATTGTCCCTGTTCGGAGTGTTTACTTTTAATGTCCCTTCAGCAGCGGGCAGGACTGTTTCAAAGACGCGGGGAATCTATACAGATGCTTTTATTAAGGGGGGAGTGGCTACTCTTCTTGCAACTCCATGCAGCGGGCCTTTCCTTGGAGGAACACTTGCGTGGACACTTACCATGTCCCCTGGAATTATTTTTACTATATTTTTATCTGTCGGTATTGGAATGGCTTTCCCTTATATGCTGCTTGCTCTCAATCCTTCACTACTAAGGGTTTTACCGAAGCCCGGGGTGTGGATGAAACATTTTGAAACAGCAATGGGGTTCCTTCTGATGTTTACTGTTGTTTATCTGCTTGGAATTCTTGATGATTCATTCAGAATGGGACTTGTTCTATTTCTTTTATTTTTAGCAATAGGTTTATGGCAGTACGGATCGTTCGGCTCTATTGATAAGAAAAGATGGAAAAGGATTGTGTCTTTTACTATATTACTGGCAATTGCTGTTTTCGGGTATGCTTTATCTTTTAAATTCTTTTTTACTGAAAGAGTTTTTGCCCATGAAAGAATCAGTTTCAGCCCTGAAAGAATTTTAAGCAACAGAGACAAAGGAATAATTACAGTTGTGGAATTTACAGCTGAATGGTGCCCGAACTGTTCCCTGGTTGAGAAAATAGCTCTTGAAAAAGATACGGTACAGAAACTATTTGCGCGGGATGATGTTGAGTTTATGGTGGCTGATATTACACGTAAAAATTCTCAGGCTGAATCGTTGATGAACAGGCTCGGGAGTAAATCGATTCCGCTCCTGGCAGTCCTTCCTCCCGGAGAAGGATTCACCACGCCGCTCTGCCTTCGCGATATTTATTCAGCAGAAGATGTAACTGATGCTGTTAATAAAGCGGAAAAATTTATCATAAAAAAATAGGAGGTGTTATATGACTCAGAATAATGTACTTCCTGATGATTTGAGCAATCAGAAAGCTTTCTTTGTAGATATGGATGGAGTTATAAATAAGGGGAATCATCTTATCCCCGGTGCTGCGGATTTTGTTGAAAAACTGAAAGCTAATAATTATAAATTTTTATTTATTACAAATAATTCATATTATACGCCGGAGGAGTTGAGAGACAGACTTTCAGCCCTCGGCATCAACGTGGAAGCTGAACATTTTTATACGTCTGCAATGGCTACCGCGAGTTTTCTAAGGTATCAGAGAAAGAGTTTCAGCGCATATGTAATCGGCGGGAAAGGCCTGAAAAAAGAACTGGAAGCAGTCGGAGTTACCTTAACAAATAATAAACCTGATTACGTAATAGTGGGTGAAACTGAAGAGTATGATTACGAGAAAATCATTGAGGCTACTTTTCTTATAGGGGAGGGGGCAAAATTTATAGCAACCAATCCCGATATTACAGGTCCCACCCCGCGGGGCCCTGTTCCCGCATGCGGAGCCCTTGTTGCTCCGATTGAAAAGGTTACCGGTGTTAAAGCATATTTTCTGGGGAAACCGAATCCTGCAATGATGTACTGGGCAAGAAAGAGATTAAAAGTCCATACAATGAACTCATTCATGATAGGGGACAGAATGGATACAGATATAGTGGGAGGCCTGGAGGCAGGCATGACATGCTGCCTTGTTCTCTCCGGCGTTACAACTCTTGAAATTATGAGTAAGTATCCTTATCAGCCTGATTATATCTTTAACTCAATAGCGGATATAGATCCTGACAATATAATTTCCAGGTGGAATATAAAAAAGGGATAATATTAGAAATCCGGGAGTGATTTTTTATTCTTATGACGGAGTTGGTGCTATACCTTTTTGTTCCTTTTTTCCATTAAATCTTGACTAAAATAAAATGGCTTTTAATCTCGTCACGCATAGAGAAATAAACAGAAATAAATTTATGGGTTACAAAGGGTGATAGTCCCTTAAAATGCCCTTAGCCGGAACTCCGGTGTTCGCACTGCTTGTGAATGCCTTTGAGTTTTCCGGAAGTAATTGAAGAAGGAAATGTATGGAAACAGATATTTTTGGCAGATTATTTGAGGTTATTAAAGAACGGAAAAAAGCCTCTCCTGAAAGTTCATATGTATCCAAACTGATGCATCGCGGAACTGAAAAAATAAACGGAAAGATTATCGAAGAAGCTGATGAAGTCTGCGAGGCTGCCCTTGAGAATGATAAACAGCATCTTGTTTATGAAATATGTGACCTTCTTTTCCATACATTTGTACTGGCATCACACAAAGATATAACGATTGAAGATATAAAAGTTGAATTCGAAAGACGGTTCGGCACAAGCGGACTTGTTGAGAAAGCAGGGAGAGGGAACAATGAATCTAAATGAAACCGACAGAATAAAATTTGCTATTCCGTCAAAAGGGCGTCTTAAAGACCCGACGATTGAACTGCTGAAAAAGGCCGGATTTAAATTCAGGGCAACGGGACGTAACCTCTACGCGACCTGCACTAATTATGAAATAGTATTTATTTTTGTAAGAGCAGATGATATACCGGTACTTGTCGAATCCGGAGTCATTGATCTTGGAATTACAGGAAGTGACCTTATTATCGAAAGAAAGGCTGATGTGGCGGAGATACTCCCCCTTGGATACGGCCAGTGCAGGTTATGTGTTGCTGTTAGAAACGGATTTGAAAATGAAAGCCTTGAATCACTGAAAGGCAAAAATATCGCTACATCTTTTCCTGTTATGACGCACGATTACTTCAAGCGGAACAATGTGGACGTTAATTGCATTGAAATGAACGGGTCGGTTGAGATAATGATCTCTCTCAATCTTGCACAGGCAATAGTTGATATCGTAGAAACAGGAGACAGTCTTCGAGACCATAATCTGAAGGTCTTTAAAGAGATCGGTGTTTATGAAACAACACTTATATCAAAGAAAGCATATGCAAATGATGATAGAATCGTTAAAATAAGGAGAAGAATCGAAGGGGTTCTTGTCGCCAACCAGTACAGTATGCTGGAATATAATATCAAAGAGAGAAACCTGAAAGAAGCGGAGAAGATTACTCCGGGATTTAACTCTCCTACAATTTCCAAACTTGACCAGAATGACTGGTGTTCAGTAAAAGTAATGGTTAAAAAATCTGAAGTAGTCCAGGTAATGGACAGACTTGAAGCAGCCGGTGCGACTGCGATTATAGAAACAGAAATTGTAAACTGCCGGCTCTGATACTTTCAGGAACCCATAGAAAAATTATTTCCGGCAGTTGAAGATTTTATCTGCAGAAATTTTAAATCGCCTCCGCAAGACGGACACTTCTGAACGTCATCTCTGACCGGATAGTCATTCCCGCAGAAGGGGCATTTATTTATAACGTATTTAATCTGGTACTCCGGGAATATATAAAAAGTTCTGCCATCCCGCTCTTCTGCTTTTGCGATTCTTTTTTTTATCATATCGTTAATTTCGTAGATGACGATATCGTCCCATCCTGCTGCTTCTGTTACTGCCTCTTTAGAAATTTCACCGTTATGTGCCGCGGCAGCTTTTAAAATTCCTTTCCTGACTAATTCAGGCCTTAACACCATCCCTCCCCGGAACATCTTAAATCCGAATATGAGAAGCGGAAGCCCAGATGTAAAAAATATTCCGGCGGCAACCAGTCGTGAACTCATGCCTGAACTTGCTATTATAAAAAGAAGCCCCATTAATTCAGAAACAAGCCCGGTAATTATCATAGCTGAACCGGTAATTATTTTAAACGCCATATCACCATTGCTCCTTAGTCCTTTTATTCAATTCCTCACCCATAGCTGTAAAGAACATCTCTATATTTTTAATTGTAAAAAGCGTTTCAGTTTCTGCAAGCATTTTTGATGCAAAATCTGCGGGATGAAGATTGAAAAAAGCAATATCAAGTTTTTTTTCAATCTCCTTCAGATGCCCTGCAAATTTTGCTGAAATTTCCGGTATGTCAATTTTTAAAGCCGGAAGCTCAGGGCAGGTCTCCTCTGCTTTTTTTATATCATTAAGGTTTTTCAGAAAAGTTTTCATGCCTTCATTTATACCGCGAATCAGCGCTATAAATGAAACTGATTGTTTGAGCCCTTCGGTCAGAGAATGGAACACCATGTTAAGTTCGCCTGCTTCAATAAGGCTCCCTTCTATATCTTTCCGGTTTTCTGAAAACGGTTCCCCGCAGAAATTACAGAAGAAATAATTTTTCTCATTTTTCGAAGAACAGCGCCGGCATTTGCTGATATCAGTTATACCGGTTGCGGAGTATAGGAATTTTTCATCTCCATGAAGTGATGCCAGCGACTCGGAAAATGCCGCTTTTTTTATAAGTATGTCCATGTCGGAGGTAAGGCTTTTAATTTTTTCCGCAGTGAGAGAAAAGTCCGTATAAAGATTATTCCATTTTTCACGGGCTTCAGAATCGAGTCTGAGAAGTTCTTTCTCTTTATCTATCCATTTATTTCTTACTGATTCTATTTCTGAAATAAGAACTTCTCTTTTTTTAAGAAGGATTTCTTTCTTTTTATCAATTTTTTTCATATTGAAAAAGTTTGTAATAAATCCGAAACCTGTATTAAGTTCATCAATTTTTTTATTGAATTCTGATATTTCATTCTCAAGCGAATTGATTTCAGCTATTATCTTCTCATCGCTTTTATCGGATTTATTATTTTCTTTTTTAAGATTATTGAAGTCTGAAAAACTTTTTCCGCTTAAAGTTTTAATTTCATTTTCAAGTTTTTCCTTCTGTTCGGAAAGTTTTTTGAGATTCAGTTTAAACTTTTTACCCTGTTCATAAAGATTTTTATTAAAGAGCGATTTAACTTCAGATGGAAATTTTTCCGGATTTTTAAAATACTCATTCTGCAGAAATTCAATTTCCGAAGTACGGACTTTAATCACATTATTGAAATTGCTGTTGAAGTGTTCCTGAATTTTACTCAGCTTATCATCAATATCGGTTACTGTTACTATAGCTGACTCAAGGAATTCAACCATACTGTTAAGAGTTCCCATCTTTTCACCTCCCGCGCGAATCGATTCCTTCGACGCCCTTTGTTCTGACTCTTAATCTGTTCTCAAGTGACCAGAATAAATTACCAAGGAATGGCCTCTTCCTGTTGACTTTTTCTATCTCGCGGAACGAACCGGCATTCTCCCAGTAGAGCGGGCATGCTCCGGCACAGAGAATTTTTAAACTGCATTTTTTACACACAGGAGGGATGTATCTTTTTTCACGAAAATAGAGAGCTTCATCGCTGTTCCATATATGAGTGAATGAATCTTTAAGCAGGTTTCCGATCCCCCTGCTGTAGCTTGAACACGGGATTACCTCACCTGCCGGATTGATTGAAAGAAGTCCTGAAATACAAGCACAGGACTTTGAACCGAGATTGTGATCGACAGGATTGAACATACAGTATGGAGTCGGAGAGTACCAGACAAATTTAACTCCAACCTCTTCGCAGTATTTTAAAACCGGTTCGAGTATTGCTGATATAGATGAATACCCGATATCTATATTTTCATTATCTTTTGCTATTCCGGCAGCTATTATCATATTCATCGACACGTAGGGCGCGTTGAATTCGTCCTTCAGAAATTTGACAAGCGGAATCAGGTGTTCCCTGTTCCAGCGGCATATTGTTGTGTTTGTATGAGTGTGTATCCCGGCGTGTTTGAGATTGTGTATACCGGCAACGGTTTTTTTATACGACTCAAGATTTCCCGTTATCCTGCTGTGGATAAGTTCATCGTGTGATTCCAGGCTGACCTGTGCCGAATGGAGGCCTGATGCAGAGAGTTTTTTTACCAGTTCTTTATCTGAACATTTTATTCCGTTGGTTATGAGATTGGTTCTCATTCCCTTTCTGACGGCGTATTCAATTAATTCCGGGAGGTCCTTCCGCATTGTCGGTTCGCCTCCTGTGAAAGAAATGGTCGGTACTTTGGCATCATTATGTATTTTATCTATTATCAGTTTTACCTGGTGAGATGTCATCTCTTTCAGGTCATTACCTCTGAACGGGCTTGAAGCATAGCAGAAATCGCATCTGTTCTGGCATCTGTAAGTAAGAGCAATCTCGGAGAGTACAGGATATTTTATGCTCTGAGGATTGTATTCAACTGTTGATATCCTCGTGGCATCCTTATATTCATCACGCATTATCGCGCTTAACGATTTAACAATTTCCGAGAGATCTCTCATTATAATATTTTTTTCTGTCCCGTATTTTTCATGCATCATCTCAACAGTTTTCTCCGCGCCTGCTTCCTCTTTATAAAGAGAGTGAAGCATCTCGAACCCGGTGCTGTTCAGATGCTGAATTCTGTCAGGCCTTATTATAAGAAGGGAATCATCGTGCCTGAGATATATTACTTCTGATGTGCTGCTGACAAAAATATCAATTTCCCGGAAAATTTCTGAATCCATAATTTTATCCTAAAAATCCGATACACATGCCGAGTGGCATGCGGAATGACAAGCCGAATGGACACATGCCGAATGACAGGCAGAGTGGCACGCTGAATGGACACAAGCCGAATGGCACGCGGAATGACATGCTGAATGGCACGCATCATAACTGAATGAAGAAATATTTTCAAGACCGCTTGCAGAAGATATTTCAGCTGTCTTTATATCCGGTGTTTTAAAAAGGGATTCGACGTTCTCGACAATTGGCGAAGGAAAATTTTCAACACTGTGAACTATTCCGTTAGCAAAATCTTTTATGCCGTCACTGACAGCCCCGCCATGATATGCAATTTTTCTGAAGAAATCAGGCGGATTACCCGGAGGTGGAGATTCAGAAATAAGATTATCAATATATTTTTCCGGGCTTGATGTAAAAGTATCATGAATAAGAATCCAGCCGGAATATCTGCTGAAATAATTTCTTCTTTTTTCAATATCCGCGGTCGAAGTAAAATCCTTCCAATGCCCTTCAATTTTCTCAGTATAGAGTTTCGCGGTTTTATCAATGTCTCCTTTCCAGATTTTAGATTGAACCGTCCTGCTTATATTTTTGAGTATTAATGGAACTTTTCTTTTATCAAGAGTTCCGTCAGAGGCGATTGAGGCGAAAAACTGTTTCTCGTAAGGAGTAAGGTCTTCGCATTCCTGCTTTAAAATTACAGTCTGGAGGGGGTTGCGGTTCAGAATATCAATATATCCCCTGTTGAAAAGATCTATTACAATAAGGATAATACTTTCCGATGGACGGTTTAGAAAGAGAGCTGTTTCAACCGGGTTCAGGTTCTCAATTATTTCCCCGGTTTTAAAAGTTTCTATCTGTATTTCAGGTGTGATATACTCCGGTTTTTTTTCAAAACGTTTTTTTATTGCCGGATGGAGTTTTGCCGCCATCAGTAATACAGCACCAAGGACTGACAGAATGTAGAAACAAATCCGTACAGGAACAAGAAGAGAATTTATGCTGAAGAACCATCCTGAAGTTAAACTGAATTTTTTTCTGCCCGCAGGGAAAAAAACTCTATTGAATAGATCGACTTTAAGCAGTTTCGTTGCAATAACCACCGGAATCCCTGCTGCAGCAATTTCCATAAGCATAATCAGAGGATTTGCCAGGAAGCAAAAAAGAAACAGGGACAGCAATGTCCCGAGAAAATTTAAAATGAAAGTAATATCTGTTTCAGAAAATTTTCCGCTGGAGATGTCGTTAATAACAACCGCAAGAGAATCCAGGCTGCTTATTTTTACCGAACCGGGAGTGACATCAAAGTAAATAAAAAATGGAGGTATCTCATTAGAATTCCAGTCCCCGCTTGAAGCGTTAAGATCAGGATACTCCTCTCCGGGCGGAGCTTTTGTATCTCTCACGCCAACTGCATAACCCCACTTATTGAATTTGTTTACCATGGGCGATATAACTTTAAATTCGGCCGAGTCTGATTCTCCATAGTCCGGTTTAATTTCTGCTGAGGGAACAGGGAAAGGGGATGATATCGAAACTTTAAGTATGTCAAATTTCTGTGAAAGAGATAAGCCGTGCCACGGGTGGAATATTCTGAGTTTTCCGTTGTAAAGACGCTTCTCGCAGGGCATTGTTATATAATCATACTCCCTGTGAGGAATCCTGAATGAAATGAATTCACCTTTCACTACGGGCCTCGATGTTATTATATCGTAGCACTCAAATATTTCTTTACCTGTTTTATCTGATGATCTTCTTATTTTTGCCGATAGACCGGGATAGTTCTGATAAGTTTTACCATGAAGGACAGAAACATCTGTTTCATCAATCGGGTACAATGACCGGATCAGCTGCCTGTAAATATTTCTTTTTCCGTTTTCATTTAACGTAACGAAAAGGGTAAATGAAGAAAGCATGCTGCTTGAATCCCGCGCCTTCGACTGAATCTCTATTAATAAAGTAGATGATTTAATCTCAAAATCACCGGCTTCAACAATATCTCCGTCGGAGAAGGAGTCAATAGAGTATGTCCCGCCTGCAGACCCGGCGGTGACATATTCGGCAGGAAGGAAGAAGCTCACTTTCTGTTTATATTTTGGAGCTAGATTATTTTTTTCAGCATGGATCGACAGATAGTTTTTATTTTTCCATAGTGAAGTGTAGTATGTCCACCTGTCGTTTGATTTAACAACATCTATGTTGGCGATGACTCCTGATTTGTTAACCAGGTCATCATTAATCTCCTCTGTTTTTTTTATGCTTCTGGAGATTTCAACCGGAGTAATAATCTGCACAGTCTGTTTCTTTATGGGAAGGTCCCACAGGACAGGAGACCACCAGAATGCTGCGTAATCAGTTCCATTCAGTTTTGTCGCGGATGTTATATTTGTATCGACTCTGTACCGTATATAGATAGAATACTTTTTTTCTGCAGATGTTTCCCTGTCGAAAATGGCGGCGTAGTATCCGCCGCCGTTACTCTGTACTGTGATGTTGAATCTTTTCCCATCGGTTTCACCCCGCGATTCGATGATAGTCATAGGTTCAATAAATTCACCGATGGAACGTATCCTGTCTCTATGTTCATGTTCCGTAAAAATGATTGTATATAAAACTTCGAGTTTTCCATCCTGAAGTATTGTGCAGTGAAATTTTGTCTCTTCAATCGTTATCGGTGCAGAGATAAGCGGAATAGTTATAAGGTTGAAAAGTATAATAAACAGAAATTTAAAATATACAATTTTCATTATCCCTCACACATTTAGCTCAGGCAATCATGTTCAAATAATTAATACGGGAATCTGAAATACACAACCTTTAACACTCTAAAAGGAACAGTACATATTTTGAATATCTCAGTAACTGCTTTTATACCTTGAAAAGAATTTATAAAAAAAAATCAAAGAATCAAATTTTTTTTAAACAGTTCTTTTGATGTGTATGAAAATTTGGTATTATATATACAAAAGAGCATGAATGAAGATTTTTCCCAATTCGACAGGTAGTGCTGCTATTTTGAAATTGATTAATATTGACAATTCTGTAAGTAAGTCAAGGGTTGTCATCGTAGGTTTATTGATACTATGAATTTTATAAGAATAATCATATTTCTTGCAGTAATTACCCCATTTATGTCCGTATTATCCGGCTGTTATAATGATGCGCTCTTAGATGCCGTAAAGGAGGAAGAGGATTTTATTGCTCCATTTGATGTGGAAGTTGCAGAATCAGACAGCTGGCGTATCAGCTATTTTACAATAAGCGATACCGGCCGTACAGGAGCTGTTCTTGATGGAGATGATGCCTCCTTCATCAATATGCCTCACGAACGTAATTTTTCTGAAAGACATATTGCCAATGGCGGGAGCAACGGTGATGATACTGATACAGATGATGTCGTTGATGACAATGTAACAGGTCTGACATGGTTAAAGTGTACATTAACGGGAAGAAATATGGCAGATAACAAGGATGACTGTTCAGGTACAAACAATACATTGTCATGGAGTCATGCTAATGAAACATGTGCAAATTTAGATTATGCCGGTTATGACGACTGGAGAGTCCCGACAATCACAGAGCTTTTTACCATTCTTGATTTTGATCATTGGCCGCTTATCGACACAGCAGAATTTTTTATAGATAACGAAAGTGCAGCTTATACGGGTTACTGGTCCTCCACTTCTAAATTATTTGTTGAATTCAACTCAAATTACGAATCGTACGATGTTAATGATTATGCATGGATTATTTATTTTGGCGGCGGCGGAGTGTGGGGTGTAAATATAGTTGATCTTAAAGAGAAGATTGTTCATGATGAAGATACCGGAACTACAACGATTGAAAAACAGTTTGTAAGATGCGTAAGAGGCAGAAGATGAAAAAATTAATCTTCACCCTGTTGTTTATTTTTATCATAACAGCTCTTTATAGTGCCAAATCGTATAGGGTTCTTTCCCGAGGAACTGTCAGGGATAATTCAACAGGGCTGATATGGACAAGATGCTCCCTTTCAGATAAGGATGCACCAATATATGATTTTAAATGCAGCGAAAACCGGAAGACTTATACATGGACTGAAGCGGTTCAAGTCTGTAAAAATCTGGTCCATGAAGGCCGATCGGACTGGAGGCTCCCCAGTATTAATGAACTTCAGAGTATAATTTATTATAATCACTACGCAACAGGCCTGGAGAACTGCAGCCAGATCGTTGAAGATGCATTTCCCGGAGTTGTAACAGCAGCACAGTGCAGTGACAATACTGCTACAATTCATTATTGGTCTTCCACAACTCATATTAATGTGGATGGTAACAGTAAAAACTATATATGGTTTGCTGATTTTAAGTGGGGTAGTGTCGGATTTACAGGACAGGATTTTTTCGGATACCCTATAAAAAAATATGTCCGTTGTGTAGCCGGGCCATAATCAGCCATGAAACGGTTAAATTTTCCCCTCTCCAGAATCGCTTTTTTATCTATTCTTCTATTCGTCATTACTTTTACTTCGTGCGCACATTATCCAAAAGCAATTGAACACGGCATCTTCGCACCTTCAAGACTTGAGTCTGTCATAGGGCAGGACGGTGTATGTTCCATCAAATTCAGCGAAGAGATAATTTTATGGACTTTTGCTGATACAATAACAGGCAGGTGGAAAAGCGAGAAGGGGCGCCTTGCAGCTGATAAAAATGAAGCTATAATGGACGGTATGCTGTCAAACTCCATTGCGTGGAGTGAAAAGATTACAGAGAAAAATTACAAAGACATCAGACTTAATTTTTATAAAGAAAACGGGAGGACAGCACAGTTTATTAAAAACAGGAAAAATGAGAATCCCGATAAACACAGGTTCTGGGCGCTTGATGGTTTTCGTACAGGAGATAAAGTCTACATCTACTACCTTCATGTGTATGTACCGGATCATACAAAATTTCTTGATTTTGAAGTGCTCAATGTGGGCCTCGCGAGATGGAATATTCCCCGAGGCTGGAAGCCCGGTGATAGAATTAATTTCAGAAGGCTTGGGCCGCTTTTCGGTAAAGGGACACCATTTTTCGGTGCAGCGGTTCTGGAGAAAGATGGTTATGTCTATCTTGCCGGCCATTTTAAGAAAAGTGTGCTTGAGTATCCTCTCTCTATCGCAAGAGTCCGGGTGGAAAATATTGAAAAGATTAAAGAGTACAGTTTCCTCTCACCTGAAGGGAAGTGGGTTGATGACATTAAAAGCGCAGGCAGCTTCATCGGTGATGTCACAGGCGAGTGTTCACTCTCGTATAATGATTATCTGAAAGAGTATGTAATTGTTTATTCGAAAGTTTTTACCGGAGATGTTGTTCTTGTACGGTTCAAAGATTTTTCCAATTTCCCCGCCGCAGTAAAAGATACAGTCCTTAAAGTTAAGAGAGCAGAAGGAGCTGCAATGTGGCCATATTCAGGTAAAGAGATTTTCAGTTCAGGGAAGAGCCTGTTCCTGATTTATATAGATCCGGAGAGGTATCAGCCCCTGCTTGTCGAGCTGCAGTACTAATCTATATCTATTACAAGCATAGTGGCATCGTCTTCCAGTCCTGATTGTTTGTATCTTTCTGACCAGCTGTAAATTGAATTGAATATTGTATCAAGAAGTTTGTCAGGTGAAAGAAAAGGATTCGTTATAATTATCTGTTCAAGTTTATTTTCATCAAAGAGTTTTCCGTTTGCTCCTCTCTCTTCAACCAGTCCGTCTGTAAAGAAAACAAGCCGCTCACCGCTTTTTATATCAATTGTGATGTTTTTAAATTTCTCATCGCGGTTTAATCCAATAAGTTTTCCTTTAACAGTGAGTTTCCGGAGCCCGCCGTCTTTTTTGTTATGCAGATACATGGGCCAGTGTGCGGCGTTAGAGAAAGTCATTTTCATTTCATGAAGATCTATAAAAGCATAAAAAGCGGTTATAAACCGGCCATAGATGTGATCTATAAGCGCCGCATTCATTTTTTCCAGAAGCCCGGCAGGATCTGTCAGCGAATCATATGACATATAATAAGCTATCTTTACCATAGAACTGATAAGGGCTGCGGGAACACCATGCCCGGTAACATCAGCAATCAGTACTCCTATCCGTTTACTGTCAAGCTGGAGGAAGTCATAAAAATCTCCGCCTATCTCAGTCATCGGTTCATACCGGGCGTTAATAGAAAGCCCGGCCATGTCAGGAAGTGTGCGGGGAAGTATTGCCAGCTGGATTTTTTTTGCAATCTCAAGTTCCTGCTTAACTGAAATAAATTTTGTCTGTTCCTCGACTGCTTTTTTCAGAGATATATAGCTTTTTACTCTTGTAAGAAGCACTTCCTTGTCAAAAGGTTTGGTAATATAATCGTTAGCCCCAAGGCTTATACCTGTAATTATATCCTGATTTGTATTTTTAGCAGTCAGCATTACTATTGGAAGTTCATGGGGACTGAATTTTTCTCTTATTTTTTTGCACACTTCATATCCTGAAATAACAGGCATCATGACATCAAGAAGAATGATATCATACATATCGCCATCCTCAATACTCGCAAGTGCTTCTCTTCCTCCGGTAAATGAGGTAACAGAGTACCCTTCCTTTGTAAGCTGGTTCAGAAGGAGCTGCAGATTAATAATGTCATCATCAACAATCATTACCCTGGCGCCGGATGCTATATCCGCGTTTATATCAGTGATGAGATTTATTTTTGAATTAAGCCCGGCGAATGGGTCAGCATGAGTGTTGTTTGACTCTGCTACCGGTTTTTCCGCAAGCTGCATTGTAAAAGAAAAAGTCGAACCTTCTCCCTGAGTTGATTTGAAATAAATGGTTCCTCCATGAAGTTCCACGAGGTCTTTTACGATGGAGAGCCCAAGTCCTGTACCCCCATATTTCCTTGTGGTAGAACCATCTGACTGAACAAAAGAATCAAAAATTATGCCCTGTTTTTCTTCAGGAATTCCTATCCCGGTATCGGAAACATCAACAACACACATCCCTGAAGGCATTTGTGCCGCGCTTATTTTTATTTCTCCTTCATCTGAAAATTTCACGGCATTTTCTGTAAGGTTAAAAAGTATCTGCTGCAGTCTATCCTCATCGGCCATGACAAAATATTTACCGGGCTTAATCCCGTTAATCAGGTTTATATTTTTAGTCACCGTGAGCGGTTTAATCATTGCTATAATGGTCTCAGCCATTGATCCAAGGTCTATGCTTTTTTTTGTCAGTCTCATGCCGCTGCTTTTCAGTTCTGAAAAATCAATGATGTCGTTAACAAGTTTCGCAAGCCGGCGGGTGCTTTGCAGAATCATCGAGAGCAGCTGCTTCGCGTTGCTGTTCATTTCACCGCATGTTCCGTCAATGAGGGATTCTGTAAGGCCGAGAATTCCATGTATCGGAGTCTTCAGTTCATGGGATGTATTCGCGAGAAATTCGTCTTTAAGCTTGTCCATCTTGGTCAGATTTTCATTTGCCTGCTCAAGTTCGGTAATTTTCAGATTGATCATTGCCGCCATGTTGTTGAATGTTTCGGCAAGTTTACCTACCTCATCCCGCTGAGTTATGTTTACTTTATGTTTGTAGTTTCCAGATTCAATCTCTTTCGCGCCGTCCGTAAGTTTTATAACCGGTTTTGAAATGTATCCACCGATCATTACGGCCGAAATTATAACAGCCAGTACCAGAATTATCAGCGCTATATTTATATACAGTTTCAGATCCGTAATATGCTGAAGGGCCTTTGATTTGCTGATAATCATTCTCGCAATACAGAATGGAGGCTGGTCCGGCAGATTAGCCGCAGCGGTAAATTCAATGTATGTTTCATCCAGAGTAAATTCCCTATAGCTGTTGTTTACATACATCATTTTTTTAATTTCATCAGGTGTGACTTTTGAACTGGAGTAATCAAATATTCCTGTGATTTTTTTATCTTTCAGTGATGCAAGAATAGTTCCGTTTTTGACAGGATCGGAAGATAGCAGGATCGCGTCAGCGTAAACAAGCCCGCCTTCCATCAGAGGCTCAAGCATTGAAGCCATATCTTTTATGTCAACGCCTGATGATTGAATATCACCGCCGTTCATCATAAGAATATTAAGAACAGATTTTGAAAAAATTTTACTGTTTGTCTTACTCTGGTTGATTGTATAGTTGAGTGTTTCAGATTCCAGCTTGTGGATAATAAAGGTGAAAAAGGGTGTCATCAGTATGGCAACAAAAAGAATGAAGATAAGTATAAGTTTATATTTTATTTTCATTCTATCGGCCCTGCAGTGATTCAATAGCTTTCTGTCGTTTTATCGCTCTTGGGAGATATATATTTGCATTCTGATTTTCGGGATCAACAAGCAGAATCCGTTCCATCAATTCAATACAACCTTTGTAATTTTTTTCTTCATAGAGTTTTATTCCATCAGCTTCCCACATCGGTACATTTGCTTTCAATGCTTTTCTCTGTGTGAGAAGTTTAAGCTCACATTCTTTTATGTAAGCGGAGCATCCTTGAAGATGCGGGATTGCTTTAAGGTAATTCTGCTGTTCTATGAAAGTATCTGCTGTTGCATGGCTCTGTTCAATCTCCTCGATTCTCTGCATGTAATAGTCGAGTCCGGGATAATTTTTATCTATGCTGTAAAGTTTATGTAAAAGTATTTTAGCATCATTAAAGTTTTTCTTCTTAAATTCCGTGAGCCCCTGGTTGAACATTGTTAATTTTTTTTCGGATCTTGAACTCTGTTCAATTTCACTTATGTATGCATTATAGTTATATGTCAAACCAGCGGTAACATCTATGGTGGAAAAATGTTTCTCTGAAATTCTCATCGTGCGGTAATCTGCGAGAATACAAAGTCCAAGGCCCCGGCCCAAATAAGTCATAGCTCCGGCATTATATGATATTCCCGGTTTTATTGTCTGCTCATTCCTTCCTGTATTTTCAGTTTTCAGATTTGAATAAACGCCATGGATATCTATACCGGCCATTAAATCAAGATAGGAAAAGAGAGAGTAAAAAAATCCCGCTCCCGCCAGAACATCCATCTGCGTTAATGTCGAATTGCTGCTTGATTCCATATTGTAGCCGTCATATGACAGGCCCCCCTTTAAATAAGAGTTGCCGATAAATATGGGAAAGTTGTAATATGTATTGAATCCGGCAGTAAAACCGTCGGTGAAGTACTCATCGTAAAAACCGTAGACATATGATTGGCCGGCAGACAATGTATAAGTAAAACCTGAAAAATTGTTTTCTGAAAATAATGCTTTTACGGATAATGCATTAAATAGAAGTATCAGGAATATGATTGGATATATTTTAAATTTCATAGTATATATTATGCCGAAAATAAATTTAAACATGCAGGCTTTATTTTTCAACTAAAAAAGCCTTAACGGGTTATTATAAAGGAATTATATTGAAAAATATTTTAATAACGGCTGATTTCTGTCTGTTATAAGAGCAGCCGGCACAGCCCGATCTTTCAAGGAAAAAAATAGAGTGATGAAATATAAAAAACTGATATTGATGCTCATATTAATTGTCTCCGGAATGAATTCTAAGGTTCATGGCGACTCATTAACAACAGGCGATTTTATTATTTTTCCGTCTTATACAGGTAATTTTTTATACGATGAAATCCTGAAGGGGAGCGAAGCAGCTCTTATTGAAACATGTTCTGCAGCAGGACGGCTGGTCCCTATCGAATATAACTATAAGAAAGCAGCAATCGAAAAAAGTGATGGCACCGATCGGGATAATCTGTACAGGAACGCCGCCCTTCATCTGAAAGCTGATATCTATGCAGTGCTGACCGCCTATGCTGAAAACGGTGATTATGTTCTGAAATTAAATTTATATCCTCTTAATAAAAAATATGAAAATTTAAAATTTGAGAAAATTATCAGGTCCCGCATACCTGAAAATATTCCTCTGAAAGCTGCCCGTGAATTTGCGCTCCTGCTGAATAAATTAACACTGAAGTGCGAAGTAATAAAAATTTACAGTGACGGGTCTGCACTGATAAACGCCGGGCAGTGGCACGGTCTTGAGGCCGGGAGCTATTCAACCGCTGCAGGAAACATAAAAATAGAAAATGTAACAAGATATACCGCGATTGCCATGGGGATAAATTTTACCGAAGGAGAAACACTTGAGTTTAAGTTTTTACCTGAACTTCAGAAGTATATTAAAAAAAATGATTACGCGGTAAATGAAAACACGGCAAAGTTTTATGGTACAGATGAATTTTTTGATAAAAGAGACGGGAGTGTAAAAGAATCCATAAAGGGTACCTGCGTAATAAATCAGGGAGCGAGTTTCTGCCTGCCGGGTTATGGATCATTTTTGTCTATCGAATATATGGGCATTGAAAAAGGGAAACCTGACTATGCAGGTGTTTTTATTACGTCATCACTGACAGCCGTTCATCTTGGGCTGGTCCCGGTGCTTGAAGATTTTGATGTTAATTTTTTTCCATGGGTGGATGATAGCGGCAGAACAGATCAGATGAAAAGGCTAAACTATTTTATGTGGGGAACACTCCCTCTGACTTTTACTGCTTCATTTTTCAGCCAGCTGTCGTATAATTACAGTGAACTGAACATGCTGCCACCGCAGTTTGCCGACCACGACAGGTCTGCTGCTGTAATTTCAGTATTCGTTCCCGGAGGCGGAATGTTTTACAAAGGATACAGATGGACAGGGTGGGGAGTTTATATTGGAGAGATGTCGCTGGCCGGTTGCGCAGTGTATTCTGAAGATGACGATATGAGAAATATATTTTTAGGTTCCCTGGCTGCTGTAAAGTGTGCGGAGATCATTGTTTCTTATTTTATATCTCCTTCTTATAATTATTTTAACAGGGAAGTATCTTCATTTGATGCTGTGGACTTTTCAATCGGGATGAACAGGAACCATGAAGGGGGAGGGGATTTTACTGCTTCAGTATCTTTACGCTACTGATTCTGTTACCTGAAAAGAAGAAAACCGCAAGGAATATTGTATATGTGACAACTGCCGGGAATATAAGCTGCGGGAAAAATTTTGCGAATGGAGCAAGTATTAGTATAACTCCCCAGTGGTAATAGATCCCTTTCTTCGTTTTAAGCGCTATTGGAAAATCATCCCATCTTATGATAACCATCATCCCTGTAAGATTCCATCCATAGAGAGAGTAAAATGCATGCATTCTTAATATAATTTTTCCGTAGATTTCGTTATAAGCAATCTGCTTGATTATAATATAAAGTATTCCTGTGACAGCCGTTGCCATTAGAAAATAGATTCCTGAGACCAGAAAATATTTCTGCTGCATTCTCCTGCCGTATTTAAAAAAGATTACAAAGATAAAAAGAACTGTCAGAAAAAGAAATGATGAGATGAAGACTTCTCCCGGGAAAAATTTCATAATAATAAAAATAAAAAATATTATAACACCTGCGTTGATGGACCAGAAAAGAAAATGTTCTGCGGTTAAGATCAGTTTACTTCCGTTATTTTCGATTATCCCGAAAATTATCGACATTGTAATTAGCGATACCGGAAATGAAAATCCGAGAAAGAAAACATCAAGAGTAAGTTTTTCAAAATGAAAAAGTTTAAAATAAGTATCATTCATAATAACAAAAGATGACAGCAGGAGAGCCAGCACCAGGCACAAAAGTGAAGCGTGATGGAACTTCTCCGATGCCGGAGACTCCCTTTTGAAAAAAATTGAAGGGAAGAACGAAAACCTTTTTATCCTGAACGACTCGACTATCAGGGCAAGAATTACAGCCGCAGCAGCTGCAGGGATGTAGAGTTTCATAAATGCCAGAATTGCGTAAAAAATACTTAATATAAAAAAAAGAATGACTTTGAGCGACGGAGTTTTACGTTTCTCGGTGAGATAAAGAATAGTAAATCCGCCGCTTGTCAGATTAAAGAGGAAGATATGCAGCCTTTCAAAATTCATCTGGAAGTAATAATCCAGATATCCGAAAATGAAGGCTGCAGTCATGGCAGTGAACAGTGCTATCCTGAAAAAATTAATCTTTTTTAAAAACATTTTTTACCGATATTCTACTCGGAAAAAAATGTTTTGTATAGAAGATGTGCAGAATATATATCCGCCTTGGACGTTACTTCACATGTTGAATGCATCCCGAGAACGCAGGGGCCTGCATCAACACAGTCCATGCCGAAACGCGACATAAACATTGCGATTGTCCCTCCGCCCCCTATATCTATTTTTCCCATTTCACCCGTCTGCCATGGAATGGAGTTTTTGTCTGCGATATTCCGCAGAAACTGCATGTACTCCGCGTGGGCGTCATTAGTATTGTATTTCCCGCCGCCTCCGCCGTATTTTTCGATTGAGACCCCTTTCCCGAGATATGAAACATTCTGCGGATCATTGACGGAAGAGAATGTCGGATCCATGGCAGTAGTCACATCGGCAGAAATTGCCTTTGAACTTTCGAGTATTTTCCAGGGAAGAATATTCAGCCCGGTAAGTTTAATATAATCAAAAGTAAAATTAACCAGTGAAAAGCTCTCAGCCCCGGTATCTCCATATGATCCGGTCTCCTCCTTGTCTGTAAAGTAGGCAACAGCAGTGCGGGACGGATTTTTTGTTTCAGTCAAGGCCATGAGTGATGAGTATACGCATACTCTGTCATCCTGCCCATAACCGCCTATCAGTCCCCTGTCGAAACCGATATCTATACTTTTCTGCGCGGGAACAAATTCCAGTTCTGCAAAGGCGAAATCCTCTTCGATCAGCCCGAATTCATCATTCAGATATTTGAGTATGGTGAATTTTACTTTATCCTTAATGTCTTTATCTCTTAACGGAATATGGCCGCAGATTATATTAAGCTCTTCACCTTCAATTACTTTTGAACCTTCTTTTTTCATCTGTTCCTTGGCAAGATGCGGCAAAAGATCGGGGATGATAAATTTCGGATCAGCATCTTTATCTCCGATATGTATCTCAATACTTTTTCCTGATTTTGTAAATGCAATCCCGTGAAGTTCAAGAGGAGTGTTTACCCAGTGGAATTTTTTTATTCCGCCGTAGTAATGGGACTTCAGAAGTGCAAGTTCCGAATTCTGGTAAAGCGGAGAGGGTTTAAGGTCAAGGCGCGGGGAATCAACATGTGAACCGATCAGTCTGAATTCATCCATCTTTTCTCCCACCACAAATGCGGTTAGAGATTTTCCCTTGAAGATTTTATACGCCCTGTCCCCTTTCTTTGCAGATTTGAGATTCTCAATATTTTTAAATCCGGATTTATCCAGAATTTTTTTTATATTTTCAATACAGAGCCTTTCGGTTTTTGATTCAGTAAGGAAAGTTTTGTAATTATAAGCGAAATCAAAAATTTTTTTATGTTCAGTATCTTTAAAATCTGTCCATGCACTTTCTTTCTTGTAAAACAGCTTTTCTTCAAGCTTTTTGTTCGGATTTTTTTTATCGTTTTTCTCAGTCATGGTCTTACCTCATTATATACTCTTTTAATATAGTCAAATTTTACTGTTATGCAATCTCTATCAACATTTTTTTTAATTTATGGATTGATTGATGTTTTTTATTATTAATGGTTTTTTCAAAAAACTGATTATACGCCGTACTTATCGGCTCCTCAAACCCTCACGGAAGGGCTAACATCTACCCGCATTTTCAGAATAATATAAAATGTTTCAACCAATCGGATCTTTAAGCCCCCGCACCCCCGAAGGGGGCAAAGAAAAATATTAAAATTTTGTTTTTAAATAAATATATCTGATGATAATATCTTTAAGTCGCACAAAGTGCCTTGCCCCCTTCGGGGATACGGGGATTGGCGGTTTGATCAAATATTGGCTTAATATTTAACATGCAGATTGTTGGAAGCTTTCGTTGAGGCTATCTGAGTGTAATGGTTCTCCTAAGGCGGATGGGGTATTTAACCTGATTCACAATTAATAATAACATTTTAACACACACATACCGATCTATATAATGATACATTTTTTTTATCGGATAAACTATGAGCGTTTCAGAAAATAATATTATTATAATTCCGGACAGGTTCCGTGACCCGTATATCTTCGAGAATGTTCTCTCTATGCAGGAGGAGATTTTTTCAGAGAATGCGGTGCTGGATCTGTCACGTGTTGCATTCATGGAGCCTTATTCGATGCTCTCGTTTCTTCTTATTGGACGGAACTATTTAAGAAAAAGCGGCGAAAAACTGAAACTGGTTAATGTACCGATCCATATACAGCAGTATCTAACCAGAATGGATTTTTTTGAGAGCGGTATCTTTAACATGCCTGAAGTCCTGAAAGATAATATGATGTTTAAAAGAAATGCTTCAAGCAGCAGGCTTCTTGAAATTACAATGATTCCGAATAAGGAAAGGCAGAGTGTAAATGTAATTTCCTCTGTAATTGCACTTTTCAGGAAGAGGGCATCTCTCATTCTTAAATACTGGATGAGTGATTCCGTCACCGATTATTTTGTTACTGTAATATCCGAGCTGTGCCAGAATATTTTTGAACATAGTCTTGATTCAGGCTATATGGCTATGCAGACGTACCGTTCCGGGAATGAAAATATAGCAAGGCTTGTCATCTCTGACTCAGGAATAGGGATATTGAAAAGTTTCAGCGGACGTGATGATCTGCATTATACCGGGGCCGCGGAACTCATCGAGATGGCATTGACAACTCCCATTTCAAGCAAGAGAGAATTCGGCTACGGCCTATGCCAGGTTAATTCAATAGTAGAAAGGCTTAAGGGTGTAGTATTCATCAGATCAGGTGAATCATCACTTACGGCACTTTATGACAGAAAAGACAAAAATTCAAAACATATTTTTCACAGAAATGGACTGGTAATGTTTGAAGGCACACAGATTTCTATTTCGTTATCTGCATAGAGTAAGCAAAGAGAGGATTTGATGATAATTGATGTGGCAAAGATCGCAAAAGAAGTAAAAGTCAAACTCCCGGATCTTATTACAAGACCGGTGGGAAGAATGATGTACGCAGCCACTGTTAAAAAACTGTCAATTATCGGTGCGGGAGAGACTGTTATTCTCGATTTTAGCGGAGTTAAAGTGATCGATTCCTCCTTTATTGATGAATATATTGTAAAGCTGATTCTCGACTCCAGGGAAAAAGATTTTTATCTGAAACTGAGGAATATATCCCCTATATCAGAAATTAATATTGACTCTGTTTTCAATTCATATTCTAATTATAAAGATACAAGGATTGCTGTAGCAAGGGAGGAGATCGGTAAAAACAACAGATTTTATATCGGTCCCCTGGGAGAACATGAACGCGATATTATGGATTATCTTAGAATAAACCTTAATGCAGGGATTGAAGATATTTCGAGATTTTCAGGTATTGATTTTAATATTTTAAAAACTCTGCTTGATGAGCTCTCTATTTTAAGGGTAATAAGAAGAAATAACGGAGATTTTACTTCGGTTTAGGTTGTAAATGACTAAGAAAATTAAGAACGAACATATTCACCGGGATGACAGCCTTTTTGGCCTTCTACTGTCATATAAACATAACAATACATATGTCAGAGTTTTTCTTAATGAAGATGATGCATCTGTTGCCGTTATATTGACCGGCAATCCAAAGTTCTGGTCAAACCTCCCCCCTGAAATTTTAGTAAACTATCACGGTATGAAACGGCTTGAGATAGGCGTAGAGAAGATGTTTATAAAGTATATTCTGCCTGAACACCTTATAAAAACAGCGGGAGTTTCAGCCGGTATAAATCTCTCGGCAGATAAAATTGAAGTTGAAAACAGACTTGAAGACAAGGGGTATTATATAATTCACACCTCAACACGCTATTTAAACCGGGTATTGAGCGGTGTTAAGAAGCTTTTGAATCTTTCTGCACAAAAAAAATATGAAATTCTCGAGAAGTGTATTTCAGAAGAACAGGAAAAATAAATGGCGACTAATCAAGGCAACATAGGGGAAAAGGCGAAAAGAATTGAAATAGCTCTCAAATTTACAAATGGGGATATGGATAAAGCCAAACTTATGGCATCTGGAAGTATGTCTGATGTTATAGTTGTCAAAGGAAAATTTATAGTTGGAGATCAGGATATATCCGGTTTCTTCCTCGCTTATTTCAATATTGTTGATGAATATATTGCGGCCATAAAAAGTGTAATAGTATCAAACAGCAGCATTTTTACGAGGATTAGAATTTTTGATGAATGGAGATCTCATTATAAAAATATATTAGCTTATGAAAAGGGTGAAGATAAACTGGATTCTGAAAAATTGAACTCTGATCTTCTTGATTCTTTTATTAAGCTTGATGTCTTTCCTGATGTTCAGAAACAGAATCTTGAATATCTTTCATCGACTATTCCTGATATTCTAAAAACCAGTTTTAATTCTTCAAATGTTAAAAGCCAGATTGACCTTGAACAGACCAGTTCTCTTGAACTTGTTTTGATGGGTATAGATATAATGGTTCCCGCTTCCGAAGAAGATACTCCGGAGGAGCCGCAGGAAACGCCTGCTGCAGAAGCCCGGGTATTACCGGAAAGTCCATTCGCAAAAAAACTTGCGGAGATTGAATCAAAGGCGCAGTTTATTGTTGAGGGATGCTGTGTCCTCTCACCTGTAAAGGGAAAGCTGATAGCAGAGATAACTCCGGGGGAGAGAATTTATGTTGTTCTTCCTGCCAAAGACTCGGTATCTCAAAGAATACTTGATGCCTACAAAGCAAGGAATAGTGAAGGAAACCCGCTCCCTGTAATAGGCAGGGTAATGGAAAAGATAAACAACGAGTTAACTAAAGGTTATATTTTATATGTTCTTGTTGCTAAAGGGATCTACGCAAAAATAATTGAAGAAGAAAATATGAAGATCCAGACTGAACTTACTGCAGCTTCGCAAAAAAGTGAAAGTGAGGCAGAGAATACTATAGTAAATAAATATTTAAACTGGGCTTTATATGTAGTTTTTATACTTCTCATCATTGCCCTGATCGTAATATTTTCAATGATTTGATTTGAATGTGGCCTGTCAATGAACCGCAGAGTTTTGATAGTATTGATTCTGTCCGTACTGCCAGGTTTATCCCCGGTATTCCTTTCCGCTCAGATGCCTGACTGGAAATTTTTTCGGGACAGGGAAGGGAACGGTTATTATTACGACAGGGCCCTGAAGATCAGAATTACAGATGAGAAACTATTCGAATACACACCTGCAGCAAATACCGGTATTGATTATTATCTTCATAAAGGAATTGAGCATATCAATAACGGTAAATATATCGAGGGGCTTTTTTATCTCAAATCTCTGAAAACTCTCCCGAAGGATGATCTAAGGGTAAAAAGAAGTGCGGAAGAGGCTTCCATCTGGATAAACTATCTGCAGAGAAAACATGGAACACGGTATGAGAGATTTGATAAGCAGAGCACCATTCTCCTTAATTTTTCCGGTGCACAATATAATCTTTTTAATGAAAAACTGCGCTATAAGATTATCCTTAAAAAATTTCCGCATATAATAAAGGCTGTATGGAAATTAAATGACCGTGGATATGGTTTAAAGTTCGGATTTAATCTCGATAAAGATAATAACGAACAAGGTTATGACTGTGTCGCCGGAATTGAATCCAGAATACTAAAAGGTAAAATCGGAAGTTTAGGTGAGGCGGAGGAGTCCTGGAGATATGAATTCGGTAAAGATAATTTCAAAAGAGAAGAAGTTTTAAGAAACCGCGATAGAGTCATTTATCTTTATTCATACAATGACGATGTTCCGGTTTCGGGAATTGAAGGGATTTTTATAAACGGGAATATTATTCATATAGTCCGTGTTCTCTGCAGCAACAGTGTCAAGGATCGGGTATTCGATGAGATCAGGAAACCGGTTGAAGAGATGGTACTGATTAAATAGTCATGGTAGAAGTTTAGTTCTTATAGATAAGTGCGGTTTCTCCGCAGTTTTCTTCATCCTTGCAGTTTGCACAGTCTTTCCATATTTTTTCAGGGAAGTCATCTTTAGGAACCGGGACAAATCCGTTTTTTGAAAAAAAGTCCGGCCGGTAAGTAAGAGTAAAGATTTTAGTTGCATTCCCGGATCTCATCCGGTTAACAAGCTCGGCAAGTAATGCTTTTCCTATTCCCATTCCCTGAAATGCTTTATCCACCGCAAGAGAACGGACCTCTGTCAGGTTTTTGCTGTAATCATAGTGCGTTATTGAACCAATAACTTTACCGTCAGAGACTGCAACAAAGAAATTACTGATATTTTCTTTGATATCATCCATGCTTCTTTCAAGGATGACACCTTCTCCGGCATAATATTTAATTAATTTGTATATTGATGAGACATCGCCCGGCTGAGCGGTTCTGATAAGGTAAGTCATATTTTTAATCCGGTTAAATGCGTTTGATTATCTGTGCATTAGTTGCTATGGCATACTGCTTGTAAAGTGAAATTTCTGAAAGTGATTTTCGTGCGTCAGATTCAGTCTTATACGGGCCTGTAAAAATTTTAAAATTCTGATTGTTTTTTGATACTATGACTGTATGTCCCTTGCTGCTGAGGAATTGTGCTACAGGTTTAAGATCTGTTTCATTATATTCTTTGCCAAGCTGTATAACAAATGGATATTCAACTTTGGGATAAATCTGGTTTGCCGGTTTTGCATTACCTGTTACATCTTTTACGGCTTCGGACATCTTTTCTCCAAGGTTATTCATGGCATTTAAAGTATGGTCATCGACTATTTTACGGTCAGCTCCTCCCGCGAACCTGATTCCTATTACAAGCCCCGTAGTAAAAGAGATTATTATTAAAGCCGCAATCATAGTAATTATTCTTGTAGCTTTTTTGCGTGACTTGTCATTCTCGCGCTCAACACTTCCGGCGGTTCTTGAAAAATATTCTGTATCAAATTTATCAAATTGAGGAGGAAGGTCGCGCAGATGCCTCCCGTCATAAAAATCCATATTTTGCATAGTAAACCCGTAAAGAAAAGAGATTTGAGATGAACCGTTTTTTTCCGGCTCTATGGTAAGATTGTCGGCAGATGGATTTAACTCTTTAAGTAAAAGAATTTTTTTATAGCGGGATTTGTAATAAAAAACTATAAACGGCACCTATCCCGAATAATATACTCTTGCTAAAGTCATCCGGAGAGTTGAGTCATGCTTTTTGATAATAGTATTATAGAAAATGCTGTCACAGCACCTAGTGCAGGAGCGGACTTAAGATGATTTGTTAAAAAATTTTATGTTTCTTAACAGCAGAGAATTATAAATAAACTCTCTGCTGTTTTAACGTGGAATTTTATATATAGAAGGCAAGGGTCAAACTTTAAAAAGACAGACTTTCTCGTTAAGTGCATCAGCCATACCTGCGATATCTTCGGAACTGGCTGCAATTTCCTCGGCTCCGGATGTGATGGTTCCGGTATATTCATCAATGTGAGAAATTGAACCCGAAATAGCATCAAGTTCATTCTGCTGATCCGCCGCGATATTTTTAATCTCTTCGGCCCGGGTGAAAATATTTCCTGCATTGTCGCGCACCATTTCTGCAGTATCAAGCTGTTCTTTCGCAATGCTGTTGATTGCCGTAACCTCGTTCTTCATCTGGTCGACACCGCCGATGATCAGGTTCAGTATTGTAGTCGTCGAGTCAAGGTTCTGAATCTCCAGCGAAATTTCCTGGCTGTTTGCTTTTATGAGCGAGTCAATACTTTTTGTCGAACTTGCAGTCTGGTCTGCGAGTTTGGATATCTCCTCCGCTACAACCGCGAATCCTCTTCCCGCCTCGCCGGCACGAGCGGCTTCAATTGCTGCATTAAGCGAGAGCAGATTGATCCTGTCGGAAATATCGTTTATAATTTCAATGATACCAATCATATCGTTAGAACTCTGCATAACCTTATCCATGGAAAGGTTCATTGTAGAAATGGATTCCCCGCCTTTTTTTGCGTTTGCAGATACTGTTGCGGACAGCGATAATGTTTTATTCGCCTGGACGCTTACGGTCTGTATGCCGGTATAAAGGTTTTCTATCAGTTTCCTGAGTGAAACAAAAAGTTCAAGCTGTTCACCGGTAAGGGTCGAGATACGATGCACAAGATCGGTAATGGTGTTTGCTGTATATGCGGCTTCCTCGGTAATATCAGACTTTGTTTGTGACAGGTTCATGCTGATAGATGAGAATTCTTCAGAAGAAGCTGCGAGGCGCTGGGAGATTTCTCCAATCTGCCGGATTATGTTCTGTGTCTTTTCTATAAAATTATTAAAGCTGGTAGCGAGAAGTCCCACCTCGTCGGAATTTGAGACGGAAGTCCGGCGTGTCAGGTCCGCGCTTTCGGCAATACCGGTTACATCTTTAATGATTTGTGATATAGGTGTTATGAATACTCTGCTCAGCCGGTAAACCACAATAAGAGTAATTGCTATGATGAAAATAATAATTGAGCCGAATACAAAATACGATTTCCGGATTGTTGATTTGACTTTACTGATGCTGTAATCAGCGCCGATTGCAGCAATAACATTCCCTGATGCATCTTTAACCGGTACAAAAACAGATCGAAATGACCCCCATTTATCTGTATACTCGGAAGTTTTCGCTTCGCCGGTATTCCATGCTTCAGTCAGCTCTGGCGGGCAATCTGTATAAGGCTGGAGGAAGCTGTCTTCGTATCCATCTTCGGGAAGGTAACTTCCTGAGTCATAAATAAAAATAAAGTCATCCTTTTCTTTTGTCATAATATAGATGTATTTTAAACCAAGGCTTTTCTCTATGTTTTTTAATGATTTTAATATTTCTATGTTTTTTTCTGAACTTGCAAAATCCGGTTCATGCACCAGCGCAATATTTGATGTATTAAAACCATTCTGAACAATCTGCGCGCCGATCATGAGTTTTTCATTGATCCCGTTGTCGAGCTCATTATGATATCGTAAAAAAAAGAAACCGCTGGAGATAATTGATGTTACTAATATGGCTGACCCGAAATAGAGATACAATTTAGTCTTTATAGTAGTATGCATTTTAAACCGTCTTCCTATTATATTGTATTTAATAAACTGAAAGTTTCAGCCCGCAGTTCCCAATAATGATCCAGTCTTTTTTTGATACTGTTAACAATATCTCCTGAGTATTCTATAATTTTGAAAAACTACATACTGTTTTTAGCAGAAGCCTCTTAATAAAAAAACATATTTATGAATTATCCGCTTCAAATTTTTTCATAAAGTCAAGAAGATGCTGAACGCCCTCAACCGGCATTGCGTTATAGATGCTCGCTCTCATCCCTCCTGCTGTTTTGTGTCCTGCAAGATTTGTAAGAGAATTTTTTTCAGCTTCTCTGACAAAAAGCGTATCAAGATCTTTTGAACCGGTAGAGAAAGTTACATTCATTAATGACCTGAATTCTCTGTCTACGTTTCCTTTGTAAAGTTTCGAGTTGTCAATAAGATCATAAAGTAATGATGCTTTGTATCTGTTTATTTTTTCAATTTCTTTAACTCCCCCAAAATTTTTCAGCCATTCAAAAACAAGTTTTGACATATATATTGCATATGTCGGAGGAGTATTGAACAAAGACCTGTTCTCCGCATGAACATTGAAATTCAGCATTGACGGAAGATTTTTATCAGCTCTTTTCATCAGTTCTTTTTTTATGATTACAATTGTCACACCAGCAGGCCCGATATTTTTCTGTGCGCCGGCGAAGATGATTCCGTATTTACTTACGTCATACTCTTCAGATAAAATGCAGGAGGACATATCCGCGACTATAGGAGTGTTCCCCGGATCAGGGAGAGCGGTATATTTTGTTCCATAGATTGTATTGTTATAGCAGATGTGAAGATAATCAGCATCAGGATTAAACTTGAGATTTTTAAATGACGGGATGTATGTGTACATTCTGTCTTCAGAGGATGCAAGGACATTTGCAATCCCTAATTTTCCTCCCTCCTTGATAGCTTTTTCTGTCCATGCCCCGGTATGGATAATGTCAAAAGTTTTATTCGCAGTCATTATGTTCATCGGGATCATAGTAAACTGAAGGGACGCTCCCCCTTGAAGAAAAAGTACCTGATAGTCGGGAGGGATGTTCATCAGCTTTACAAGAAGTTCTTCTGTTTCATTCATTATGTCCATATACAGTGCGGACCTGTGACTCATCTCCATTACGGACATTCCTGAATCACGGTATTCAAGCATTTCATCAGCAGCTTTTTTTAGTACACTCTCGGGCAGGACCGCGGGCCCGGCTGAAAAATTATATACTCTTGCCATATGGATATTCCTCGAAGTTTTTTTACAGCAAAATGGATTTATGGTGCATGTCAAGTTTAAATTGAATATATGATTTTCACGTTCCGGCATAGCGTATTAATACTGTGTGTCTATACTTCTTCAGATTATTATACTTTTTAAAACTCATGCTGTAATAGATACGTATTTTAAAGCTTATGTTAAACATGCGGGGCAGTCCTGAAATTTTTTTAATTGCGGTATAGATAATAGGTGCTGAGTAATTTTTGTTAAGAATAATACCCGATCAGCATTGCAGGAATTTTAAGTATGCACCATAAAAAGAGCAGGGAGTTCAAATGGAACTCCCTGCTCTTTTTAATGTTTTGGACTGAAAAAATTTTGGTGAATCAGGTTTAGTACATATTTTTAATTACATCTTTAAAGTTGGCTGCGATCACTTTTCTTTTGATTTTCATTGTCGGAGTAATCTCACCTCTTTCAATTGAAAACGGTTCGGCAAGAAGAGTAAACTTCTGTATCTGCTCAAAATGAGCTATACCTTTTGATTTCTCTTCAATCCTTCCTTTATAGAATTCTATTATGGCCGGATTTTCTATAAGATCCTCATTAGAATTAAAAGATATTCCTTTACCTTTTGCATAATCCTTAAGTGCATCAAATGAAGGAACTATAAGAGCTGTAAGATATTTCTGTTTGTCCCCGATAATTACTACCTGCTCAACATAAAAATCCTGCCCGATTTTTGATTCAATTCCCTGTGGAGCAACATTTTTACCATTGGCGGTGACAATTATATCTTTTTTTCTGTCTGTAATTTTAAGGAAGCCATCCTCGTCGATGATACCGATATCACCTGTCATGAAATATCCGTCTTTGGTCATTACCTCTTTTGTCGCGGCAGGGTTTCCAAAATAACCTTTCATTACGTTGTCACCCTTGATCAGGATTTCTCCATCCTCGGCGATTTTGATTTGATTGCCTGCTATAGGTTTGCCCACAGTACCGAATTTAAAAGCTGAAGGAATATTAAAGGAACCGCATGGTGCTGTTTCGGTAAGGCCATATCCCTGTGCGATAAAGATATTTGCCGCAAAGAAGAATTCTTCTATCTCTTTACCAAGAGGAGCTCCGCCGGCAGAAAAGAAATTCAGTCTTCCTCCAAGCAGATTTCTTATGTTTGAAAGAACCAGTTTAAAAGCTATTGAATGTTTGATTTTAAGTATAGGCGAGATGCTCTTTCCTTCTATTTCTGCATATCTGTATTTCTTTCCGGTTTCGATACCCCATGCAAAAATCTTTTTCTTTAATGGTGAAGCTTTTTCAATATTTGCGTATATAGCCGTGTACATTTTTTCATAAAGCCGTGGAACACCAACCATGTATGTAGGACGTACTTCCTGAAAATACTCTACAATTTTATTTGTGTCTGTACAGAAATATTCCGTTCCTCCTTTTGAATGCACCCAGTAGAGTGAACATTTACCGTAAACATGGCTTAACGGAAGGAATACAAGTTCGATGTCATTCTCTCCCATAGGGAATCCATTGTTTAACGCATCCATCTCAATAAAGAAGCTTTTATGAGCAAGCATTGCACCTTTCGGATCGCCTGTAGTTCCGGATGTGTATATGATGGTTGAGATGTCGTCAGGGGTTCCTGATTTGAGGCGTTTTTTCAGTACATCGCCTTTTTTCGATTTTTTCCCGATTTCATAAAGATCGTCGAGATACATTACATTTTTATTTTTATCAATTTTTACTGATTTATCGTAAACGATTACAGTTTTAAGGGTCTTATTCCCTTTGAAAAAGCTCATTACGTTGTCATACTGAGATTTACCTTCAACAAATATTATTTTAATTTTTGCGTTGTTAACAATAAACTCAGCCTGCTCTGCTGTATTTGTTGCATATATTGCAACAGTAGAGCCCTTAACACTCATTATCGCGTAATCACATATAGTCCACTCAGGTTTGTTGCCTGAATAAATCGCTACAAGTTCTTTCTCTCCAACCCCAAGTTCAAGAAGTCCCTTTGCAGCATTATCGATGCGGTTACCAAATTCTTTCCATGAGATACCAATCCATTCGTTCCCCTCTTTATAGAACAGAGCATTCTTTTTGTCTGAATACTTAGAGACTTGCTCATGGATCATTAAAGCTAAATTCTTTACTTCCATTTCCTTCTCCTAATATATATATTATAGCAAACTTATAATGTGCTCAATTATTGTAATAAAATTTAATTTAAACGGGAGGTATAAAAAATTTTCTGCTATCAATGAACTGGATGATATTTACGGAAACCTTCAGCAGGCACCTTAAACTGCAGAGTGTTGAAATAAAATATAGAAACAAGTAATCTCTGCTTTCATACTCATGATTTTCATTTTATAAGATTCTTCAGTGTGCTGTCATTCCACATCCGTTTTAATCCTTGCTGAAAAAGCAAGATTCGTGCCAATCAGCATATTTGAGTCTGTTTTATATACTTTAATTAAATTTAGCATTTACTCCCGTAAAACTTAGTTTAATTGGGACTAAATGGAAACTTTTTGTCAAGAATGATACGATCATTTTTTCGATAAGTTTCAGAAAGCTCTATTAATGAATGTTAATTCAGATGAAGCTCTATTCTGTTCTAATACTGTATAGTATAGGATGGAAAAGCCTGGTATCTCTCTCCAGCACTCTCTGCATAACAGACTGCATTTTCTTCTTGAAAATAATATTTATTTATAGGCTATGGTCTACATTAAATTAACTATTAAAGACCGTGGTGAACAATGTTTTCCGATGCACCAGTACGCGGCGGAAATATAATTTACAGCCGGCTTGTTATCAGTTATATATTGAACTATATGTAATATAAATGAGGTTATTTGAAAAATGGCAAAAATCAGAACTTTCAGGGGAATCAGGCCGGTAAAAGATCTTGCTCACAAAATTGCGGAGCTTCCTTATGATGTTGTTTCACTTCCCGAGGTTATTGCAATAGCAGGGAACAATCCGTATAACTTCTATCATGTGACAAGGTCAGAGATGGATCTTGCACCGGGAACAGACCCATATTCCCCTGAAGTATATAAAAAAGCGAAAGAGACTTTCGACATGTTTCAAAGCAAAGGATACATGCTGATAGACCGGGAGCCGATATTCTACCTCTATTCGCAGGTGATGGACGGAAGAACGCAGACCGGTATTGTGGCATGCGCAGATGTGGATGATTATCTTAATGAAATTATTAAGAAGCACGAGCTTACCAGAGAGGAGAAGGAGCTTGATAGAACCAGGCATATTGATATTACCAAAGCGAACACCGGCCCTGTTTTTTTAATTTACAGGGACAGTGATGAAAAGAGAAAACTTGTGGAGAAAGCTATGGCCGCAGTTCCCGTTTATGATTTTACTGCGGTTGACGGAATAAGGCATATCGTAAGACTTATAGATAACAAGGCTCTCATCGCCGAGCTTCAGAAATCTTTTGTCAGTGATGAACTCTATATTGCGGACGGCCACCACAGGGCGGCATCAGCAGTGAGAGTAGCAAAAATGCGCAGGGAAAAAAATCCGGGATACACTGGAGAAGAGGAGTTCAACGGATTTCTCTCTGTAATTTTCCCGCATACACAGCTGAAAATTCTTGCATATAACAGGGTGGTTAAAGATCTCAACGGCATGTCCAGGGATGAGTTCATCAAAAAACTCGGGGAAGAGTTTACTGTTGAGAAAAGTGATAGAAAAGTTCCGGTGAAGGTTAATACATTTTCCATGTATACGGGAAAAGAGTGGTACTCCATAACACCGAAATTTGATATTTCTAAAGATCCGATTGAATCACTTGATGTTACAATTATACAGAAAAAAGTTCTCGCCCCGCTTCTCGGAATTAATGATCCGCGAAAAGATAAGCGTATAGATTTTGTGGGCGGAATAAGAGGTACGGCAGAACTCGAGAAGATTGTTGATTCGGGAGATTTCGCTGCAGCATTCTCAATGTATCCGACAGAGATTGAACAGCTTATGGATGTTTCGGATGCGGGATTGATAATGCCTCCGAAATCCACATGGTTTGAGCCCAAGCTGAGAGACGGCCTGCTGGTGCACGAACTGGAGTAATCTTCAGAAAGTATAGACTTCTATTTTATTGTCACCTTTTTCGCAGGCTGTAGTTGTTGCAAATTCAGACCTCCTGATGAATGATTCAAGTATCAGGTCATTCATCTGGTGGTCATCGGGTTTGCCGTCCTTCTCAACATCTGCAGGGTCAAGTTCGGAAATTCCTATTGAAACGCACGGGCTTATATAATCATCTTTGTACCTGAATTTCTTGCTCTGCAGGTTTTTTATGATTCTCTCCGCCACTTTTTCGGCATCATCATTCCTTGCGTGAGGGAGGAATATAACAAAACGGGACACTTCAAATCTGCCGATTTTATCGTAAGGCCTTATAGATTTTTTTAACCTTGAAGCGAATTCACCAAGAAATGCGTCGAAGACTCTTGTCCCGAATTCGTTAAGGAGATCGTAATAATTATGAAGATTGATCATTATCGAGCATGTAAAATCCCCTCGTCTTGAGGCTCTTCCCATTTCGTTAAGTATTTCATCAAGGAGCGCCCTCCTGTTAAGTACTGAAGTCACAGGATCTTCTTTTGCAAATTTGATCAGTTTTTTCTTTGTTTTGAGCAGAGCAGTGTTCAGGTCTATATGTTTTTTAATTACATGAAATTTCAGTTTAAGTTCATCTTTTGTAAATGGTATAGCGATATAATCATCAGCACCGGACTCTATGCCTTCTGTAAGATCATTAGCGGTATCCTTAGTACCAATAAGAAGAATAAAAGGGTGTGATTTCATATTCTTTATTTTTTTAATTACCGAGCATATCTCGTCATTCATACCGTCAATCCAGTTTATCATGACCAGGTTCGGCATGCCGGTATTCAGCACCTCTATGAGTGGCTGATTATGAAGTTCTGTGATCTCCAGATTAAAATCTGACGCAATTTCTTCCAGAGGTTTAAGAATTGTTTTTGTATGATTTGCCAGAGTAACTTTCATATAAACCGCCTGATTATATTATTATTCATGATTAATGCAATTTTTAATATTTGTCAACAAATTTACGCTTATTCAATTTCTATAGAGTAAGGCTGAATGTAGAGAGCATCCTCTTCGAGCATCCGGTATTTTTCTATATTCTGAATTACAAATTTCATCTGTTTAAGGATGGCGAATGTTCCGGTTTCACTGAAAATGCCTTTTAAGATAGAGCCATTCTCAGGAAGATTTATTATTCTAAAATCCGAGTCAACTTCTCCATTGATTTTCGCGTATTCAATTGCTGCAATTATTCCACCGGTTTCATTTATCAGTTTATTACCTTTCGCAGCTGCACCAGTGTGAATTTTGCCTTCAGCTATATCCGCAATTTCCTGTGCTGTAATGCTTCTCCCTTCCATAACTTTTCCGGTAAACCTGTCGTAGATAAAATTTATGTCTCTCTGGAACAGGTCTTTTTCTTTTTGTGTGAGGCTCCGTGATTCGGAAAAGATATCTGCAAATTCACTCATCTTTATAGTTTCAGTAGTTATGCCGAGTTTGGAATAAAGTTCTTCCGCGGAAACTTTTCCTGCTACAACCCCAATCGATCCGGTGATTGTTCCTTTGTCTGCGAAAATTGTATCCCCGGTACATGCGATATAGTATCCTCCGGAAGCAGCGGTGTTTCCGAATGAAAAAACTACCGGTTTAGGATTTTTCTTTTTGGCAGAGTAGAGTGCGTTCCACATAAAATCCGAAGCTGCAGCAGACCCTCCGCCCGAATCTATCCTGATGACAACTGCTTTTATTGAAGGATCACGGAACGCGGTGTCAATAGAATCTTTGTAATCATAATCACCAGTTGATTCAGACATGGCCGAGCCGCCTCCTTTACCTGAAACAATTGATCCTGTTACATTTATTACAGCGATAGCGGGAACAGTTCCCCATATGGAAATAGACTCTTCCTCCCCGATGTAATCGGTGAATGAAATTGTTCCGGCTCCCTGCAGCGAATCTATGACTTCATTGCTGTACATGATTTCATCAATGAAACCTTTCTCTTTAGCTTCGGAAGGAGTATAGAATCCTTTTGCAAAAAGTTCTTCAATGGCGGGACGGGTCAATTTTCTTTCGTCAATTATACCGGAGATGAACTGCTCATTAAGGTCAGAGAGTATTGCCGTTAAATTTTCACGGGCTTCTTCAGACATGTTTTTTCTTGTAAACGTTTCACTGAATGATTTGTATCTCCCTTTGCTGATAGATTCAAATTTAACTCCGGCTTTGTCGAGCAGTCCTTTAATGAAGTATGCTTTAGCTGTAAGCCCTGTTATTTTAAAAGTGCTGTTTGGCGTAAAAAATATTTTATCAGATGCAGCCGCGAGATAGTATTCCTTGTTTCCTGAATAGTTAAGCACGGCATAAACTTTTTTCCCGCCGGACCGGAATCTGTGCAGTAAATCTCTTATCTCCTGAACCTGCGCCATACCGAATCCTGCGTTGTCTATCTCAATGATCAGGCCTTTTATGGTCGGATCATCTCCGGCTTTTTCTATTCCTCTGACCAGATCCTGAAATGTGAATTCTCTTTTTGAGAACAGCCCTGATTCCTCTCTCTCTGATGTATAATTATCACTGATCTTCAGAGTTATAAAATTTTCAGAAGCAGCTATCTGCATAGCTTCTTTTTTCTTTTTAAAATTGAACGCTATACCTGCGCTTTTAAAATCCGCAGTTTCAGAACCCTTCGATCCGTAAGCATCAAGAGTAATCCCGGTTCCGCTGCCGCTTCTTACGAAAAACGGGAGAGTCAGTCCTGCGGTGAAGCTTTTGTCTGATCCGTATTTTAAAATAAGAGATATATCCTTATATCCTTTCAGTTCGCCTGAATAGTAAAATTCAGCGTCATTGAAACCGGCATTTTCTTTTATAACGCAGTCTGCTGATAGAGTTAAATACTCCTTCCACGGGCGCAGGGATATTGAATAGATATCACTACGGTTGATTTTATCTCCCCCTATACTGCCGTTGATGTCTTTAAACACTGCACCGAAAGACAGGAATGAAACCGGCCTGAAGAGCAGCCCGGCGTTCCATCCGCTGTAGTCATTGAAGTCGTCGTCATCGCCGCTGCTGAATGAGTACCCGGCACCGAAACCGAATGTATTTTCAAAGAAGAAACCTCTGTTAATACTGTAGAGGCTGACTCCTGAATCGAGTATTGAATTTCCGTTTGTATCGGGAATTGTATTGTAGTTTGAAAATATCAGGTCAAATCCGAAAATATTTACAGATACAAAATGGTTGCCGTCATTCCCGCCGTTATACGATACATATCTGTAAGCAAGGTCATCAGCGCCGGAAAGGTCGCTGAATACTGGATTGATCATTGAGGAAAATGATCCCTCGGAGTAACCTGCAGAAAGCGCTGAAGGAGGAAGGGGAAACGGGTTTTCTGCAGAGTACAGTATAGTTGTTGAAATGAATAATAAAAGTATAATCAGCGGGACTTGTTTTTTCATCAGAATTTCTCCTCAAAATACAGATAGACCGGATTTTTTCATCCAGGTGTGATCAGTGCGGCAAAATGCAATACTTCAGTTCGATGTACTAACGTGCCAATAACAGATAATCCTCTTTAATAATCTGAAAGATTTCCTCCCGGCTCCGGCTCCCGTCAAGTTTAAGAAACCGGTTATCAATCATTGTTAAAAAGTTTTCTCTTACACTTTCAAGAAAAGATTTTTTCTCAAAGAGTTCAGTTTTTCCGGAACCGTTTCTCGCAGTAATTCTTTTCATTGCTTCATCAGGCGGAATGTCTATAAAATAGACTCTGTCCGGTACAGGAAATCCTCTGTCTGAATTTCTTCTGATTATCTCTGCCGGTAAAATCAGAGAAGAACCCTGATATGCGGCGTTTGAGTAGAAGTATCTGTCCATAACAATTGTTATATTGTTGTCAATGCATGGCTTTATATTCAGTTCGTAATCCTGCTGCCGGTCTTCTATGAATAAGCGGATCTGTTCTTCAACAGGAACAGGGATTGTATTTTGAAGCATTTTTCTTATATGCTGTCCGTATTCGCCCGATGTCGGTTCCGCTAAATGTTTAACAGGAATATTGCACGACTCTATGTAGTTATAAAGGAGCGAGCATTGAGTGGATTTACCGGAACCGTCTATTCCTTCAAAAACAATAAATTTACTTTTCACAGAATTCTCTCTCCATTTGAGAAGGTTCGTTAAAACATATATTTTTTAAATGTTATCGCTTCATTTATTTTCTTTCAGTCCGGGTTTAATATCTTCACTAAAAGTTATGGCCGCTCCTATCGTGCAGAGATTGAGTCCCAGAAATCCAATCACAGGAATAAATGAGATCAGAAAAAATGCAAGGCCGTTTCCGGATACTGACCATTTAAATCTCCATGTAATTTTTAATTTTTCCCTGAAACTGTATCTTCTTCTTTCAAGAGGAAAATCATAAAACTGAAAACCGTAGAAGAATAGTGCAGAGAAAAAATTTAAAAATGCATATAGAAAACTCCCTCCCGGAATAATATTAAGTATCAGCAGGAGTAAATTAATCAGAATAATGAGCAGCAGCAGGCGGACCGAGTTAACTAACGCGCGGAGTATGTCATATATAATTGTTTTGAGAGAAAAATTTTCATCCGGATTTCCGCTTCCGAGAACTTTTTCTGTTTTTGAAGAAAGAAGATCAAGAAACGGAGCTGTAATTATCCCGCCTGCAATTGAATAGATAATGACTGTGAAAACAGAAAGCATTACAAAAAGTACAGGAGAGACGAGAAAACGGATAAACTGAATATACCACTGGCCGCCGGAGAGAACTGACCGGATTGACGGGACAAGTGAAGTATATGAATAATAAAAAATTCCTGAAAGTATCGCAATATTAAGAATAAACGGAATTACAAAATAGATAAGCATCCCTTTGCTGCTCCAGGCAAGAGAAACCGATCTGAATGTGTTTGAAAATCCTGTAATAAGAGAACTTCCGGTTTCTACTTTTTCAAAAAGTATTTTTTCAGAATTCATGGGCCTTTCCAACTTATAAATATTTCATTGATGCTTTTTTCAATCTGTCCATGATTGCAATCCCGAGCCCCGATCCATCCACCCGTTCGGCGTATATTCTGTCTATGTCAAGGGTGTCGAGCCGGTGAAGGTTCGAAAAGAGATTCGCCGCCGCTTCCCTGAGGTCTCCTTTTTCTGAAAGAATTCCTGAAAATTCCACGGGGAAAGAAATATCCGGTTTCCTGAAAAAAAGATACCCGCACCGGTCTTCTATATGAGTAATTTTATCCAGCAGTATTACCTGTTTTTCAGGGGAGTAATGATACGGAAGCTGGCCCGGTACTTCCGGTTTGTCTTTCGGGTGTTCTGTCAGGAGGGTTTCGCCGGTAAATTCCTCAATCTCTTCAGGAGCAGTACCGCCCGGCCTCAGCAGGTATATTCTGTTATTCAATAATTTAATGATAGTGGATTCAATTCCTATACTGCATGGGCCGCCGTCGAGTATTATGTCAACGGCATCGCCGAGCTGATCATAAACATGTTCGGCAGTAGTCGGGCTGAGGCATCCGAACCTGTTTGCGCTTGGTGCGGCAATCGGTGTTCCTGCCACACGGATGAGTTCTCTTGCAGCAGGGTGGACAGGCATCCTTACCGCAACAGTGGCGAAACCGGAGGTAACAATATCAGGAACAATATCTTTTTTTTCTAATACTATTGTGAGAGGTCCGGGCCAGAATCTTTCCATTAATTTAAGGCTTTTAGGTTCAACATTCCGGGCAACTCTCTCAACTTCTGAAAGCTCGGCTATATGGACAATCAGCGGATCGAAGAACGGTCTTTTTTTTGCTTCAAATATGGATGCTGCCGCAACCGGATTCATTGCGTCAGCCCCGAGCCCGTAAACAGTCTCGGTCGGGAATGCTACAAGCCCGCCGTTTTTTATGATTTCTGCGGAAATTTTAATATTATCTTCTGTTGCTTTAACTATTTTCATAATGGATAATAATTATTATAGATATGATTTTTTCAAGCATTTGGTATTTTTTTTATAATTATTCCGGATTTCATGATTCAGGCTTCTTTTCATCAGATCCTGTTATGAGGATGTAAAAAAGTCTTGATTCGATTTTGAACGGATATAATCTGTCATCAAACTTTAATCAGTGTGTTAATTAACTATGAAAATTAAAAAATCAGCGATAATAATCATTCAGGCAGTCACTATAAGCTTGGTTTCATTTATGAATACGGCAAATGCATCCGGCTTATCGGATACATCCCCTGCCGGAAGTGCTTTTCTCTCCGGCGGGAGCGCGTATTATATGGGCCGTGCCGGTACAGGCGTTTCAGCATCCGGCGGTGATCTTCTGCCTGTTAACCCGGCGTCAATGGCTGTTCTGGAAAGGTTCAGAATGAGCTTTAATTACGGTTCTCTTGACAGCGATTTTCAATATCCGTATGCAGCTCTGGCATTTCCCACAGCATACGGAGTGTTAGGCCTGGGAGGAGGATATTTTACTATAGATGGCGAAGGAGAAATTGAACAGAAAGGATACCTGTTCTCCTTCGGGATGGCGAAAGAGGTTACTTCAAAATTTTTATTCGGAATTTCATTTGAAGGAATGTATTCAGAATACATAGAAACAAATTATTACGCAGGAATAAAACCCGGGTTCATCTACAGGTTTGATGGTACGTCAACAGTGAACGGTTTCGGATTTCTCGATCCGGCAATCGGTATAACAGCAAATATTGGATTTAGTTCAGGAGATGATACAGATCTCAGCTTGGTTACAGCCGGCTATAATTTTGATTTTTACCGGAGCAGGACTTACAGTCTGGGATTCTATAATGACATCTCGGTGATTGAAGGGTATGGTAAATACCCGGTTAAGTTTGGACTGGAAACAGCTATTTTAAACTCTTTTTACCTGAGGGCGGGAGCTGTTGTTCCCGGGAGTTACGAGTTTATGACCTATACCGGAGGCGCGGGATATAAATTCACAGGGGATACCTTCACTGCTTCAATTAATTATGCACTTTCATATTCAGAAGAGCAGGGTGTCAGTCATTTTGCAGGTATAACTTTAGAATATGGAGCACTGGACCGCGAACCTCCGGCATTATCCATAACTCCTGATTATACCTATATATCACCAAACTATGACGGGGTACAGGACTACCTTGTTTTCAGCACCGAAGTTCGTGATCAGAGCAGAATCAGGGGATGGAAGCTTCAGATCTCCGATGAGAAGGATGCGGTTGTAAAAGAATTTAAGATGAGTGACAGGGAAATTGATGAAAGCCTTACTGTGTCAGCATTCTTTAAAAGACTGGTGAGTACAAAGGATTCAATGACTGTTCCGGAGAAAATATTATGGGACGGATCGGATAATTCAGGTATAAAACTTCCTGACGGAAAATATAAATATTATTTTTATGCATGGGACGCACGGGATAATATAGCCCCTGTGAAATCAGGTGTAATTGCAATAGACAGTACATCCCCGGCTGTTGACATAAACACTGATTCAATGATTTTTTCACCGAATGGAGACAGAAATAAAGACACGCTAATCATTCATCAGAAAATTAAATCTTCTCCGGAAGATATCTGGAAAGGTGAAATTAAGAATTCAAACGGTATTACGGTTGCTTCTTTTGAGTGGAGCGGGTCTTCAGTCCCCGAAAAAGTTGTATGGAAAGGGATCGATGATTCCGGAACGGTTCTCCCGGACGGGCTCTACTTTTATTCCATATTGTCAACTGATAAAGCAGGAAACAAAGCTTCAGCTAGCCTTCGTGAAATAATTCTTACAACAAAAATGGAAATTGCTGATATAAGGTTTGAAGATGAATACTTTTCATATAAGAAAGACAACAAAAAGACTATAAGGTTTTTCCCTGATCTCTCATCCGTAAAAGGTATCGAAAGATGGGAAGTGACAATCTCTGACAGTGACGATAAAAAAATAATAAGAACTTTAAGCGGTACGGGGATTATCCCTGCTTATATTGACTGGGACTGCCGTGACGCCAAAGGTGAACTCCTGGATGACGGAGTTTATAATGTCCGGTTTGCGGCCTGGTACTCAAGCGGGAATAACCCGGTATCATTTCCGAAGAAAGTTGTTTTTGACAGCACAAAACCTGTGATCAGCATATCCCATGACCCGGCACTTTTTTCACCTGATGATGACGGAGAAAATGATTATCTTACACTGAATATGAAAGCAGCGGATAATTCCGGCTTTGACAGGTGGGAAATAAATATATATAATGAGAGCGGCATCCTGTTTAAAAAATTCAGCGGCAGGGGTGTTGTGCCGCAGCAGCTGAAATGGGATGGAATCGGCAGCAGCAATGAACTTGTTGAATCTGCATCAGATTACGATGTTCAGTTTACTGCAGTTGATCCGGCAGGGAATATTTCCGAAACAGCAACAGACAAAATTCCTGTTGATATACTTGTCGTTGTTACCGAGAGGGGACTTAAGATGAGGGTGAGCAATATAGAATTCGGTTTCGGAAGCTCATCTCTCAAAAAAAGAGGAACAAAAATTCTCGACCGGGTATACCAGATTCTTGAAAAATACGGCAGCTACAATGTAGTCGTGGAAGGCCATACCGATGATATAGGCGATGAAGAGTACAACCTCAAACTTTCCGAGAAGAGGGCGCTTGCAGTAAAAAATTATCTGATTACAAAAGGGACCGGCGAAGCGAGACTCAAATACGTCGGAATGGGCGAGAGCTCGCCATTTTATCCGAATACAAGTGAGGAGAACAGGAGAAGAAACCGCCGCGTTGAATTTCTTCTTGTTAAAGAGAAGGATATTAAATGAAGGCACTGTTCTTTGCTGATATTGACGGTACGCTGATTGATCATAACAGTTATTGTTATGATCAGTCTTTGCGCGGAATAAATCTTCTCGAAGAAAATTCAATTCCATTGATACCGGTTTCAAGTAAAACATATGATGAACTTTCACTTCTTATGAAAGAGCTTAATTTGAAATATCCCTTTGCATTTGAAAATGGCACGGGAATAGCCTATCCTTCGGATAATGGAGAAGACTTTACCCTGGAACTGGAAGGCCCCGGAATCGGGGAACTTACAGAATTTCTTCCTGAACTGGAAAAACTTGCCGCAAAATCATTGAGGGGAATCACCTCATTTTCAGATAAAGAGATAACAGATATTACAGGGCTTGATCTCAATTCTGCCGCCCTTGCAAAAAGAAGAATGACCACACTCCCTTTCGTTGCAGAAGGAGATAATCTTCTTTCTGATGATGAGATATTAAATCTTAATGTTATACTTAAAGAGTATAATTTTCATGTTACAAAAGGCGGGAGATTTAATCATCTTATGCCTGCGGATGCCGGGAAAGGAAAATCTGTAAAAAAAATTATTGAGTTTTATAAGTATAAATTCAATGATGAGATTCTCTCGGCTGCAGCGGGTGACAGTTTAAATGACATTCCTATGCTTGAAGCCGTCGATTATTCTTATGTCATAAGAAAATCAGGCGGCAGTTTTATAAATTTTATGTCCGGGAAGATTATGAATAGTGCCGGCCCGGCCGGTTTCTCTGAAGCGGTAAATGATTTTTTAAAAATAATAGCAGGTTAAACTTATGGATGCTTTAAAAGAATTGTTATATAGCCTTGGTTCATTTTGTGCAAGGATGATCAAAACCTCAATAGACTGGTTTATGGATCTTTCTCTGCTTAATAAAATTATAGTGATAAACACATTAACATCATTCCTTGCAATTACTCTGCCTATTGCGAAGTACTACATTTTCGAATCATGGACCGGTATCAATAATCCGGTTGCCGTTTATTTAATACTGATTGTAGCAATAATGTTCGGAACAATTTTTTTCCATGGACCGTTGGTTCTCGGAGCAAGAGTTATTATAAATATCTGGTATCTCATATCTGTTATAGCTATTTATGCGACACATTCAATCTCACATGCACCGTATGTTTTAAGTGCAGGATTTTTCTTTAATTTAATAGCTCCGGTGATATATATAGCTGCCGCGGTTATGGTTTATCTTGAGGGGGATAACTGATAATTATTTTATTATTTATGCTATAGTCTCTCAAACAGCCCCCGCACCCCCGGAGGGGGCAAAGCATGAATTATTGAATTTAAGGAAGTTTATAATTCCGAAAAATTTTCTTCAAGCTGAGCATTAGCAGTATATGTTGATTAAATCTTTGATGTTCTATCCTTGCCCCCTCCGGAGGTGCGGGGGCTTCCGCGAAGGTTGTCATAATTTTTTAAAGTGTAGATAAAATTCGATATCAGTTTTTCGGCATAAATTTTTTCTTGATTTTTTAACCGTATTTTTTTTGGTATGAAATACTAAAATACATTATCCCCGAAGAAAACTGCAGGGGATACAAATTTAATTTATAAAAAAGGAGTTTAGTCAATGAGTAAAAAACAATTTCAGACAGAGGTTCACAGACTTTTACATTTGATTATTCATTCACTTTATTCCCATAAGGAAATATTTCTAAGGGAGCTTATTTCAAATTCATC
>DAONFJ010000007.1:0-14449 GCA_035403545.1 Spirochaetota bacterium
GGATGATTTTCGGAGTTCTCCCGGTCGATTCATCAATGTCGTGGGAGAGTCACCTCTGCGGATTTTTATCCGGGATACTCCTGGCCTCATCTTATGGAAGAAAATAGAGAGGAGCATTTTTTATGAAAGATAAAAATATTGATGATTCAGTGATGCCGGAAGTAAAAGTTCATGTTTGGTTTGAAAAAGACAACGGAGTATACTTCGGGCATGGCAGGTATGAGCTCCTTCTTCATATTAGTGAACTCGGTTCCCTGAAGCTTGCCGCTGAAGAGATGGGAATTTCGTACAGAGGAGCCTGGGGCAAAATTAAAAAGACTGAAGAGGTTATCGGCAAGCCGCTTATTTATAAAGATAATAATAAAGAAGGTTATAAGCTCACAGAATTCGGTAAAGATTTTGTAAATGAGTTTAAAAGTTATTACGATGACGTGACTGAATTCGCCAGAAAAAGGGGACTGGAATTACTTCATAAAGTTAAAATATTATAATACATCTTTTTCTGCACTTCAGAAAAAGATGCCGCCATCTGTATGTTTATAAAAATTTAAATCCGCTATTTGTTGAATTGCATAAAGCCGCTCTTCATTTTATAAAGTTATCCAATGCGTTTTAATCAGTAAAGGAATGATGGAAGGCATATATTTAATTGACGTGTTCCCGCTTGTGTATATTCTTTAACTGTATCAGGAGGAAATAATGCCCGCAGAAAACATGAGCACGAAAGAAACTGCTGAATATCTTGGAATTAATGAAAAGCAGGTTTATGCGCTTATAAAATCAAAAAGTATCCCATGCACCCGCGTTACCGGCAAATGGGTATTCCCGAAAAAACTGATAGATAGATGGATTACTACTAATGCTCTTAAAAATGGCCCTTATATTGATGAAGTTCTGAAAGATACTACCGGTGCTTTATTTGCCGCGGGTAGCAACGACCCGATACTCGATATATTAATCAACAGGATGCAGAACGGCACCGGCGGAAAACATATTTTTTCATGTGTGACGGGGAGTACTGAGGGTATCAGACTTCTGGGGTGCGGTTTCACCGACATTGCCTGGTGTCATCTTTCAAAACCGGGTACAGGTGAATATGACATGAATGCTATCGCAGATCTTGTACCGGATAAAAAAATCGCCATAGTACATCTGTTTCAGAGAGAACTCGGTTTTCTCCTCCCTCTAAAAACCGGTTCTGAAAAAATGAGTTTTGCTAAAATAGCGGGTGATGGTATTGAGTTTATAAACAGACAGAAAGGTTCCGGAACAAGAATTTTAACAGAGCATTTTCTTGATATGGAAGGAATTGATTCCGGTTCAATCAAAGGTTATGATAATGAAGTTAATACACATATGGAGGTCGGACTTAAAATATTATCCGGAAAGGCAGGCGCAGGTGCAGCAACAGGTTCTGTCGCGAAAATTCTGGGACTTAAGTTTCAGCCTCTTATCAATGAGAGCTTTGACATGGTGCTTGTACAGGAGACTTTTTTTCGTGAAGAAGTGCAGAAATTTATTGAAACGCTTCAGTCTGAAGAATTCAGGGAGATGGTTGCCCCTCTCGGTAATTATGATTTTGCAAAATCCGGGAAAATTATTTATACAACGGGGTGATCCGCATGCCGCCATTCACATAATGTTTCAGGCGGCAATGCGTAAAATTTAAAAGAATTTATTCATCATATTTTTTAGCATATTCCTGGTCATTGTAAAGAGCTTCTCCATGCTGAGCTTTACCGTAATTGCGGATAATCTGCTGTCCGTCTTTGGATGCGACAAAATCTACAAATGCAGATGCTGTTTTCGCTCCGGGAGTTGCGCCTTCAGGCTGAACAAGTGTGTGATACGTGTTTATCAGTAGTTTGTCCCCTTTAAAGAGAATTTTCAGGCCCGGTACACTTTTATTTTCTGCTACCCATGTGCTTGAGTCGGTCATGAAGTATCCTTTCTGATCGTTAGCTTTTTTTAATGTCGCGGTCATAAATTCTTTTGTGACTATATACCATGATCCGGACGGTGTAATCCCTGCAAGTTTCCACAGCGACTCCTCTTTTTTATGTGTACCGGAATTGTCGCCCCTGGAAAAGAATTTAATTTTTTTCTCCGAGATTTTTTTATACGCGTCAATAGCGCTTGATGCTTTTGATATTCCGGCAGGATCGTTTGCAGGCCCCACAATAAAAAATTCGTTTGATCCTATGAGCACTCTTTTAACGGCCCAGCCCTCTTTAACCGCTTTTTTTTCTGCTTCAACAGCATGAACCATTATCATGTCGGCCTGTTTATCTTTCAGCATTTTAATGGATTCTCCTGATCCGGCTTTAATCCAGTTCATCTTCGCATTGTATTTTTTACCGAATGCTTTTCCAAGCTCTTTCAGCAGCCCAAGCTCTCCCGGACTTCCGGTGGCGAGGGAGAATACATTTTTACCTGATCCGTAAGACTCTTCAATTTTTATCTCTCCTGATGCGCTATTAATCATAGCAAAAGAGAATGATAAGAATGTGATGAAGAAAAATAATTTTACTTTTTTGCAGGTCATGCCAGCCTCCTTTTTATGTCTATTATGGCATAAAATTTCATATTAACCTCGGGCTGTCAAATATTTTTATCGCGCATGAGTTTAATGAATTACCTTTCCTGCAGTTCATACCAGTTGACATCTCTTGTTAAATACATAATAGATGCAAGTACAATGAACAGCGCGACGGAACCTAAAATAAGAGAGTACTGGTCAAGCTGGAGCAGAATATAGAGGAATGAATACAGCATTGTAAGCATTCCGCCCATGATGAACGTGCGTTTCCTGGCCAGTAAAATTTTTCCCGAATACAAAGTGATAAGCCCGATAGTCGCAGCGGATGCAGCAGAATACGAAAGAGCAAAATTAATAAACTCCGACAGGGACAAAAGAAGCAGGTAAAAAATTGTAAGAGCAAAACCCACAAGGATATACTGGAACGGGTGGATTTTAAGCTGTCCGAAAATTTCAAATAAAAAGAATGCAAGAAATGTAAATCCGATAAAGAGCACTGCATACTTGATTGATCTGTCCGTGAGGCTGTAAACATTTACCGGCATAAAAAGGCTGAATCCGAATGAATCTTCTTCGCTGAGTATCCGGGGAGACTTTCCTGATGCATTTAACAGGCTTGAAAGTTCCCACTTCGCCTGGAAGCCCTCTGGTTCGATTGTTCTCTTCGATGGTAAAATAGAACCTGTGAAGCTGGGATCTGTCCAGTTGGATTTTAAAGTGATGTTTGTATTTTTTGATATCTGCTGAAACATAAGCTTATCTATCCCCTTGATTGAAACACTGACGGTTATATCTGTTTTATTTATATCGCCTGAATTTTTAATATCACTGTAATTACCGATGATCAGTGCGTTGGGAATATTATTGTTTGCGCGAAGTGAGAACGGTACTTCGATTCCGTTTATCCGTACGTATTTTACTTCTGCGGAATGATTATTAAATAGTGACAAGTTTAAAATTTTTTTGCCTTCGCGCGCTGACGGACTGTTAAACGTTCCTTTAATAATAAGGTTCGCAGTGTAAAATGGAATTTTAAATATTCCTTTCTGCCTGGTCTCGGCGGCAATGTTCCCGTCAATTTCAGTTTTATCGGGCATTGCAGTTTCATTCGCGAATGAAAGGAAAATGCCGCCTAACACTGTGTTTTCACCTCCCCATGAATTGCTCATCCCGGTGTAGACTTCACTCTGCCTTAATTTTCTTTCATCAACAAGTGAGCTCACCATTGAGACCGGTATAAGAAGTGCGAGTACAAGGAATGATGTAATCAATGATTTTGATGCTAACGGTTTCATAGTTTTCTCCGGATTATTTTAATTTAAAAAATTTTTATTAAACTGAATATCCAGGAGGTTTTTGAAAATAATATGTGGTGTTTGTGAAGTGACTGTGAAGTTTGAGAAAAAATTACTGCTTCTGTTTAACCTGATGAACCGGAAGAGTGAGGCTTGCAGTAACTCCCTGTTCTCTGTTATTCTCTACCGTGATACTTCCCTTATGAAGCATGGCGATTTCTTTCACAAATGGCAGGCCGAGCCCGGTACTTTTTATTTTTGAATTTCCGGCGGGGAGTGAATAGAATTTGCTGAAAATTCTGTCAGTGGCATAATCCGGTATTCCTTCACCGTTATCTTTTACGGAAATAGTTACCATGTCATTATTAACCGGTACTGTAATATCGATTTTATCATTGTCACGGGAAAAACGGATGGCATTCCGTATAAGATTCTGTACTGCGTGCCGTATTAAAAATTGTTCACCTTCGATTACAACAGAAACAGGAACAGTTTTTTCAATTGTAATATTTTTTTTGTGATACTCCGGATAAAGGCTTTCCAGGATATCATCTATAACCTGGTTGAGATTTATTTCTTCTATATTTTTAAGCTTACCCTGGCTTTCAATCGCTGAAAGTTCGAGCATCCTTTCAATAATATCCTCCATGCGGCGGGACTCGCGGAAAATATTCCTGTAAAAAATATTTTTCTGTTCTTCGGGAATATTTTCCTGGAGCAGTTCAGCCGATCCCCTGATTGATGACAGCGGGCTTTTCAGTTCATGAGTGAGAGTCTGGATATACTGTTCAATATATTTCTCACCCTTGAGATCCTCCCAAACCTCATTGAAAGTCTCTGCCAGTGTCATTATCTCCTGCTCTGCAAATGCCGGAATTTCTGCTCTTTTATTTTCTCTTAGTGATTTTACAAATTCTGTAAGGCGCTTTACCGGCCTGCTGATCCAGATAGATAAAATAAAGCTTAAAAATATGAAGAGGAGACAGGACAGTATTCCGGCAACGAGAGCTTTTTTTTTCGCAATCTCGATAAAGAGTGCAACGCTTTCCTCCGGCTTTATGACGGTAAGTACTCCGATTATTTTATCCTGATAGCGGATTGGGGCTGCAACAAAAATTGATTTGGACCCGGGATAGCTTCCATCCAGTAAAGAAGACCGTGCACCGTATTTGCCGAGCAAAGTAAGACGGACATCTCTCCACCCGGAAAAATTATCTCCTTCCCGTATGTTTTTATTTGAGGAATAAATTATTATTCCATTCTGATCCGCGATGTATACATGCAGCGAAACTCCTGTTTTATGAAGAGCATATATGCGGGAGCTGATTTTTTTCTCATACGCTTTTTTTATTACAGGTTTGATAGTATTTACATTTATTTTCGAATTCCGGATCTCCTCCTCAACAAGTGAAGCGAGAATGTTCGCGGTATCGTTCAGTGATTCCTCAACGGTTTCGAGGTACCGCGGGCGTATTTCATTTGCGATAAAATCGTAAAGGAAATAAAAACCGACTGCATATATAACAAAAAATCCGGACAGGATACGCCATTTAATACTCATAAATCTTCTCTCAGCGAATAGCCGGTTCCGCGGTGTGTTTCTATGGGGTCAACATCGGGATTGACCTCTTTAAGTTTTGTCCTGAGAGTTTTAATGTGCGTGTCAACCGTACGGTCGAAGCTTTCCCCCGATTCGGGCCATGCCATATCCATTATTCTGTCGCGGGAGAATATCCATCCCGGCCTGTTAATAAAAAGAATAAGTATTTCATATTCGATCCGTGTGAGGTTAAGCCTGGTGCCGTGATAGCTGATCTGCCGCTTATTGTACTCTATCTGAAACGGCGAGGATGCGGTTTTTACATTATCATTGCCGGCTGTACGCCGGAGGATTGCTTTTACCCTTGCTGCAAGTTCACGGGGGCTGAAAGGCTTAATGACATAATCGTCAGCTCCCAGTTCAAGGCCGAGAACTCTGTCTATTTCGTCAGAGCGGGCAGTGAGGCAGAGTACCGGAACCTGGTTAATTTTCCGGATCTCTTTCAGGACATCAAATCCGTTTATGTCGGGGAGCCCAATGTCGAGTATCACAAGATCGGTTTTCCCTGATTTAAGATATGTAAGGCCGGCGGTCCCTGTTGTGACCCAATGGGTCTGGAACCCTTCCGCGGAGAGAGGGTATATTATAGTATCGGCAATTCCCGATTCGTCTTCTATTAACAGTATTTTTTTTGGCATGGAGAATAATGCCGTTATTATATTTTTGTGTCAATAAAAAATGGGGTGGTATTTTTTATAACATTTCGTTAAACATGTTTTTTGATTTCTGCAGCATGATGATTTTACCCGAAAAAATCATTCGTTAAAAAACAGTTCGGCTTCCTCCACAGAATAAACGGAAGTTTACACACATAAACTGCAGTTTTGCCTTCAACATATTCATCAAGTCCACATTTCCTTTAAGCGATAACCGGATCGGGATCGGAAGTATAGTAAAACATGCCGGTGCTCACTAATATCAGTTTCTTTTCTTTCATGACTTTGTCGAGGGCTCCGTCATCTCACGGGAACAAGTCAACGGGATTATGTGCATGCTGGAGGAGATAAGGGCTGCTCCCGCTGATGAGGCTGTTAGTATGCCTGATAATTAGAATTGGCTGAAAAAAAGATAATTTGCAGCAGTAAAAAATTATTCTGTAATTTCCCGCCCGCAGATTTAAGCCGGGCAGGAAATCTGAAATTTTTAAATTCCTGTATAGAGATAAAACTATTTATTTCTTATAATCAAAAAAACCTTTTCCGGTTTTTATACCGAGGAGACCGCCACGTACCATTTTCTTAAGAAGAGGAGATGGCCTGTATTTTGTATCTCCGAATTCTGAATAGAGTGTATTCATTACAGACAGAATTATATCGTTACCGATCAGGTCAGAAAGAGCAAGCGGCCCCATTGGATGGTTGGCTCCAAGTTTCATAGCTTCATCAATATCCGCTGCGGATGCTATGCCGTCGGCGAGAATGCATATCGCTTCATTTATCATCGGAACGAGTATTCTGTTAACGACAAATCCCGGAGCTTCTTTTACTTCAACAGGTGTTTTTCCGATATTTGCTGTGAGTTTGACAATAGTTGAAGTGACTTCATCGGATGTTTCAATACCTCTGATTATTTCAACGAGTTTCATCATTGGAACTGGATTGAAAAAATGCATTCCTATTACCTTATCCGCTCTTTTTGTAGCTGAAGCGATTTCAGTTATTGAAAGTGAAGATGTGTTAGTCGCAAGGATTGCTGAAGGTTTGCATACTTCATCGAGTTCTTTGAATATCTTTTTTTTGATTTCCATGTTTTCAACTGCTGCTTCAATTACAAGATCAGAATCGGCAGCGTCGGAAATTTTTGTTGTTGCTTTTATTTTACTTAAAGTCAGAGCTTTTGCTTCTGCGGTAATCTTTTCTTTCTGAACAAGCTTGTCCAGATTCTTTGTGATAATCGACATTCCTTTTGCAACGAATGATTCTTCAAGATCACGCATGACAACATCATGCCCATACTGTGCGAGTACCTGTACTATGCCTGCACCCATTGTGCCTGAACCGAGAACTGTTACTTTCATAATGCTTCCTCTTTATCTTATCTTTTTATATTTTGCCTTCAGATGAAACTAGTTCATCCTGAAGAGCTGGTATCCCATTATTCTGATCCCCAGCGTCAGAATAGAGAGCGGATAAATTTTTTAATATCCGCAGGCTCTTATTTTTAATACTTTTAATCCGCAGTTTATAACGGATAAAGTATTCTGAAATAGAAATAAACCATTACAGGCAGCAATGCAATAGTTACTTAGTCTTTATTTGTGTGGTCGGATTAATTATTTTAATGTAACTTTCGGGATTACCTGAAAATAGTTTAAATGGTTCAACAGCCTGACTCCGGCTTTTTTAAGACCGGATGAATGAAAGTAGAAAAGGAAGGATGGCGTAGAAATTTTAGACCGGGAGTATTAATGCGCTTGACTGATCCATAAAAGCGGCTATTGATTAAACACAATATTTAATGATTTTTACACGGAAGGATTCGTTTTAAAGTCATCCGGTTATTATACTGTTTTCAGGGGCGTGTCACTGTGATTACTTTACTGGAGGGGCTGGTCAACCAGGTGGGGAGTATCGTTCTTGTGGCGGTTCTTCTCTCACGATTCAGCTTTTTTAAAAGACTTATAACCAGGGATAAAATTCCATTAAGATATTTTATAATGCTCGGAATTTTTTTCGGACTGTTCGGTATTCTGAAAACTTATTCGGGAATTCCTGTCAAAGGCGCACTTGCAAATGCCCGCGTTGTCGGCGTTTTTGTAGGAGGGCTGATCGGGGGTCCGGTAGTGGGAATTTTATCGGGACTAATTGCCGGCCTGCACCGCTGGGCGATAGATATAGGCGGGTTCACTGCATTTGCCTGTATGGTTTCAACTGTTTCAGAAGGTATCCTGGCAGGTTTTCTTAGTAAAAAATTTTATAATTCTGACAAAAGATGGCTGTTCGCACTTTATACCGGCGCACTTGCAGAAGCTATGCAGATGATTATAATCCTCATCCTTGTGAAGCCGTTTGACGCTGCTTTTGATCTTGTCTCTATAATCGGAGTGCCAATGATTGTAGCTAACGCCATAGGTATAAGTATGCTTGTAGCTATTGTCGATCAGATTTTCAGCGAGAGGGACCGTATCGCAGCAAATCAGTCAAGGATAGTTCTGCAGATTGCGAATAAAACAATCAATTACTTCCGGAAAGGTTTAAATGAGGAGACAACCAGTGAAGCTGCTCATATCATAAAGGAGATGACCGGAGTTTCAGCTGTATCATTTACAAGCATGGACAGAATCCTTTCACACGTCGGCACCGGATCTGACCACCATATTCCGGGTATACCGCTTGTTACGGAAATAACAAAAATGGTATTAAAAGACGGTAAACCCCGGATTGCCGATACGAAAGAGGATATTTCATGCATGAACAAAAACTGTACCCTTAGCAGCGCAGTCATCGTTCCGCTGAAGGAAAATGAAAAGGTTATCGGATCTCTTAAAATTTACAAAACAGGGAAAAGTAAAATCACTTCTGTTGATGTTGAACTTGCAGAAGGGCTTGCTTCACTTTTCTCTACACAGATAGAGCTGAGCCGCATAGATGAGCAGGCAAAACTGCTTAACATCTCAGAGCTGAAAGCACTGCAGGCACAGATCAATCCTCATTTTCTTTTTAACTCAATAAACACAATTGTTTCACTGATAAGGACGAGTCCGGATAAGGCCAGAGACCTCCTTGTAAAACTTGGATCTTATTTCAGAAATAATCTTTATCACTCTGATGAGATTTCTCTGTCGGATGAAATTCAGAATTTAAGAAATTATCTTGAAATAGAAAAAGCCAGGTTCGGTGATAAACTGCATGTAGTGATTGATGTGCCTGAAAGCATTAGCTGCATGATCCCGCCGTTTACTCTTCAGCCCCTCGTTGAGAACGCATTAAAACATGGCCTGCTCCCCAGAGTGGAGGGAGGATCCATAGAAATCAGGGGAGAGAAAGACGGACGGAATGTTCTACTTACTGTCAGGGATAACGGAACAGGAATTGACGAAGAGAAGCTCCTTACTCTTCTGGACGATTCTGTATGTTCAAAATCTATCGGTATAAGAAATGTAAATAAAAGATTAATCTGTAAATACGGCAGTTCCTACGGGCTTAAGCTTGAGAGCTGGCCGGGATCAGGAACACTTGTATCTCTTGTAATTCCAGGAGTAATCTGATGATAAATGTAATAATAGCAGACGATGAAGAACCAGCGCGCGTCGAGCTGAAATTTCTTCTCGAAAATTATGATGATATCAATATAATCGCCGAAGCTTCGGATGGAGAGATGGCCGTACTGCTATGCTATGAACATAAACCGGACCTGATTTTTATGGATATCCAGATGCCCGCGATATCGGGGATTGAAGCTGCGGAAATTCTTCTTAATTCAGTAAATTCTCCTTACATCATTTTCGTCACTGCATATGATACCTATGCAATACGCGCTTTTGAACTACATGCTATAGACTATCTTCTGAAACCGATAGAAACAGAGAGGCTTGAAAGCAGCCTGGAAAGAATACGTAAGCTTCTCATTCCGGGCAGTGAAACTTCTGTTTCACTTAAAGCAATGAAGGAGATGCTGGGAGGATTTGCGAATAACAGAACCGGCAGAATCATAACAGTCTGCAAAGATGAAAAATTCTATCCCTTACTGCTTGAAAAAATAAAATTCGCATACGCCGATGATAAAAAAACTTACCTGGTTACTACGTCAGGGAAATTTCTCTATAAAAATACGCTCAACCAGCTGGAGGAGATTCTTCCCGAAAATTTTATAAGGACTCACCGCAGTTATGTTGTGAATATACAATTTATAAAAGACATTGAACCTATGTTTAACGGTGCTTACCAGATATCTATACTTAATGATGATCATCCTGTTCCACTAAGCCGCAGTCACTCGAAAAGCTTTAAAGAAATTATGCATATGGAATAAACTCACATTTCCGCATAACGCATTTCATCGCCGATTTTATGCATTTTATCCTTCAGATACGGCCTCTCACGAAAAATTTCAACACCTGTTTTTATTCTGATCTATTGTCCTTACAGAATTTATTTATGGAGGATTAATATGATAAGTTTTCTATTATCTTTAGCTGCCCTTGTCGCAGGTTATTTTATTTACGGCGCTTTCGTTGAAAAAGTTTTCGGTATCCAGACGGATAGACAGACTCCGGCGTATACAATGGCTGACGGAGTGGATTACGTTCCGATCGGATGGAAAAGAATCTATATGATTCAGCTGCTGAATATCGCGGGTCTGGGACCTATTTTCGGCGCGATTATGGGTGCACTTTACGGTCCTGCTGCATTTTTGTGGATCGTGCTCGGCAGTATATTTGCAGGCGGAGTTCATGACTTTTTTTCCGGAATGCTTTCAGTACGTCATGATGGAAAAAGTATTCCCGAGATAGTGGGAATTTATATGGGAGAACCTATGAGAAAAGTAATGAGAGTTTTCTCTGTGATTCTGCTTGTTCTTGTTGGTACTGTATTCATCGCAGGGCCAGCGGGTTTACTCGCAAACCTCGGTATGACAGGAATTTTTACAAACAAATGGTTCTGGATTACTATTATTATAATATACTATTTTCTGGCGACAATTCTTCCAATCGATAAGATTATCGCAAAGTTTTATCCTGTTTTCGGTATTGTACTTCTTATCATGGCATTCGGCATAGGCGGGGCTATTATTTTTTCATCACATACAATACCTGAAATTACATTAACTAATCTTCACCCTAAGCAGCTTCCAATGTGGCCTATGCTTTTTATAACAATCGCATGTGGTGCTATAAGCGGTTTTCATTCAACCCAGTCGCCTCTTATGGCAAGATGCATGGAGAATGAAAAATTCGGACGCAGAATTTTTTACGGAGCGATGATAGGTGAAGGCATTATAGCTCTTGTATGGGCCGCTGCTGCAATAACATTTTTTGATGGAGTGGGCGGTCTTGCTGAAGTGCTGAAGAAGGGAGGACCTGGTCTTGTTGTAAATACAGTTTCAATAGGCCTCCTCGGCACAGTCGGCGGTGTTCTTGCAATACTTGGAGCTGTTGCATGCCCGATTACATCAGGGGACACTGCGTTCAGGAGTGCAAGACTGGTAATTGCTGATACTTTTAATTTTGATCAGAAAGCAATGAAGAGCCGTCTGCTCATAGCAGTTCCTCTTTTTGCAATAGGAATTTCACTGAACTTTGTAGATTTCGCTATTATATGGAGATACTTTGCATTCTCCAACCAGGCACTTGCAACTGTTGTTCTTTGGGCAAGTGCAGTCTATATGGCTAAGAACGATAAACTGCACTGGATAGCGACTGTTCCCGCTACCTTCATGACGGCTGTGTGTTCCACATATATTCTTATAGCGCCGGAAGGATTGAAGTTCTCTACAGCTATAGCATACCCGGCAGGTATTGCCATTGCAGTTATTGCTTTAGCTGCTTTTATGTTCAGTAATCTTAAAAGATCACGGCTGGAACTTGCTCCGGGAACATCAAAATAAGTAATAAATAAAGATTGTTCTCTCAGTTTTGCGCGGAGAGAACAATCCCTCTTCCGATACGTTCAGCCCTGGAAATATTTCCAGGGCTGAACAGCTTTAATAATCATAAAATTAATCAGGAACGGAGATTTCCGCAGCATCTGCATAGAGGGTTAGTAACACTGCCTGTCGTAAATTCATGACGTAAAGCCTGCATCGGCGCGTCGTTCCATATATGGCTGAGAGAACGGGTAAGTGTACTGCCGAGAACAAGTTTTTTATTGTAATCAAAACAGCATGGTACAACATCGCCATCCCATGTGACTGTCATGTTTACCCAGGGGAAAGAACAGGTTACAGCTGAATGCACGGAAGTTTTGTCTGCTGTATATTCCGGGGCCAGGGCTTGTATCTCGGAGATGGCTCCATCCCATGTCGTAAAGTTTTTTAACAGAAATTTGTCTATCTCTTCATGGGATTCCCATTCTTCCCTGACTGCGGCTACGCTTTCATCATTAAGGGAGAAATCTATCATTGAGAGAATTATCTTCATATCACACGGATTTTCTTTTTTGTAATTCAGAAAATCAAGCATCTGCCTGCGCGACGTTTCATATATATTCTCTATTCCCCGGATTTTTGAAAACGATTCATCATTGTGTCCGTCAAGAGACAGGTATAGAATGTGAAGCCCGGACCCTAGAAGTGACCTGATATTTTTTTCATTCAGCATGACAGGATTAACGGAAAGTCCGGTCCGGATCCCTTTGTCCGCAGCATAACGAATAAATGAATCAAACTGCGGGTGAAGCAGGCTCTCTCCAAAATGATGAAGCCAGACTACTCTGTCGTGATGGAATGAAGGGTTTACCGCGGCAAGCTCATCTATTATTTTTTTAAAGAGGCTAATGTCCATAAATCCCAGATCTCTGGTCATATGGTTTGTGCGCGGGCACATGACGCATTTCATCGGGCACCGGTTTGTCAGTTCAATATTAAACAGCCCGAAGGGATGACCGGAGATAATTTTTTTTTCAGTCAGAAATTCTGCTGCTTCAATCTCTTCCATAATGTTTTATCCTGTAGTTCAATTTCCGGCCGATTGCAAGGTTAAGCAATTAGTTAAGTAAAAAATCCAAATCAAATGATGAACGGAATATATTCAGCATTATTTAAAACGCGGTTTATACGGTGCAAGTAAAAAATAGATCAGTTTTCTTTTTCCGGAGTATGCGGTAATTTGAATCAGGAGTGATTAAATAAAATATTTTGTAATTAGAAGTTTATTCATTCAGAGACTTTTTTGTCACTAAAATATATTTTTATAGCAGTTTACGTTTGAATCCGGCTGCGTTAGGTTACCGTTAAACTTCGATCTCAGCCTGTACTGAACCTGTAAAGATAAGTGCAGCCGAAGATCAGGTTGTATAATTCAATGTGTGAAATAAAGATTCTGTCTTTCAGCAATTCGCGTACTGATCGGAATAAATTCCCGGAGGTTAATGTATCATGCATAAAGGAACAATATATATTGCCGGTGTTGATCATCTCATTCAATACAGGAATGGAATTGTTCAGGAGTATCTTTTCGATGAATTTTACGGTTTTCTTATAAATCTCATCTGGAGTTATAATATTACTGCTGTCGCAGAAGAATTTAACAGGGAATATCTTGAAGACGTATATTTTTCACCTGAGGCTACGGTTGAATCCGCCGCGGTGAAGTCCGGTGTGGCTCACTTTTTCTGCGATCCCGGAAAGGATGAACGTTTACGTATGGGAATTCCATATTTTGCTGATATCCGTAATATGATAAAGAAAAAATACGGGATACACGAGAAGTTTATCTCCGACAGAATTATGCGCGGGAAAATAGAACAGGAAACAATCGATGAATCGAAAAAATACTGGCAGATACGTGAAGAATACTGGTACAGTATTATATCCAATATCCCTTATGACAGCATTCTGTTTATCTGCGGGCATGAACATGTATTCCGGTTCAGAAATCTGCTGCTGCGGAATGGAAGAGATGCTGAAGTGATTGAATCATTCTGGCACGATGAAATTTTTTCTGATTATACTAAACTTGGAATCTGCTGATTTTTCTGCTGCTGTAAAATATGATTTACGTTCCTGAAATACCGGGACAGTTGGAGTTAGAATGATTATGACACAGCCTGCCTGACTTAATTTTTGTAATGCTGAACCTGGTTGCCCTCATAAGTCTTTTATACAGAGAAGCCGGACTTAAAATGGACTCCAGAATATAACAGTTATGCTCAGGCCAGGATCGATTAATTTCCAACTGACTTTTCGGTCACCGTCTGAAAAACAGAATTTCACTGACATTTGATAAGAAAAAATGATATTATTCTTAGAGAATATTTGTTTTTAATGTAACTTTCACAATAATATAAATATTTTTGCTAAACAATTTGACTTTCAAAAAGCATTTGGTATAAAGTAGATTATTCAATAAATAAATGG
>DAONFJ010000007.1:14549-69620 GCA_035403545.1 Spirochaetota bacterium
GCACTTCGGCACACTCGGCGGGCAACCCGACAGATTCTGTTAACTGCTGCCGGAAATGTTCACCGGATTATATTACACCTTTATTTGTGGTGAAAAATAAAAGTAATGATAGGGGGAAGTATGGCAGTGAAAGACATTTATTCAGAAAAGCCCTGGCTTAAATTTTATCCTGACGGGGTACCGGCAAACATTAAGTATGAAGAAATCTGTCTCCATGATGTTCTGGAGAGGACTGTCTCAAGATATGGGGATCAGGATGCGCTGATATTCCAGGGATTCAGAATGAATTATAATGACCTGAACGATGTGGTTAACAGACTGGCATTTTTCCTTGTTTCAAAAGGAGTTAAAAAAGGGGATGTCGTTGCGATACTTCTTCCGAACATGATACAGACTGTTGCAGCATATTATGCGGTTCTTAAAATAGGCGGGATAGTACAGATGAATAATCCCCTTTATACAGACCGGGAACTCTCGTACCAGTTCAATGATTCCGGCGCGAAGGTTCTTATAGCTCTTGACCTCCTTGCAAATAGAATGATAGCTCTCAGAAAAGATACAAAAATAAAAAATATAATATATACATCAATAGGAGATTATCTCCCTCCTGTAAAAAAAGTGCTGTTTAAAGTTGTGGGCAAAAAGAAAGGAATGGCTGCCGAGGTTCCTGCCGCGGAGAACGTTTATTCATGGACTGAGGCTGTAAAAGAAAAAGGTGCAGTTCCCAAAGTTAATGTTTCTTTTGATGACACTGCAGTGTACCAGTATACAGGCGGTACAACCGGTGCGTCGAAGGGTGCAATCCTGACCCATAGAAATCTCTGCAGTATGGTTCAGATGTACCGCGCATGGTTTCCTACTTTAACATTGGGGAAAGAGGTACTTATTTCTGCCGCTCCGATATTTCATGTCCTTGGCATGAGTGCGGCAATGAATCTTCCTGTTCTTATGGGGTGGACCGCTGTAATGATACCTAAACCTCAGGCTCCTGATCTTCTCGCTGCAACCAGAAAGTACAGGCCTACTGTATGTTCCATGGTTCCGACAATGTATGTGGGGATGCTGCAGCACCCAGATCTTAAAAAAACAGACATGAGCTGCTACAAGGTCCTCTCTTCCGGCGGATCATCTTTACCTGTAGAGGTTCTGAAAAAATTTAAGGAGCTCACCGGTGCTGATATAAATGAAGGCTTTGGAATGACAGAGACTTCGCCTCAGACCCATCTTAACCCTTTCAACGGGCTTCATAAGGCGGGCAGTATAGGCCTTCCGTATCCTGATACTGAAGTAATGATCGTAGACCTTGCAACAGGTGAGGAACCGATGCCTGCGGGTAAAGAGGGCGAAATGATATTTAAGGGGCCGCAGGTCACAAAGGGGTACCTGAACAAGCCGGAAGAAACGGCAAAAGCGATAAGGAAAGGATGGCTTTATTCCGGTGACATCGCGTATATGGATGAGGACGGATATTTCTTTATAGTGGACAGAATGAAAGACCTGATAATTTCAAGCGGCTACAATGTTTACCCGAGGGAGATTGAAGAGGTACTTTATGAACATCCCGGAATTCAGAAGGCGGCAGCGATCGGGCTTCCTGATGAAAAGCGCGGTGAAAAGATAAAAGTATTTGTTGTTCCAAATGAAGGGGCGACTTTGGATACAGAAGAAGTTATGAAATACTGTCAGGAAAAGCTTGCAAAATATAAATGGCCTTCTCTTATTGAAATAAGATCCTCCCTCCCCGAAAGTACAGTAGGTAAGATTCTTAAAAAGGATCTGAAAAAAGAGGAAGAGGAGAAAAGAAAGTAGATTGATTAGCATAAAGTTTATTTGCTGTCATTCCGGCTGAAGTGACAACGGAATGCCGGAATCTCACAGTAGAAATTTAAAAAACCAGTTGTATGAGATTCCGGTATTTGACCGTCATATAACATCGTGTTATATGACGATAGGCAAACTTCGTGTTTGCTCCAAAAATTGAAGACGCAAAACCGGAATGACAGAATAAATAACATTGAATATTTGACAATATCGCATAGAGTATATAATAAGTCGTACATTTAATAAGGCCGTCAGCAGGAAAAGATGAAAGAGGAAGCGGAAAAATATACAACAGTAAAAAAAGTTATCCAGATGATTAAGCCCGGCAGCAAAATTTTTCTCAGCAGCGGTGCTGCCATCCCGAGACTTTTTGTATCAGAGATGACTGCCTCCAGCGAACAGAACCTCCTTGATCTGGAGCTGATTCAGCTTGTAACACTGGGTGAATATCTCAAAACAGATCTAGAGAGCAACTTGCGATACCGGCTCAAAACTTTCAGCACCGGTGAAAGCATAATAAAAAGAATCCAGTCAGGAGAAGTGGATTTTATTCCTGCTAATCTTATGGAAATTCCATTTATCTTTTCAAGGAAAGCCCTGAGGATAGATGTGGCAGTAATAACAGCATCTCCTCCGGACAGCAAGGGATTTATGAGCCTTGGAATCGCGTCTGATGTGGCAAAAATTGTAATCAAGCAGGCTAAACTCGTCGTGGTAGAGGTCAATCCCGCGATGCCTGTTACTTACGGCGATACATTTATTCATATAGATCAGGTCGACCGCCTTATCGAAAGTGATCTTCCCCTTCCTGAAAGAGAGAGAAAACCCTACGATGAGGCAATGAACAGAATCGGATTCCATATCTCAAATCTTGTTGATGACGGATCTACAGTTGTACTGAATGTAGGCAGAGTCTTTGATGCCATAGCTGAAAATTTGAAAAGCAAGAAAGATCTCGGTGTATTTACTAACGTTATCTCTGACTGGGTGATTGATCTTGTTGAAGGCGGCGCGATCTCCCGTGACAGAAACAGGTTGCAGGGGGGACAGGTTACGACGAGTTACTGTTACGGGAGTAAAAAACTTTATGACTATGTTTCCCATAACCCTATCTTTGAATTTCATCCTATTGTGGTTCTTGCCAATCCTCTGAATATCCGGAGAGTAAATAATCTTGTCAGCATCATGAATGTTAAAAGAATTGATGTAACGGGTGAACTTATCATTTTTTATTCAGGGGATAATCTTCTTTCCGGTTATGAGAGCAAACTGAATTTTTCCGTGGGCGCTGCCTTTGCCAGAAACGGGAGATCAATTATTGTACTTAATTCTGTAGACCGGGAAGGTAGAAGCAACATTGTCGTTACTCATGAAGATGAAGCTGACATGGCGCGTGGAACCCTCGGCGTTACAAGATATGTTGTTACGGAATATGGTGTTGCAAATCTTTTCGGAAGGTCCATAAGGGAGCGGGTTCTTGCAATGATAGATATTGCTCATCCCGACCACAGGGAGGAGCTTCTTGAAAAAGCGAAGAAGATGGGATACGCTTACAGGGACCAGATTTACAGCAGGGAGAACTCAGAAAATTACCCCGAATCCCTTGAAATAATGAAAAGTTTCAAGCAGGGCCTTGATGTGAAGATCAGGCCTATTAAACCATCTGATGAGGATATGATGCGTGAGCTTTTCTACCAGTTTTCGGATGAAGCGAAGTATCTGAGATATTTTTCCAAAGTCAACTCAATGCCTCACAAGAATATGCAGAGATATGTTAATATCGATTACGACAGAACCCTCTCAATTGTTGGAGTTCTGGAAACAGGGAGCACACAGAAGATAATTGCGGAAGCAAGGTATTCCTATTACGAACCTGATAACACTTATGAACTGGCATTTATTGTAAATGAGGAGTTTCAGGGAAGGGGAATTGCCGGTTTTCTCCTTGATTATCTTTTTAAAATCGCAAAAGAAAGGGGAATAAAATACCTTTGTGCCAGCGTACTTTATGAGAACAGCAAGATGATAAAGGTTTTTAAGAGAGGGAGTGTTAAACCTGATATAAATGTCGAAGACGGAGTAATTGTTTTTCGATATAATCTTTAACAGAAGTCTGATTTTTGACAATTTTTACTACTATTGCAGTAAAAAAAGCAAAATTTATTGACATTTTCAAAGTCCCCTTCTATGAATTCTTTAATAAACAGTCCGGATGGTCTTTCCCTCGAGTAGGTGAGGGGAAAGAATTTTTAAATAAAGACATATCTCCGGAACTTTTTATAACAAACTTGTCTCAGTTTGATAGAGTATTTAAAGTCTGATCAAAGATTTTGTAAAAGATAAATATAAATTGTCCGTTTTGCCGGATTTCACAAACACAAACATATATAAAGTTTTAAAACAAAGTCACTATTAACATTAATTTTATGGCGGATAAGGTTAACGATGGATTTACATTTTTCAATGTAACTCCCTCCGTTTTATGGGCGATCTTATCTCCCCGCAAAATAGATTTAAAATTATTAAGGAGGCTTATATGCTTAATCCATTGGTTGATGCTAGGGATGTAAAATTTGTTGTTTTTGAACTTCTTGAAGTTGACAAGATGACAAAGTACGCAGAATTCGCAGATTTCGATCATGACACTTTTGAGGCAACCATTGACCTCGCAGAGCAGATGGCTGTTGAAGTTTTCTATCCGACTGCTGAAGAGGGCGACAAAATCGGAGTTAAATGGGATCCGGTTACCAAAGCTGTTAAAATTCCGGAAATTTTCAAACCTGCACTTGACCAGTATTATGCAGCGGGTTTTATGGGGCTTACTGACCATCCGGAAGACGGTGGTATGGGTATGCCTAATCTTATAGGAGCTGCCGCAAGCGAATATGTATGCGCTGCCAACTATTGTCTCGGTATGTATCCCGGTCTTTCACACGGCTGCATGGAAATGTTATTTACTCATGCTACTGAAGAACAGAAGAGAATGTATGCGGACAAAATTATGACTGGTGAATGGGGCGGAACAATGTGTCTTACAGAGCCTGAAGCCGGTTCTGATGTAGGTAACCTCAAAACCAAAGCTGTTAAACAGGCAGATGGAACATACAAAATTACAGGACAGAAAATATTCATCTCATCAGGTGAAAACGATTATTACAAAAATATGATTCACCCTGTTCTTGCAAGAATAGAAGGTGACCCTAAAGGAACAAAAGGTATATCTATATTTATCGTTCCTAAATACAGAGTTAAACCTGACGGATCACTCGGCGAATTTAATGATGTAACATGTTCAGGTGTTGAGCACAAAATGGGTATCCACGGTCAGGCAACTTCTCAGCTCGCATTCGGCGACAATGGCAACTGTATAGGTTATATAATGGGGCAGGAACGCCAGGGTATGAAGATCATGTTCCAGATGATGAACTTTGCACGTAACGGTGTTGCTGTTCAGGGACATGGAAACGCTTCTGCTGCATACATGCACGCTGTAACATATGCTAAAAACAGATACCAGGGAGCTGATGTAACACAGATGCTCAATCCTGATGCGCCTCTTGTAACTATATCAAAACATCCTGATGTAAAAAGAATGCTCCTATGGATGAAATCACACCTTGAGGGACAGAGAATACTCTGCTACTTCCTGTTCAAAAATATTGACATGACACATGTTTCTACTGATCCTGTTGAAAAAGCTGAAGCACAGGGGCTTGTTGAAATTCTTACTCCTATATGTAAAGCAGGATGTACAGACAAAGGCGTTGAGATCACATCTATGGCAATGCAGACATACGGCGGATACGGATTCTGTAAAGACTATCCGATCGTAAGATACATGAGCGATTCCAAAATTCTTGCTATATGGGAAGGAACAAACGGTATTCAGTCTATGGACCTTACAATGAGAAAAATCCTCATGAACAAGGACCAGTTCAACTACAAAGCAATGACAAAGAGAATGCACGAAACTGTTGCTAAAGCTAAAGGTATTGTTGAGGATAAATATCTTGATCTTCTTACTGAAGGGCTTAAAGAGCTTGATGAGATTATCGAGATGCTTAAACAGCAGATGGCTACAGGTAAATTTCTTAACCTGTTTATGCATGCTACTCCTCTCCAGGAAGCAATGTACATGATCGCTATTGCATGGTGTCATGTATGGTCAATGACTGTTACTATTCCTAAAATGAAAGAGCTTGTCGGCGATGCTAAAGGGGCCGACAGAGATGCTATCCTTAATGATAATGCAGATGCTGCATACTATACAGGAAAGACTCTTGCTTCACAGTTCTATCTTGGATCAGAATTCCCTAAATTCTTCGGAAGAGCCAGAGCAATCAAGTTCAACGAAGGCGCACCAATCAAAGCTTCAGACCCTGTTTTCACAGGCGCTCTTGTTGAGTAGATTTTAATATCAGCACGGGGCGAAAGCCCCGGGATTTTCAAATAAAGAAACGGTATGCTTCACAGCATGCCGTTTCTTTATTATACAGGCATATATTTAATCTTGACATTGCCTATTTGATGTGCTGAAATTCATGAGTTTAAAATCAGGTTTAAAAATATAAATTTAATCTGTCAGCTGGCAAAGAATTTATTAAGAATCCCCGGATTGTTAAAATGTGTACAGACCAGATTAAGCTTGCGGTTTTTAAGATAGCATCGAATCTGCACCTGGGAGTTAAAGATGTTGAAATAACTTCTGCGGCAGAGTACTGATTCCTGATGAATGTTGCTGAGCCTGTCACAGTGTAAGGCCTTCAACATCCGGATTTTTCCGGTCAGTAAAACTGCCGGAGATAAGGAGGATACATGGAACAGATCTGGCAGTGGGGAATAGATGTCATTATTGTTGTTCAGCAGATCAGGTCCCCTTTTTTTGATGATTTTTTTCGTACCGTATCATTTTTCGGGACACTGATTTTTTATATGCTTTTTCTGCCGATTCTGTACTGGTGTTTTGATAAAAAAAATGCTGTGAGAATTTTTATTCTATTTCTGATTTCAAGCTGGATTAACTCAGTCATGAAAGATTTTATCAATCATCCGCGGCCGTATAATCTGAATGAAGCAGTGAAAATCGGAACGACCGGAGGGCCCGGTATTCCAAGCGGTCACGCCCAGCAATCCCTTGTTGTGTTCGGGTCACTATCTCTATGGCTCAGGAACAGGATTTTTACATATGGTGCTGTTATATTTATTTTTTTTATTGCGCTTTCAAGAATATATCTCGGAGTGCATTTCCCGACAGATATTTTAGGAGGATGGTTTCTCGGAGCAGCTCTTCTGATTATTCTCTGGCCATTGTTTGATAGAATTGAAAATTTTATGTCACAGGTAAGTCCGTTCATTCCGGCGTCTGCTGCAGTTGCTATACCGGTTTTATTATCTCCTGTGCTTGCTTCGGAATCGTCTGTAATGTCGATGGGAGCTTTTTCCGGTTTTTGTGTTGGAATAATTCTTGAAAAAAAATATATTGCCTTTGTACCGGCATCAGGCTTTAAGTCAGGTTTTTACAGATATATATCGGGGGTATTTGTTTTGCTGACACTTTATGTTTCACAAAAGGTTTTAATAAACAAAAATACCTCAAACTATTTGATATTCATGTTTGTTCATTCATGGGTTTTAGGCATCTGGGTATCTGCAGGTGCACCATGGCTGTTTAAAAAAATCAGGATATAAGTGATGTATAGACAGATAAAGATAAAGAAGGGGAGAGAGAGGTCTCTCGTCAACAGGCACCCGTGGGTATTCTCCGGCGCTCTTGCGGAGTTTCCGGATTATGATAATGGAGAGATAGTTGAAGCCGTATCATTTAAAAATGAGGTTCTCGGTTACGGTTTCTTTTCACCGGGTAGCCAGATAGTATGCCGCCTTTTTGAGTTTACCCCGGAAAGAATTGAAAATTTCGGGAAGAAGTACTTTAATGAAAAGATAGAACGTGCGGCGTTACTCAGAAAAAGAATCATCAGCGGGAATACCGACTGCTACAGGCTTATTAATGCGGAGGGTGATTTTTTTCCGGGAGTGATCGTCGATATATATGGCGGCGTTGCGGTGATTCAGATTCTGATGAAAGGAGCAGAGCTTCTGCTTGATGTTATCGCTGAATCACTTTTGAAATCCGGTTTTAACAATATATGCATTAAAAATCCGGGTGCCAATGAAGTAGAAAGAGTCGACATACCTTTTAAATTTATCCGTGGAGGTATGGAGTCAGCTGTTGAGGTAAGAGAGAACGGGCTTAAATTTATTGTCGATCCGGAACATGGGCAGAAAACAGGATTTTTTCTCGACCAGAGAGAGAATAGGAAACTTGTTGGAAAATTTTCCGAAGGGAGAAAGATCCTGAACGCATTCTGCTACACAGGCGGATTTTCGGTGTACGCGCTTGCCGGAGGTGCTGAACTTGTGCACAGCGTAGATATATCAGGTGATGCGGTTGATATGACATCTGAAAACATTAAGATTAATTCTCTGGAAAAAGGTAATCATAAAGCGGTTAAAGCTGACTGTTTTGAATATCTAAGAACTATGGAAGATAACTTTTATGACCTCATTGTGCTTGATCCCCCTGCATTTGTAAAATCTTCAAAAGGAGTTGAAAGAGGCGCCCGCGGTTATAAAGATATAAATTTAAGCGCAATAAAGAAAATCAGAAGGGATTCTCTGCTGTTTACATTTTCATGTTCGCATCATGTTACAGCCGATCTTTTCCGTAAGATTGTGTTTTCAGCCGCGGCAGATTCAGGGAGAGATGCCCGTGTTGTAGCACAGCTTTCGCAGGGGATGGACCATCCTTTCAGTATTTATCATCCTGAAGGGGAGTATCTGAAGGGACTTCTGCTGCATGTTGATTGATTTTTTTAACATAAATTTATAAAAATGCAGGAATGTCCTTGTTGACTTTTATAATATCCTTATTATAATTAGCATGAAAATTTCAATTGAAAAAGCATTAAAATATTTCTGATTGATTTGATCTAAATCTGAGTTCCCGGCGGTTTTTATCATGCTTGATAACGATAATTATCAATCCAATATTGAGGTCGACTCCGAAGATCTGAACGAGCTTGTACCCTACAAGCATAGAAAAAGGCTGAATGATCAGCCTAATAAAATACGAAACAGCGCCAGATACTATCCTGACGGAACAATTTTTGAGCCGTACATATATGTCCTCGGTCTTGGAGAAAAACACTTCAAAAATTTTGACAGGGAAATTCAGAGAATTACGGATGACTTCCCATGGACTAAAAAAAAATACATACGCTTTATTATGAATGAACTTATTATCAATACCCAGTTTTCTATGCTCAGGCAGATTGTTAATAATTCAAGTGAGAATAAAAAATCTGCAGGATATTTTAATGTTATTATTTATCCCTGTAATGATTTTTTCTCAGCTTCAATTGAGGAATTCGGGGATTTTTTTGATTATTATAAATATATTGATAAGCTCTCGGATTTTGATTACGATAACCCTGAGCATTATGACGCAGTTGATGAATCTGTATTAAAAAAAGAAGATCTTGTCTCAGACAGCCACGTTAAACTTGTTCTCGATTATAACTCTAACCTGAAACTTGCAGACGGCTCAAACAGGATAGGCCTTAGTGTAATTGAAAAAGCCACGGATCAGGATTTTTATATTACATCGTTTTATAAAAAGGGAAAATATATGTGGAAAAGAATATATTTCAGAGTTGAGAACAACAAGGAAGAGAAGGATTGATTAAAGAAACTTTCCGTGTTAACAGACCGCTCTCTGAACTAACCTTGAGATTAAGAATATTTTAAATCCTCTGAAAAAATCAGGGCTTTGTACAACTCTCCCCTGATCCGATGATCAAAACAGCAACTGTAATAAATATATTATCTGCCGTTATGGGTATCATAACTCTGATCCCCGGGATTATGAGTCTGAGGTGAAATTTATTTAAATGCCCGTGTTAATGAGTTATTTGTAACAACAATGGTATTGGATTGTTCTCATTTTATCTTCGATAATCCTGATGCAGGCAAAGGAGATTCAATATGGAATTTATAGATGTTATAAAAGCAAGAAGAAGTATAAGGAAATTTAAAAAAGACAGCGTTCCGGATGAGATGATTATGGAAATTCTTGAAGCTGCGAGGATAGCGCCGTCGGGTTCAAACCTTCAACCCTCACGTTTTATAATTGTGAAAAGTGAAGAGGGGAGAGAAAAACTTAAGCAGTGTACTCCTCTCCCTTTTGTGCATAATGCGCCGGTTACTATTATCTGTCTCGCCGATACATCTGCATTCAGTGGGCGCGATGCCAGAATGTCGGAACTCCGCGAGGCCGGGGCCTTTATGGATACTCCGCTTGATGGCGCAGGCTTTGCCGAAGCGATGAAGAACAGGTCTGTTATGTCTGATGCGGATGCTGCATCATATCTTAAGTTTAACTCGGCTATTGCAATTGATCATATGACGCTACGCGCCACAGATCTGGGGCTCGGAACCTGCTGGGTCGGGATGTTTGACCAGAAGAAATTAAAAGAAGTCTTTGCTATTGACAACCGGTATCTTGTATCTGCCCTTATTCCGGTCGGATTTCCCGATCAGAATCCGGATCAGCGCCCGAGAATTCCAATGAATGAGATTCTGGTGAAAACAGTATAACAGCCCGTTATTCCGTTCTTCTGCAGGAGTTTGCCGGCTTACGGGATAGTAATTGACAAATATCTAACCGGTCATAAATTTTGGTCAGAACTGATTTTTTGTCATTTATATTTCTGTGACAATGTTCAAATTTTCTAATTCCGGAAAAGGTAATAAAAATGCATATATATCTCTGGTGGATAATATTCGGCGCGGTAATCACTGTTCTTATGATTCTTGATATCGGCGTATTCAACCGTAAAGCTCATGAAGTAAGCCTTAAGGAATCGCTCTGGTGGTCACTGTTCTGGACTGTAGTTGCGCTGCTGTTCTGTATAGTGATTTATTACTCCAACGGCCGTGATGGGGTGCTTGTATACCTGACTGCATATATTGTCGAAAGAGCACTCAGTATGGACAATCTTTTCGTTTTTCTTATGATATTCACTTATTTTCAGGTACCGGATAAATATCAGCACAGAATTCTTTTCTGGGGAATTATCGGTGCACTTGCAATGAGGTTTATATTCATTTTTGCCGGTATAACCCTTATAACAAAATTCCATTGGGTACTCTATATTTTTGGCGGAATCCTGATTTATTCGGGAATTAAAATGCTGGGTGACGACGATGAAGAGATCGAACCGGAAAAAAATCCTGTAATAAAACTCTTCCGAAAAATTATGCCGGTTGCAGAGAATTATAAAGGGGGGAGATTTTTTATAAAAAAGAATCTCAAATGGTTTGCTACACCTATGTTTATTGTTCTCCTTGTGATAGAGACGTCTGACGTTATCTTCGCTGTCGATTCAATTCCTGCTGTACTTTCAATATCGCAGGATACATTCATTGTCTATACGTCAAACATTATGGCAATACTCGGACTTAGAGCTTTATACTTCGCGCTTGCAGGCATAATGAAGATCTTCAGATTCCTGAATTACGGCCTTGCGGTAATACTCTCGTTTGTCGGAGTTAAGATGATTATATCAGGATTCTATAATATTTCAACAGCCATGTCGCTCAGTGTTATATGCCTGGTACTGATGCTATCTATCTTCGCATCACTTGTGTTCCCGGAGGAAGCTGCGGATTGAGACAGTTTTTTTGAATTTGTTTAGTAGTACATTCGGCAGATATTAAAAAAGAAATCCTGTTTTAAAGAACAGGATTTCTTTTTATAGTATGTAAAGATTTTTTAACGCAAAACTTTCAGTATTTTAATAACTTCTTCCATCATGGAATCTGTAAAGTCAAGGTGAGTGACAAACCGTATAGTTTGAGGTCCGAATATAGTTGCTTTTATATTTTTTTCATTCAGCTTGTTTATAAAATCAGTATCTTTCATATTTTTATTTAATTTAAAAATTAAAATATTCGTCTGTACGGGAAAAATTTCATCAACATATGGCAGAGTTTCAAGAACCGCTCCCATATCTCTCGCCCGCTGGTGATCTTCTTTTAATCTTTTAACGTTGTTGTCAAGCGCGTAGATTCCTGCTGCGGCAAGATATCCAGCCTGTCTCATCCCGCCGCCGATTGCTTTTCTTACCCTTAAAGCTTTTTTAATAAAATCTTTTTTACCCAGAAGAAGTGACCCTACCGGGGCACCGAGCCCCTTCGAAAGACAGATGGATATGGAATCAAAAAGCGATCCGTAGTCTCCGGGGTGTTCGCCTGTTTCTGCAATCGCGTTAAATATTCTTGCTCCGTCCATGTGGAATGCGAGGTTCATTTCTTTGCACAGTGAGGATATTCTTTTCAGTTCATTTATGTTCCAGTAGGCTCCACCGCCTTTGTTCACAGTGTTTTCAATTTCTACGAGTGAGGTCTTAGCTCTATGGATATCATCGGGGTTTATTGCAGCTTTAACATCCTCTGCGGTAAACCGGCCTCTGTCGCCGGAGAGAAGATTTACTGACGAGCCCGAGAGTCTTGCGATAGAACCGCATTCGTATACATATATGTGAGCAAGTCTGTCACAGATTACCTCATCGCCATGTGTGGTATGGACATTGATTGCTATCTGATTTGTCATCGTCCCGGATGCGCAGAATAAAGCAGCTTCCATGCCGAACAGCGATGCCGCTTTCTGTTCCAGTGCATTTATTGTCGGGTCCTCTTTGAATACATCATCTCCAACTTCCGCGCGCATCATCGCTTCGAGCATCTCTTTGCCGGGTCTTGTTACTGTGTCGCTTCTTAAGTCTATCATTTATTTCTCCATGTCAAACGGGAATGTTTAAGGCATTTTTACTTTTTTAACAAATTTGTCATTATTTTTTTAGAAATAAAAGTTGATTCTTCGGAGAAAAATTTATATATACTATATATATAAATTTTTTTTAAGGAGACTGTAATGAAAGGTAATGACAAACTGATTGATAAGCTTAATTTTCTGCTTGCTGATGAACTCACTGCAATAAACCAGTACATGGTACATTCAGAGATGTGTGCAAACTGGGGCTATCAGAAACTTCATGAAATATCCGAGAAGAGAGCCATTGACGAAATGAAACATGCAGAGAAACTCATAGGCAGGATATTGTTCCTTGAGGGGATTCCGGTTGTCAGTACTCTTAATAATATTCATATTGGAGAAAATGTAGCAAAACAGATTCCCAATGACAAGACTGCTGAAGAGGGCGCGATTAAAGCATATAATGAGGCAATCAAGCTTGCGTCTGAAGTCGGCGATAATGCAACAAAGGAAATGCTGGAGCACATTCTCAAGGATGAAGATGATCATATAGATAAACTTGAAGAGATGCTTGACCAGATCGAGCAGATGGGAATTCAGTTCTTCCTCAGTACCCAGGTTGCCGAATAACGCGTAAAGCAGCAGTGTAATGAATTGCTAATGATATTGCATGCCATACCCGCGCAGGCGGGTGTGGCAAAATTCCGGTTTTCTGTGCCTGTTTTTTCATTCTCCGAAACACTCCGTTCTTTCAGTAAAAAAATGATTGTGCAATTACCGAGTATGAATTATTATGTCACCTCTAGTTCTTCCGGGGTAAAATTCCTTTTATGACATTTAGCTTTTAATAAAATTGGCCATATATTCAATTCTGATTATGGTATAAAATCAATAAATTTATGAATATAGAACCTGATATAAATTTTCCGGATCTCTTTTCAATTACTCCAGTCGTTAGTGAAACGGAGGGGAAACCTGTAATTGAAAATGAACTGAAAATCAGGGAGTCTTTTATGAACTTCCGGATTTCTGATGGGAAGAGGTTTATTCTCAAATCGGAATCTTTCATCCTCAAACTCGCGCATACTTATAATAAAATATTATCTCTTTCAAATTCCAGGACAAGAATTCTTGCACACCAGGTTGAGAGTACACACCGTATAGTCAATTCTCTCAGGCAGAGATTTCTCATTGCTGATGAGGTCGGACTCGGTAAAACTATCGAGGCCGGGCTTGTTATTAAAGAGATGGTTTACAGGCAGAGTTATACAAGGATAATGATAGTATGCCCCGCTTCTCTTATGTTTCAGTGGCAGAATGAGATGGAGAACAAGTTTAATGAGAAATTTATTATTATGGACCGTAAAGTTTTAAGGAAAGCGGTGAAAGCATCCGGAGAAAACGGCAACCCGTGGAAAGTTCATGACAAGATAATCTGTTCTCTCGACTTTATAAAAAATAAAAATTTCGAGGAGGACCTCGGCAGGTGCTCCTGGGACGCTGTAATATTTGATGAAGCTCACCGGCTGAGGAGAGATGTAAACACATCAACTCTTGCCTACAACATGGCTGAAGTGATATCTGCAAAAACCAGATCGCTGCTGCTCCTTTCCGCCACTCCATTCAGGGGTAAACTCGAGGAACTCTTTTTTTTAATCGGGCTCATAGATAAAAATACCCTGGGGCCATTCCAGTCTTTTTATAATGAATTCTGTCTTGACGGAGCGGATCTCTCCGGGCTTAAAAGAAAACTCGATCAGGTGGTAATCAGAAGAACGAAGAACGAAGTCGGAGGATTTACCAAACGTTTTGCCAGGACAATAAGGTTTGAACTCTACCCGGATGAGCGGAGCCTTTATGATGAGACTACAAGATATGTAGCTGAAGAGTTTAACAGGGCCATGCAGTCCGAGAACCGGGCTGTGGGATTTGTTATGACAGTCTTTCAGAAACTGCTTGATTCCTCATCATATGCCCTGTATGTCGCGCTAACGAAGCGGACTGCGCGGCTGCAGGATCTTCTTGAAAGGGCTGTTGCAGGCCATCAGCAGATGGTTGTATTTAATAATGGAATTTTTGACAAAAATGATATGTCCGAGTTCGAGGAGATCCAGGAGAGCGATGATCTTACTGTAAGAAGAACAATTGATGAACTCAAGATGGAGATAACCACACTCAACAGGCTTGTTCTGATTGCATCCCGGATAGAAGTAAACAAAAAGGGCGAAAAATTAATCAGGCTTATACGTGACCTGAAAAGGAAGGGACACAAAAAGTTCCTGATTTTCACGCAGTTCAGAACAACACAGGATTACATAAATGAAATTCTTGGTGAATTCAATGTTGTTATTTTTAACGGATCAATGAACCGGGACCAGAAGGAGGAGGCAATACTCCGGTTCCGGGATGATGCCGAAATTCTAATCGCTACAGAAGCCGGCGGTGAAGGGCGGAATATGCAGTTCTGCGACGTCCTGATTAATTATGATCTTCCATGGTCACCATTGAAGATTGAACAGAGAATAGGAAGAATTCACAGGTTCGGGCAGCCGAATGATGTCCATATATATAACTTTTCCACCCGCGGCACAGTCGCAGAGAGAGTACTTGAAGTGCTTACGGAAAAACTGAAAATATTCGAAGAATCAATCGGTACGCCTGATATCATGCTCGGACAGATTGAGGATGAAGTGAACCTCAACACTCTTTTTATGGAACTGGCAACCGGAAGGAAAAAGAAAAAAGATGTTGAAGAGGAACTCTCCGGCAGGATGGAGAACGCAAGGCAGAGTTTTGAAAAACTTTCCGAACTCACAGTTGCCGGAAGAATGGACTTTAACTATGACGAATATTATAAAGTAACACTGAAAGACAGAAGTTTTACCAATAGACGAATTGAAAATTTCATTAATCATTTTATGGAAGAGGATTTCTACGCGGAGAATATGATCTCTCCAAAAAACGGAAGAACAGGACTGTATAAAGTAACACGGGGGAATACTAATGAACAGGTTGTCCGCTTTGGAACTTTTGACAGTGAAAAGGCGCTTGAGGACGAGGGATTGGAATTTCTCGCCTTCGGGCATGAGGTCGTGGATAATATAATTGAATACTGCTGCAGCGATAGTTTCGGCGGAGAGACCGGGATTGTGTGCATCAGTAATGAAAATAAATTCACAGGAATGATTTTTCACTTTCTGGTTAAGTTTTCTTCTGTTTCTGTTTCGCATGAATTCTATCCGGTGCTGATTGAAACTGACGGAGTTCTGGGAGATTTTGACCTGACAAGTATCGAACAGAATTTTGCTGATCTCGATTTTAATCATGATATACCCGTTTCAAGATACAGTAATACTATAACCGAAATATGTTCAAAGTACAGCAGCTACTCCGAAAAGGCACGTGACCGACTGATGAAGAAAATTGATGACCGCCTGTTTGACCTCAATGAAAATCTTGATATACAGATTGATCCTGAAGTTGAAAAGGTCAGGGAATCATACCGGAGGCAGATTAAGGAGCTTGAAGAAAAACTGGATCTTCAGGAGAGTCAGATGAAGTGGTATGGTAAAGATATGAAGAGCACTATTACCAGAACCCGGAATAAAATGCTGAAGGCTAAAACCGAGATGGAATCCCTTGTAACAGAATACCGGGGTTATTATGGAATTAAATATAATATTAAACTTGTCGGTGCCGCGGTAATTATTTCAACCGGTTAATATTATTAAAGTTGACAGACCTCAAAAATATTTGTATAGTGATAATGTTGAGTAAGGCAACAATTTAAAGTTTGTTTGAAATAAATGCTTCTCTTTATACATTTTCAAAATAATGCTGCCATGTTCTCTAAGCGGGGCGGACGCAGAAAGTATATTTTAGTATATCCATTCTTGATGAGCGTATTTTCTATGAAACTACTGTTTTGGATTTACCGCAAGACCACTTTCGAAGGCCGCCAGTTTACACGTTAATAGCATGCTGTAATAAATATAATAATAACCATATGCCAAACTTCCGGGTTGTTTAATGCGAAAGAGACTTTTTTTAATAATATTTTCAATTATTTTTACAACGGCAACCGTTATCTCCCTGCTGATCGGGCGGTTTTCATACAATTTTGTGAAAAATGTTTTACGTGAAAACCGGGAAGAACAAATTTATAGAATTGAAAGACAACTTGATCATTATCAGAGTATTCTCGGTTCAATAGAGAAGAATATGGATGACAGTGGGCAGGCTGCTCTGCATGATCTTGCAAAAAGCTATCCCTCATACGAATCAGTGAAAAATGTCTCACCACTTCAGCTACGGAAAAAAGCAAAAGAACTTAATGTGGGGCATATCTATTTTATTGATTCCGCAGGCGTAGTGTTTAATTCATCACTGACAGCCGATATCGGTTTAAATTTGCTGAGTGTAGGCACTTCGTTTACTAAATATATTAATTCCATATACGGCAGGGGAGATGTAGTATCTCAGGGCATTTCGGTTTCAATACGAGAGGGTAAAATATATCATTATATGTATTACAGCCCGAAGGGGAGTAACATTATTTATGAACTTTCGTTTGACGTGCTTGATTTTGTGAACAAAAAATATAATTTTGCACTTTATGAATTTCTTTTTGGTGATATGTTTAAAAATTTTTATAGCGGGTATCTCCAGTCTATTGATATTTATTCAATTTCTAAAAGTGTGGGATGGTCTTTAATTAATTCAGGGAAAAAAATTGATTTATCCTCTGACATTATGAAAAGAATAATAACAGAGGAAAATGTTGTAATTGAGTCCGGGAATAGAATATATGTTTATAAGAAAATGAAAATGAACCGGTATTTTTTTAACCGTACTACCAATGTATATTTTGAACTTATATATGATGTGAGTGCGCTTAATAAATATACCGAGAAGATAATATTATATTCTTTTATTTCAGTCATTATGATTACTATAGCTGCTTTTTTTATTTCAACAAGGAAATTAAATTCACTGTTCTTAAGCAGGATAATGAATATCATAGATGGCCTTAAGACGATAAGATACGGCGACTATGATACTGTAATAAATGATAATGAAAAAGATGAAATAAGCGATATTGCGGCAAATATTAATCAGCTGAGCAATACTATTAAGCATCGATCTGCTGAACTTAATATGTCAAATGAGGAATTGAGAGAACTTACCCTGTATGTGAATGATATTATTGAATCCATGCCTTCAATCATTATTACCCTTGATGAGGATGGAAGAATTATTCAATGGAACAAAGAAGCGGAAAAATTTACAGGATACACGTCCGCAGAATCCGTGGGGCGTGTCCTATGGGATTTTATCCCCGACCTCGGAAAGTATAAAGCAAAATGTGAAGAGGTACGTGAAAAACGTATTACTGTTGAACTGCTGAAAGAGGTTTTTGTTAAAGAAATTTGCGGCACTGAAGAAAACTATATAAAAAATATATTTATTTTTCCCTTCAGCAAAAAACATATTGCCGGTGTTATTATGCGAATTGATGATATAACAGATCTTGAAAAGAATGAAGAACGGTTAAACCGGGCATCGAGAGTTGAGGCACTTGGAACTATGGCCGGAGGGCTTGCCCATGATTTTAATAATATTATTTCGGGAATTATCAGCACGTCTTCATATCTTAATATGCTGATTAAAGATAATAATACCGGGGATGACGATATACTCACTCACCTTGATGTTATTAAACAATCGGGTGAAAAAGCTGCTCAGCTTGTGAAAAACCTCATGTCTGTTTCAAAGAATCAAACAGAAAGTTTTTCAAGAGTCAATCTTGAACAAATTATTATAGATGTAATAAATATAACCCGTTCATCGATTCCCTGTAATGTTGAATTATCATTTCATAACAGTACATCAGGGAGTTACATAAAAGGAAACAAAACTCAGCTTGAACAGGTGATACTTAATTTAATAGTTAATGCCTCTGATGCGATGAAGCGGAGTAATGGAAATGATCCGGCCATTTCACTTCTGCTCGATAAAATTGAATCCGATTCAAGAATTTTAGCAGGATTCAATGGCCCGGTATGGCGTCTGTCTGTTGCAGATAACGGCCCGGGGATAGACCGTGTAAATATTAAAAAAATATTTGATCCTTTTTTCACAACCAAGAGTGAAGGAAGCGGGCTTGGACTTGCTGTAGTGCATAATATTATCATCCGTCATGAAGGATTTATCGAAGTTCATTCCGAACCCGGTTCGGGAACGGTTTTTGATATTTATCTCCCCGCATCTGAATAATGAGACTGCCGCCTTTTTTTTCGGAATAAAATTTTTTTATTAATTCTTGACAGATTATGTCTCATTAGGTATGGTTAAAAAAATTAACTCAATACTTATTCCGCAGTTTTTATTAGTATGAAAATGGTCTGATAAGAAGACTGTCCCAGGTTATGATTTTCCAGATTTGTCATTCAGGTGCTGCAGCTAGCCGTATTCATTGCCGGTATGACAAAAATTGACTGATGAGACAGCTTAATGTAAAACTATTCAATTACACCAATTGAATATGCAGAAAAAATATTGGAAATAAATGAGGGTCTCTATGTCTAAAAGCATTAAAATCCCGTCAGAAATCTATTCAAGAGTATCCGGCTATTACAGACCTGTGAATCAGTGGAACAAAGGTAAGCAGGAGGAGTATGCTTGCAGAACCTGCCTGAATATCAGAAATGAAATGGCTCTTGCAACACCAAAAGAATTACAGACTGCTATCTCATAGGAAAAGCTTCATTAATAGTTAACTCAACTTTCGCAGCAATTATATCATTATCAAGATTAATACTATTCTTGATATATGCGTAACTGTAAATTGAACCGGTTCCGCTGTATGCGCTGTTATTAAATGCAACACTATATATGCTTGCCATGAAAATCATAAATGACATTGCTGCCGTCGCGAGTGAAGCAAAGGACCATATGTTATTTTTTGTTGTGTCTCTGGCTTCTGAGACTTTATGAGCAATGGAAAAATTCCATGAATCGCTTTCCAATCTCATTCTGATTTCTTCACTCATAATATTTTTGTTATCGTTCATGATTTTCCCTCCTGATATTTTCATGAATTATTTTTTTGCCCCTTGATGTTCTTGATTTTACAGTTCCGGGCCGTATCCCGAGTTTTTGTGAAATATCGTTTATGTTGAAACCCTGAGATGAAAGAGTCAGCACAGACCTGTATTTTTCCGGAAGGAGCATAAGATGATCGTGCAGATAGGCTGTGTCGCCTGAGTCCGGTTTCTGCACCAGGCTGTTATTCTCCCGCGCTTTTATTGCTTTCTCCTCTTCGCGTGTGAGTTTGTGGTTCATTCTCAGTGATTCGTTTTTTGCAATTTTATACAACCATGTTTCTAATGATGAGTCACCTCTGAAACTGTTTTTTATAAGTCCATTGTATGCGCGGATATATGTTTCCTGGGCAACATCATCTATTGCATGGTAAAATCGCGGTGCCATATTTTTTTCAATTGCGGAAAGAACAGTTTTTTTTGTTCTTTTTACAATTTCCGCGAAGTCCCTTTCATTCATCTCATTCCGCCGTTATTTCTCTGCATATTTTCAAAGAACATTTTTCTTTCACTATGGAGTATATTCATCTGCTCGGGTGTAAGAATCTCTGAAATTTCTTTCCCCTGACGGATTCGCAGCATGTGAATTTCAAGATTGAAATCTTCAATTTTTTTAAGCTGCTCTTTAACTGCTTTCATGTCGCTGGTATTACTGTCGAGCATATCCTTAAGTTTTTTTCTCTCCGGGTCAATCAGCTTTATGTATCCGGAAAATTCAGTATCAAATTTTTTGTTAAGTTCGTTAATCCGGTCTGACTGAACCTGGTTAAGGGAAAGTCTGTCTTTCATGAACTCAGGTTCACAGAACGGTCCGCCGAATCTGTTTCCTCTCATGTGATGTCTGCCCATACCCATCCTCTCTTCCATAAATCCGAATTGGGGAGGTGGAGGCCCTTCAAAATGTTCTTTTCTTAAAATAAATATACCTGCAATCATCTGGATCACAATTATTGAGGAGAGTATTGCTATAATTATTCTGTTATTCATAAAGTTCACCCTGGTAAAAAATCAGGATAAAGGCCTGAGTAATTCAGGCCTTTATCTCTTGTGTTATTTTTCATTATTCTCCATCATGTGATGACCTTTTCCGTTCCTGGGTTTTTTGTCATACATCGGATGGTTATTTTTAAGTTCGTTCCACTTAGTTTTCTGTTCAGCCGTGAGAACGTTTTCTATTTCTGCATCCTGTTTAGTTTTTAATTCTCTTACCTTGTCGCCATCATTTCTATTCTGATAAAATTTGTCCATGTTGTCTCTATGTATTTTGTAAATTTTATCAACCTGCTCATCGCTTAGCCTGAGATCTTTCTGAAGCATCCCGATGTGCGGTCCCTGCATTCCGCCCATAAGCCCGAAAGCCGGACAGTCTTTATTCATCATACCTTTATTTTTCATTCCCTGGCCTCGCATAGGATGATTTTTTGCGAAGTCATTCCATTTTGTTTTCTGTTCAGGAGTGAGAATACTTTCTACTTCAGCGCGATGTTTTTCTCTTAAATCTTTTATTTTATCAGCATCATTTCTGTTCTGGTAAAATTTATCCATATAATCTTTATCGATCTTGTACAGTTTATCAACCTGTGCATTTGTTAAATCGAACTGGTATTGAAGCATTTCAAGATGCTGAAATGGTTTATGCATACCCATCCCCATACCAGGCCCTCCAAAACCATTGCCGCCCATCCCCATTCCCTGCGCGAAAAGTGATGACCCTGTTAATGATAATATCATTAGTGATAGTGCTATAAATAAAGTTTTTTTCATCGGTTAATCCTCCGTTGTTTTAGAAGTTAGACCTGTGTTTTATGGAAAAGGTTCCATAGAAATATTTTTTATGGATATTTTCTAAAATTTTTTCCCGTCAGGTGCGGGGAGTGAAGAATAAGAAATCCATCACATAAGACTCCTGAACATAATCAGCAGAGTCATCAGCAGCATAAGTATAAACAGTACCAGAGCTTTTTTTCTGTCATCAATTGATATACCTCTCTCCATAACAATATATATATGAGAAGATACAGTCGCTGTTATTGATACTGCAAGTGAAAGAAGAAATACGGTAATTGCGAGAAGAATCACTCCTAAAATAAATCCTCCCATGTGATGAGTCATAAGCAGCGAAGAGTTAAGCTCTTTAAATATTCCCGAGCTTAAGCCCGCGAATGTCGATTCTGAAGCCTTAATAAACAATGCCGGAATAGATGAAAAGATCATTGATGCATCGTTGCTCAACAGCCATTTAGACATTGCAATTGAGAGAGAGAATGCCGAGAGATGAATAAAAAATATCAGTGAGAATGTTATCGCAGCAACGAGCAGAATTACCGGTATCATAAAAATAATATTAAGATTATGCTTTTTTATAAACAGCATAAGATTTTTAAGATTAGTTACAATTCCGTTTTCTCTATGAGCTGAAACCGGCGGATAAAACCAGAGGCCGATAAAGCAGAGAATAAATATTGCAACAGATATGAGGTATACAGGTAAAAATGCCAGAGAGAAAAGCAGCGGCCCGAGGAATGGTATCTTCCCGAAAAGTATCAGTATTGTACTTACCGTTAACAGAATAATTATATTTCCTGCAAATACTCCCGGACCGGTCTTCAGTGTGAATTTAATTATCTCTTCAGTTTCAGTTTCCCTGGAATGAAATATTTTATCCATTGTGATTTTAGCGATAACTGAAGCGAAGAGTGTGTAGAATGAGAAAATTATAGCCATGGGAAACAGATTTATGAGAGACCCGGCAAATGGATTTACTGCAGCAGTTCCCGGTTTAGCCAGCAGGCTCTCGATGGAACTGAAAAGCTGAATTACAAGAAGCATACTCATAACACCGGCTGCTGAGACAATTATTTTTTTAACAGTGAATGCTTCTGATGCTGATTTGAAAAGTTCCCCTGCAGAGAATGTGTTAATGCTGTTGTTAATAAATGAGACAGGTTCTGCTTCTGCGGTTCTCGTTATGATTACATCCTCTTCCGGTTCTGCAATGACCGGTGCCACATTTTCTTTTACAATTTTTTTGGCCGGTGCAGTGCGGGATATTTCTTTCGGTTTAAATTCAATTGCAAAGTCTTTCATGCATTTTTTGCAGCTGTATCTGTAGCTGCCATGTTTTATATTTGAAAATGTAATCGAGTAAAACGCACCACAATGTGGACAGAATTGAAATTTAATCTTCTTGTCACACTTCCTGCAGTTTATAACAGATGTGTCACTGTTATTTGCCTGATCGTAAGTTACATCATGCGCTGTATTGCAATTTGAACAGAAAACCTGCATATTAACCACCGGTAAATTTTGTTATCCCGTTGTTGTTAGGCGGGATTATAAATTCTCTGCCTCAGAGATACGGAGAAAAAATTATTTTTTCATAGTGAAAAGAATAAAATTTCCATGTTTCACTGTACCTCCGTGGCGGATTTAAATATCATGAATACTGTTTAAGTACTTTTAAATATAATCAGTCATCAAAGAAAAAACTCTGTTCCGAACCGGTTTCAGTTTTTTCCCTGCTGTTTTTTTCTCCATTGATTTCAAAAAGATCCGGCGCATTTTTCCCGTGTATGGCTTTTTTCTCTCTGATTATAAGTTCTTTTATATTTGAAAGTTTTCCATGCAGGCCGTCGCACTTAGCGTCCGGTTCAGTACCCGGAATAAAATATTCATTCCTTCCCGGACATCCGCGATCGGCCAGATCTCCCGATATGGAACATATTATTCTCCCGGAAACTCCCGCCGGTTTTTCCGGGAAGCTGACTTTCATGCGGGTTTTGTAAACCTCGTTCATGAATATCCCCCATATCGGTGCTGATACAGATGCACCGCTCTGGCCCCTTCCCAGTGAATACTGTTGAGACTCACACCCCACCCATACTGCTGTAACAATATCCGGAGTGTATCCTACAAACCATGCGTCGCGGAAATCAGTGTTGGTTCCTGTTTTCCCCGCACAGGGGAGCCGGAATCCTGCTACACGGCGTACAGCATTAGATGCTGTTCCCGAGTCTACAACATCTTTCATCATACTGGTCATAATAAAAGCAGCCTGTTCAGAGACTGATCTTGATGGAACTGATTTTTCAGATGTACTTAATATATTTTTACCGTACCTGTCATCAATTTTCAGTATTGAAATTACAGGAACAGATATTCCACTGTTTGCATAAACTGCAAATCCCTTTGCCATCTCAAGGGGAGTAAGCTCGGTTGTTCCGAGGGAGAGTGTCGGGTCGAGCTGAAATCTTTTGTAGTCTGTATCTGTAAGTTTTGATGCAAACCTGGCGATATTCTCTCCGCCTGCAATATCATAAATTTTTGCGGAAACAATGTTAAGCGACATGGATAAGGCCTTTCGCGCAAGAACTCTTCCTGAATAATCCCTGTCGTAGTTTGATGGAGTCCATGATTGTTTACCTCCTCTATAAGTTAGAGGTGAATCCTGAAATGGAGTCGCAGCAGTTATATTCTTTCCTTCAATTGCAGCTCCATAAACAAAGGCCTTGAATGCGGAACCCGGCTGCCTTCTGCTCTGCACAGCCCGGTTCAGCTGGTTTATCGGGTTGAATGTGCTGCCGCCAACCATTGCCAGGATTCCTCCGCTTGCCGGATCGAGAGCTACAAGTGCGCCCTCTGCCCTGGACTGCCGGATAAGGTTTTCATATGCTTCCATATGTTTTGTCATAGACCCGGCCTGTGTTTCTGATCCGGTAATGACTGATGTCAGCAGGAGTTCGTCGGCGAGAGTGTTCATCATCTCCCTGCTGAATTTTGCTGACTGTTTAATATATTCATCTTTCTGACTGGAATTAATTTTTTCCTTCTCGGCTGATTTTTCGGCAAGCTCAATATCAATTTTTGATATTTCATATCTGTTGATCGAACTGCTGTAAATGTTCTGTTGTTCAAGGGATTTCTCAAGTATTCTTTCCGCCGCTTTCTGGTATTCCAGATCAAGAGTTGTATAAACTTTAAGTCCGCCTCTGTAAACTGTGTCCTCTCCGTATTTCGCTACCAGTTCACGTCTTATGTATTCAGTAAACCACTGCGCTTCCCCGGCGCTTTCTTTTCTTATCCCCGCTTCGGGAAATTCAGTTTTAATTCTTTCACTGTATTTTCCCCAGAATGAATTGAATTTTTCTGCAGCATCTTTTTTCCCTATATATCCGGATGATATGAGATTGAATATTATTCCAAGTGATCTGTCATGCGCGGCAGCGGGATTTTTAAGGGGCGAAAATCTGTCCGGTGCAGAAGGTATGCCTGCAATAAGTGCTGCTTCAATTACATCTACATCTTTCAGTGGTTTCTGAAAATAAAATTCAGCCGCGGCGCTTACTCCATAAACTCCATGTCCAAGATAAATCTGGTTCAGGTACATCTCCATTATCTGATTTTTTGAAAACTTTTTTTCGAATTCTCTGGCAAGAAATAACTCTACGAGTTTTCTTTTAACGTTCTTCTCTTTTCCCGTGAAGAGCTGTTTCGCCAGCTGCTGGGTAATAGTCGATCCTCCCTGGCGCAGCTCTCCGCTTATGATGTCGATGAAGAGAGCTCTCGCGATACCCGCAATGTCAAATCCGGTGTGCAGATAAAATGAACTGTCCTCCGCCGCAAGAAATGATTTTATAACCGTTTCGGGTATCTCTTCAATTTGAACATAGTTTCTGTATTCATCATACAAATGTGCAATTATCCGGCCGTTTCTGTCATAGATTACTGTCGCAAGCGGCTGCCTGATATTTTCCGATTTCCGGAATAAATTATAGCTTTCATTGTAGGCGTATACAATGTAGAAGAACGGCGAAAAAATTACCGCGAAGAATGATATGTATATTATTATATTTCTTTTTTTCATTAAAAATCTCTTGCCAGAAGCCGGTTTTTCAGCAATTACTCATAAACAGGTGATGGAATTTTTATCCGCCGTGCTTCCGGCATATTGAGTATCAAAATGCCGGAAGTTTTTGAATAGCCGGTTTCCCATATATTTATGATCGGTTAAATGATGAAAGAAGTTGAGTACGGAGAGTTTAATGTGAAGAATCTTATAGTGTCATTATTTATTATGTTTTTAAGTTTACCTCTTGCGGCTGATGTGGGAGAGGGGGAGCTTTCAAGCTATAAGTCGCTTTTTTTAAAAAAAATCATCTCCAGCAATCCGGGGAGAGAATCTGAAATTCGAAGATGCATGGACGGTATAATAAAAGATGGAAGTTCAGGAGTAAGGCTTATTGATAAATTCGGGCTTTTCCTCTATGACAGCAGGAATAACAATCTATCTCTGGAACGGATTAAATATTTCCGTGACGGGAACATCAGTATTTTTATGATTACGCTTAAAGACAATTCCGACAGCACTTTGTATAATCTTTTCCTGGAATATAGTTATGAATCCGCGAGAGGCGCTTATAAACTCACCGACATATCATTTTCAATGATTTTTGCCGATAAAATAAAATCCGTGTCTGAATTTTTCGGAGGGAGCTGACCTCCTATTTTAAATTTCCGAAAGCGGAAGCAATTCTTTTCAATCCGTCTTCCAGAAGTGACCTCGGACATGCCAGGTTGAATCTAGCAAATCCCGCACCTTCGGCACCGAATATATAACCGGGGCTCGGAGCTACTCCTGCTTTTTTTATAAAGAGATCATCCAGTTCCTTAGTGCTCAGGTTATACTTCCTGAAATCAACCCACGCGAGGTATGTTCCCTGCAGATCCGTAACTACGGCATCGCTCAGTTCGTTCGACATAAACATTTTCATAAACTGAAAATTTTCATTTATATAGATCAACAGATTGTCCAGCCACTGCCCGCCGTGATTGTACGCAGCCTCCATCGCTACAGGAGCAAAACTGTTCGGATCAAGCATTCCCGCTTTCATGAGCGAGTTTTTAAACTGGTTTCTTTTTACTTTATCCGGAACTATGATGTTCGAAATCTGGACTCCGGCAAGATTAAATGTTTTGCTCGGGGCGGTGCAGGTTATAATGTTGTCGCTATAACCTTCTGCGATAGTATGAAGAGGGATATGCCTGTGGCCGTTGAAGACAAGATCACAGTGTATTTCATCCGAAACAAGCAGTATATTATTTTCATCACAGATTCTGATTATCTCCCTGAGTTCATCCTCTCTCCATACTCTTCCCGCAGGATTGTGGGGTGTACACAAAATCATCATCTTTGCCGCAGGTTTCTTTGCCTGTTCTATTAAATTATCGAAGTCAATTTCATAACTTCCGTTTTTATTCTGCCGGAGCGGATTGTTGAGAACTCTTCTCCTGTTATTTTCAATTACCCGCGAGAATGGATGATACACCGGTCTCTGGATTATTATTCCATCGCAGAGTTCGGTAAATGTCTGAATCAGGATATTTATCGCCGGAACTACGCCTGGAGAGAAGAGTATCCACTCTTTTTCAATTTTCCAGCCGTGCCTTCGTGAAAACCAGTTTATAACTGAGCTATATGTCGAATCCATGTATGAAGTATATCCGAATATTCCGTGTTCAGCTTTTTGCGACAGGGCATCAATAACTTCAGGAGGAGTGCGGAAATCCATGTCGGCAATCCACAGCGGGAGAAGGTTCTCTCCTCCGAAAAGCTGATCGACTTTATCCCATTTCTCCGATCCGGTATTTTTCCTGTCAATGACTGTATTGAATATTTCTGACATTTTTTAATCCTTAATTTTTATTGATCGATAATTTCACAGTTACACTGCTGCGATGACATGTATGTAATCACGCGGCCTCGCCCCGGTTACGGCCTGGGGAGAAATCGATATTTCAGTGCTGGCAGGATACATCCGATAAGTCAAGCAGCAAATTTTATCATTCATTAACCGGGTATGGATGATAAAACTGTTTATACAGCATTTATTTTACTGCGATAGTTTCTATTTCAATCAATGCTCCTAAAGGTAAACCTTTAACAGCGTAAGCCGCTCTTGCGGGAAATTCTTTTGAATAGTATTTGCTGTAGACTTCATTCATCGGACCAAAATCAGAGATATCAGCTAATAAGCAGGTTGATTTTACCACATTGTCGAATGAATATCCCGCAACCGTCAAAATTGCCTGAATGTTTTTAAAAACCTGTTCGGTCTGTTCCTTTATGCCGCCTTCAACAAGTTTTGATGTTGCCGGGTCTATTGCCAGCTGTCCGGAGAGGAAGAGCATGCCGTTAGCTTCAACAGCCTGGCTGTATGGTCCTATTGCTTTCGGTGCATTTTCAGTGGTGATTATTTTTTTCATAAGTTTATACCTTTCAATTTCGATTCTAATCCGTTGAGCAGTGTAGAAATTAATTTAATTCGCGGGAGAAAGTTTGTCAAGAATCTTACCTGATTTTGAATTCGGGAATGGATAGTATATCATTTCAGGCAGCGGAAGCGCAGCGTCTTGAGAGAGATAAATATTGGACAGTCCCTCCTGGTGACTATGATTATCTGCCCAAAACAATAATGAAGCATAAACCCGGATAAAGGCCCCACAGGACCACAGAGAATCCTGCACGTCCGGCCCGGATATTTATTAGCTTTGATGGAGTCATTGCCGGGAATTTTAAATTGAGCAGCGGGATTCCGGAACAGCAGAGAATACAAATAATATTTTCTGCTGTTACTCCTATATATTGAGAAGCAAAAATTAAGTAATTCTATTCCTGTGAATACCCGTCTACAAATTCCGCCAAACGCTGTGCAACCAGTTTCAACTCCTCAATGTTAGGGAGAAATACAACACGGAAATGATCTGGATTCGGCCAGTTGAATCCTGTTCCCTGTACAAGCATAACTTTTTTCTGTTTCAGAAAATCGAGAACAAACAGTGCGTCGTCTTTTACCGGAATTTTATTGAGATCTATTTTCGGGAAAAGGTACATTCCGCCTAACGGTTTAACGCATGATATTCCGGGTATTGAATTAAACAGTTCGTAGGAAAAATTTCTCTGTTCACATAATCGTCCGCCGGGAGATGTTAATTCATAAATACTCTGATAGCCTCCGATTGCAGTCTGGATCGCGTACTGGGCCGGCATGTTTGAACAGAGCCTCATGGATGCGAGTATTCCAAGGCCTTCAATAAAATCTTTCGCATCATCTTTTTTGCCGCTCAACACCATCCAGCCGACACGGAACCCGCAGAGACGGTGTGATTTTGAAAGGCCGTTCATCGTGATGAAAAGAGTTTCATCTGAAAGAGAAGCCGCAGGTGTATGCTTTATTCCGTCATACATAACTCTGTCATAAATTTCATCGGCGAGTACTATCAGCTGGTTTTTAACTGCAATATTTACAATTTTTTCTACAATCTCTTTCGGGTAAACAGCACCTGTAGGATTATTAGGGTTGATTATTACTATGGCCCGAGTCCTAGGAGTAATCTTACTCTCGATGTCTTCAATATCCGGATACCAGAGGCTGGATTCATCACAAAGATAATGTACGGCCTTTCCTCCGGCGAGATTTGCTGCCCCGGTCCAGAGAGGGTAATCGGGCATTGGGACAAGTACCTCGTCACCGTTGTTGAGAAGGCCCTGCATGGTCATAACTATAAGTTCACTGACACCATTGCCGACAATGATATCTTCAATTCGGACTCCATTGATACCTTTAAGCTGGCAATCCTGCATAATAGCTTTGCGGGCGGCAAATAGGCCTTTTGAATCACCGTATGCTTCGGCGGCACGAAGATTCACAATAACATCCTGTATTATTTCATCAGGAGCGTAAAGGCCGAAAGCAGAAGGATTACCTGTATTCAGTTTTATAATTGAATGACCTTCACGTTCAAGACGCGCCGCCTCCTGAACAATTGGTCCGCGTATATCATAAAAAACATTATCAAGTTTGTTGGATTTTCGTATCTCTTTCACCGGTTTCTCCATGTATAAAGTTTTTGTGAATTCTTTAAATATGTTATTCTTCTCTGCGGTTAGAATGGATAAATAAAATTAAAGATTTTTCACTAAAAATTATTAAGATTTATTACATTTTCAAAATAAGAAGCGCCTAATACGTGTCAATCCAATTTCAGTAAAAAATATTCATGGACTTTAGATATATATTAAAAGCAGTTTTAGAAATTGTATGATTTACAGAAAGAAGCAGATTTTAATAAATAATTTGTTTATTCGTTTATATATCCGGATACAGTTTTTTCGCACAGACCGGGCAGATACTGTGAGTAAATTCCGCCTGGGAATGTGTGCTTATATAGCTTTCAAGCTGGCTCCAGTAACCGTTATCGTCGCGGATTTTTTTACATGATGAGCATATCGGAAGGAGGCCCTTGAGATGTTTTACTTCAGAGATCGCGCTGCTCAGTTCCATATTAGTTTTTTTTAATTCTTTAGTTCTCTCTTCTACAATGAGTTCGAGATTATTTTTATAATTACTCAGCTCCTTATTCGCCGAAGTTATTTCGATGTGTGCTTTTTTAAGATTGCTCACCATGCTGTTAAAGGTGTCTGCCAGTATGCCGAATTCATCAGTTCTATTTGTATTTATTGTATAATCCAGGTTCCCTTCACCGACTTTTTGTGTGCCCTTCGTGAGTTTTTTTATGGGAATGATTATATATTCAGCAAATATTAAAGTAAGAATTACTATAAAGATAAAAGCTAAAAATGATACAATCAGAGAGATTAAAGCAACTGCTCTCTTGAAATTTGAAACTTCTCCCTGAAAAATTTCAACAACGACAAGACCGTTTGCAGCACCTTTACTGTCTTTAATCACACTGTAAACAGTTGTAATATTTTTCCCGTAAATACTTGTCTGAGAATCTCTCCGGACAATAGTATCCTGCTGGCTGTCAATTATCTGTTTGCATCGTTCAACAACATCCTTAGACTCGGCATAAAGCTCGCCGGGCATACTCTGCGACTCGTTCTTTGCCGTGAATGAGCAGTATAATTCAACCGGTTTATCATTTATAAATATTTCTGAAAAAAGTTCGCGGTCATTGATGCTGAGTTTTTTTCCGGAAGCTTCCAGCGTTAGGGGAGATCTGGAAACGATTCCGGCCAGTTTCCTGCCGCCTAGAGTAAGAATTCCATCCTTACCGATTCTCAGCGGGATTTTAGAATCTCCAACAAGTATATCAAAATCTTCTGTGTAGATAGTTTCGTTATATTTAATGGCAATTTCATTATTCTTCCCGATAGAAAGCGCGAGACCGAAAAATTCTGTTGTAATCCATATTATATCTGTCGGATTGATATCTGAATCGACGATGTATGTGAGCTTGTTATTTTTCCGGTCGTAGCTTATCGTAAAAAGATAGCTTATATATTTTTCATTAAGTCTTATAGTGTTCAGGTATTTCAGGTATTTCAGGTATTTCTGATATTCTTTGCTGCCGGCTGAGTTCAGCGAAGTAAAAGTTTTATGTTTTTCTCCATCAATGGAAAGCGCAATTGATCTTGCCAGAGATTCTTTGCTGCTGATAAACGCCTGATAATATAATTCACCTGCATATTTATAAAGAGTTCCACCTAATGATATTGTAATTATCAGATTAGTGATTAATGAGTAGATAATAATCTTTCTTTTCAGGTTTAATTTCATAATAGAATAAAATGCTCCGATTTTATACTTGAGCATAAAGATGGAATTTATAATGCTCATGTATACATATATAACCTGGTGCAGTCAATTTATTTATTATTTCTGTTTAATATTCATCGGTCTGTTATGCTGTTGATTTTTGTTTTGAGTCCGGATCCGGGCTGAAGAGGAGAGGGCGGATTAAATGACAGCCGGTACCCTGATTGTATTACTATTTGTCCGTGCAGTATTTTATAAAATTAAGAGAAAAGATTAAAACCCTCTCCTGACCGGGGTCGGGAGAGGGTAGACCAGCGGTTATTTCTCTGACTTTATTTTATCCCACAATTCAGAGTATTTCATATTGTTTTCTCCAAGATCCATCAGGTAATCACATTTTTTCAGCACGCTTGCCGGAGGATTTATTGCCGGATCGGTCATAAATTCTTTACTCATAAGTTTTTGTGCTTCAAGATTCGGTGAGAGGTAATAAACAAATTCCATATTATCTTTTGCATTTTCCGGTTCCAGAAGAAAATCTATAAACTTATATGCAAGATCAGTGTTCTTGGAACTTTCCGGTATGACAAAATCATCCTGACTTATCGAAGTGCCTTCTTCAGGCAGAGCAAAAGCGATATCCGGATTTTCACTCATCAGCTGTATCGCGTCACCATTATAGACCTGTATAAGGAAAAACTCTCCTGAAGATAATCCGCGTTTGGCTTCGTCCACATCAAATTTAGCAATATTTTTTTTCCATCTGATTACTGTCTCTTTTGCTTTTGCAAGTTCAGTGTCGTTAACTGTGTTGTATTTATAACCATTGAACTTCAGGGCGGCGCCTATTACCTCTCTCAGGTCATTGAGCAGGGTCATACGCCCGGCAATATCGGTTCTGTCGTACATCGACCAGGATGGCCTGAAGTTTTTTACTTTCTTTTTATTGTAGGCTATACCGCAGTATGTTACCATATACGGCACGCTGTATTTCAGTTCAGGGTCGAGAGCTTTTTTTATAAACGGCATATCAAGATTTTTAATGTTTTTTAATTTAGAGTGGTCTATCTCTTTAATCATTTTCTGTTCATACATGATTTTCGCCATGTACCCGGAAGGAAAGAGTATGTCATATCCGGAAGCTCCTGCTTTTAGTTTTGCATACAGTGCTTCATTGGAATCGAAATAGTTCATTACGACTGTGCAGTTGTATTTCTGTTCAAATTTTGTTATTACAGCCGGGTTCATGTAATCCGCCCAGTTATAAATATGAAGAGTCTCTTTCCCCTTGCTGCATGAAGCAGCGGAGAGTGATACAAGCAGGATGGATATCACTGCAAAAATAAATTTTTTCATTCCTTCGCCTCCAGAAGTTTTTTACTTAAAAATACAATAATAAATGTGAACGCTACCATAAGAACAGAGAGAGCATTTATCACAGATGGTGATCCGTGCCTCATCATGCTGTATATGTAAAGGGGGAGAGTCGTAGAATCGGGCCCCGATACAAAAAATGTAATTACAAAATCATCAAGCGACAGTGTAAAAGCAAGAAGACCGCCGGCGGCGATCCCGGGCATAAGATATGGAATCATTATCTTGCGCACGGCAGTTCTCCATGTCGCGCCGAGATCAAGTGCGGCTTCCATGATCGAGTAATCAAAATCCTGGAATCGGCCCAGTACCACCATGGCGACATAGCTCATGCTGAAAGTGACATGAGCAAGAAATATTGTCACAAGTCCAAGACCGATATTAAGAGATACGAAAAAGAGAAGCAGGCTTATTCCCATAAGTATATCAGGTATTACCAGTGGAAAATAAATCAGGATGTTATGGCTTATCTGAAGTTTTGTTTTATATTTGTAAAGCGCAAATGCCGCCAGAGTCCCGAGGATAACTGAAACAAAGGTGGAGCTTACCGCTATTATAAGAGTGTTGGTCAGGGCATGCCAGATGTTTTTATCTGAGAAAAGTTTCCAGTACCAGCTCAAAGTAAATCCTTTCCACGCTCCTCCGAAACGTGAAGCATTGAACGACTGGGCGAAAACTATAATAATCGGGAGATAAAAAAATATCAGAATGGCAATTGTAATATATAAAGGGAACCGGCTTTTTTTCATTGCTCATATCCCTAAAGATGCGGAATTTTTTTCTTTAAAAAATTTTCTCGTCAGGGCAATGGCAGCCGGCAGAATAACCGCAAATGTAAGCAGTGCCGATAAAGCACTGGCGTGGGGAAGATTCCGGTCTATGAAAGTTCTCTGGGCTATTTTATTCCCTATCATCTCGGAAGAAGGGCCGCCTACTATATCCGGTATAACATACGAACCGAGTGCCGGGATAAATACAACTATTATTGCGGTAAGAAGACCCATTCTGATGCCCGGAAGGTATACTCTCAGAAAAGCCTGTAACCTGTTGGCTCCCAGGTCATATGCGGCTTCCATGAGGTGAAAGTCGAACTTTTCCGCTGCTGCATATATAGGAAGAAGCGCGAACGGAAGATATGAGTAAACAATAACAACCAGTACGGCCTCCGGCCTGTAAAGAAGCAGGGCATCGGGGCTTGCAATGTGGAGAGTCACAAGTATCTGTTTGAATAATCCTTCCGGATGAAGAAAAACTTTCCACGCGAATATTCTTATAAGAAAATTTATCCAGAACGGAACTATTATCAGAAGAAGTATAATGTCCTGAAATTTTTTTCTGATCCTTGAAATGTAGTAGCTCGCCGGAATCGCCGTTACAATACATATTATTGTAGAAACTACGCTAAGCCACAGAGTACGCCATATTATTGACGGATAGTTCGGATTCCTCAGGTCCCGAATTGTGTCTAATGTCCACTGGTCCCCTATGCCGCCGTATGGGTCAGAGTTGCGGAATGCCATTGCTATTACAAGAATTGTGGGTATAACGAAAAATAATATAAGCCACCCCATTGAGGGGAGGGTGAGAAGAACTTCATTTTTCCTTCGCCTGTTACTCTGCATTATTCTTTATCACTCTCACTTGTTCTCCGCTATTCTTCTTCGGCGGCTTCACTTTCCAGTTCGGCCATTATCTCTTCATCGGGAAGTGTCAGCAGGGCCTCATCCTCATAATTGTACTGCTCAAGCATGTAGCAATAGTCAGCGTGCCATGAAAGCCATATCTCGTCGCCCCAGGTAATCATTTTTTCATCAAGCATGTACCTGTCGTGAAGCCGTTTCGTTTCAACAAGAAATTCATTTACTCGTACCCAGTACTTTGTGTGGTACCCGAGATAAATTATCTCTTCAACTTTTCCTTTTACGAAATTATATTTTTCAGAGAGGTCGGGTTTCTCTATGGAAAGTGTAAACTTCTCCGGCCTTATGCTTATGTAGACTTTATCGCCGTTTTTAATTTTTTTATCGTTGTAGACCAGCACATCTGTGAATCCGTCAATCCGCAGTTTACTGTATGGCTCATCAACTTCAATAACATCACCTTCGAAGAAATTCGTATCCCCGATGAACGCGGCGACGAAACTTGTTCGTGGAGCTTCATAAATTTGTGTGGGTGTGCCGACCTGTTCGACGATACCTTCGTTAATTACTGCGATATTGTCGCTTAAACTCATCGCTTCGCTCTGGTCATGAGTGACGTATAAAAACGTAATCCCTACCTCATCATGTATATTGTCAAGGTCGACAAGCATCCTCTGCCGGAGCTTGAGGTCTAGCGCGGCAAGGGGTTCGTCAAGGAGGAGTACATTCGGTTTGTTGATGAGGGCACGCGCGATGGCTACTCTCTGTTTCTGCCCGCCGCTGAGTTTATCCGGCCTTTTTGCGGCATGGTCTGTAAGCTGTATGAGTTCAAGAAATTTGTGGACTTCATCTTTAATTTCGGATTCTTTAACGCCTGAAATGCGGAGCCCGAATGCGATATTTTCAAAAACATTCAGATTGGGGAACAGGGCATAGTTCTGAAAAACAGTATTTACCTGCCGCCTGTTGGGGCTCAGCTTTGTGATGTCCACACCATTTAAAATTACACGGCCTGAATCAGGTTCTTCAAATCCCGCGCAGATTCTGAGCAGAGTTGTTTTGCCGCATCCGCTTGGCCCCAGGAAAGAGAATATCTCGCCTTTTTTTACCGAGAGGGATATGTTATCAAGAACTTTGTTTTTCCCGAAACTTTTAGAGATGCCATCTAAAATCAGAAAGTCATCCATGACCATACCTCACCAGGCGGATTAGTTGTATATGTATAAATTACATAGTTTTTATGAGTTTTAAAACCGGATTATATTACTGATAAAGTGGTTCTTAAATTTATTTATAGCGATTATAGAATCATTCAGCTCCACGCCGGTTCGGCAGGCTCAATACATCGCATTTTTAACACGCTTCAATTCTTCGGGTTAGACTGCCGAAGTAAGTGTTTCACTTGTCTTTTTTGTTAAATTTTCAATATCACTTTATCTTTAACTATTGGATAATTGATCCAAAATATAAATTATGGCAATAAAAAAACTAAAAAAAACGAAAATCGGGAGTTTAACACTTCATCAGTTCTTTTCACTCTAAATTGATACATGCAGATGATGATAAACCGGATTTCATCCACCTGCCGGCGCTGCCGGAATTATTAATGTCTGTAATTTTTAATCAGTTACTGATACATAACTAACTTTTTGTAAAAAAAACTTGCTAATATTTTATTTATAAATATATAATAAGAGAGGTATACTGCCTCTAAACCGGTTTTAAGCATTTAAGTTTTCTTCTATATTTATCTGCTGGATTATAATAAAAATGTGTAATCCCGGTTTATAAAAGTATAAAAACAGCTTTATATATTCTGCTGTAAAAAATAATTATTAATGAAGGAGTTATCTATGAAAAGAGTAAGTCTTTTACTTGCTTTGCTTCTTTCAGCTCTTATGCTCTTATCCGTTACTTCGTGCGGTAAAGGCGGAGACAAAACAGGCGGAGTCCTTGTATTCGGGCGTGCTGCCGATGCGGTAGGTCTTGACCCCGCAAGAGAAACAGACGGGGATTCATTTTATATTGCTGATAACGTATACGAAAATCTTGTTGAGTTTGTAAACGGAACAACTGATGTCGTTCCCGGTCTTGCTGAAAAATGGGACATGTCTGCAAACGGTCTTGAGTTTACATTCTTCCTGAGAAAAGGAATCAAGTTTCATGATGGTACAGATATGAATGCTGATGCGGTTGTTTTCTCCATTGCGCGGCAGTTCAAAAAAAATCATCCGGCTTACAAATACGGTCCATGGCAGTACTGGCAGGCTATGGGGATGGACAGCATCATAAAGGATATAGTAAAAGTAGATGATTATAAAGTAAAAATTACTCTTCTTAAAAAAGAAGCTCCATTTCTTGCAAACCTTGCAATGCAGTTTGCTGCAATAGTATCTCCGACTGCTGCTTCAAAATATAAAGAAAACTTTAAAAATAATCCTGTCGGTACAGGCCCTTTTAAATTTGTTCAGTGGATAAAAGATGATTCTATTATCCTTGAAAGAAATGATGATTACTGGAGAGAGAAAGCTTTCCTCGACAGACTTATCCTGAAAGTTATACCTGAAACAACAGCAAGATACCTTGCTCTTAAAAAAGGTGAAGTTGATATTATTGATTATCCGTCTCCTGAAGATATCGAAAATATTAAATCCGATTCAAATCTTAAAATCGTTGATCAGCCCGGGCTTAATGTAGGTTATCTTGCGATGAATCAGACTAAGAAACCTTTTGATAATAAACTTGTCCGTCAGGCGGTAAACCATGCAATTAATAAAGCTGACATTATAAAAGCTGTTTATGGAAATATGGGTGTGCCTGCAAAAAATCCTCTCCCTCCAATAATGTGGTCTTATAATGATTCTGTAACAGATTATAAATTTGATCCCAAAATGGCGAAAGAGCTTCTTAAAAAAGCAGGGCTTGAAAACGGATTTGAGACAACTTTATGGGCGATGCCTGTATCAAGGCCATATAATCCTAATGCACGGAAAGTTGCTGAAATTATGCAGTCTCAGCTCAAGGAAGTGGGAATTAAAGTTAATATCGTTTCTTATGAGTGGGGAACATATCTTGATAAAATTGCAGCTGGCGCGCATGACATGTGCCTTATAGGCTGGACGGGAGATAATGGAGATCCGGATAACTTCCTTTATGTTCTTCTTTCTGAAGACGCAGCAAGGATACCTGCCCAGAATTATGCCTTCTGGAAAAATCCTGAATTTAACAAAAAAATCAAGCAGGCAAAAGAGACTTTTGATAAAGATAAGAGAACTGCACTTTATAAAGAAGCTCAGGTTATATTCCATGAAGATGCACCATGGGTACCGGTTGCTCATTCAATCGTAATAGAACCGATGAAAAAATCAGTTATGGATTTTAAACTTTCCCCTCTTGGAAAACGCGAATTCAGACAGGTCTGGATTAAAAAGTAATACTGAATCAGCGATGGCAGAAAATTTTTTCTGCCATCGCTTTTTTAAAAACATCCCTTTTATTTAAGTGATATGTGTACCTCCGCCTCAGGCGGGGGTACACATATCACTTAAAAACAACTTTCTCCGGAGTTTAATATGTACAGGTTTATTTTTAAAAGACTCGGTCTGCTTATTCCGACTCTTTTTGGTGTTATTACACTGGTGTTCTTTATGCTTGCTCTCTCGCCCGGTGACCCGGTAAGGGTAATGCTTGGAGAAAGAGCAAATAAAGAAGCTGTTGAAAATCTTAAAGCTGAAATGGGGCTGGATAAGCCTATGAGCGAGCAGTATGTTCTTTATCTGAAACGGATAGTGCAGCTTGATTTCGGCAAGTCTATAAAAACGGGGCAGAAAGTAACGGATGAAATTGCGGCAAGGTTTCCGGCAACTATAGAGCTGACTCTTTTTGCCATGTTTCTTTCCATAGTGCTGGGAGTTTTTATCGGTGTGGTCTCTGCTACGAAGAGGTATTCTTTCGTTGACTATGCATCAATGGTCGGAGCTCTTTTCGGTGTTTCCACGCCTGTGTTCTGGCTGGGGCTTGTTCTTATAATCATATTTTCTGTAAACCTTAATCTTCTTCCCACGGGAGGGCGGATGGATATAAGATATTATTTTACGCCTATAACTAATTTTTATGTTATAGACGGTTTCATACATCTTTTCACTAAAGGTGATCCGAAGGTGCTAGGGTCGGCATTAGTTCATCTGATTCTTCCCGCGGTGACACTGGGTACAATTCCTCTTGCAATTATCGCGCGTATAACCAGGAGCTCAATGCTTGAAGTTCTAAAACAGGATTATATTAAGACTGCAAGAGCTACTGGAATGTCTGAAAGAAAAGTTATTTTTAAATACGCTCTCCGTAACGCGCTTCTTCCCGTTGTGACTGTAATAGGGCTGCAGTTTGGAATGCTTCTCTCCGGGGCCATACTGACTGAAACAATTTTTGCCTGGCCCGGTATCGGGAAGTGGCTCTACCATGCGATTGAAGCGAGGGATTTTCCGGCAGTACAGGGCGGGATAATTGTAATATCCACCTGCTTTGTAGTTATAAACCTTTTTGTAGACCTGCTTTATTCGGTCATCAATCCCAAGATACGTACAGAATAAAAGAATAAGGTTATATACGATGAATTTTAGTTTAAAAAAAATATTGTTTAAAAGAGACGGGACCGGAGCAATTGATTCGATCTGGTATGAAAACTGGATTTCTCTCAGGAAAAACAGGTCAGCGATGTTCGGGCTTTATATGATAGTTCTGTTTATACTGATCGCGGTTTTTGCTCCGCTTATCTCACCATTTGACCCGCTGGCCCAGGATATCGGTTTTAGAAAACTGGCTCCATTTACGGGAGGGCACATTCTGGGAACAGATGATTTCGGAAGGGATCTCCTTTCGAGAATAATATACGGCGCAAGGATATCTATTGTTATAGGATTTTTCTCCGTGGCAATTTCTCTGATATTCGGATCAATCATCGGGCTTCTTTCCGGTTTTTACGGCGGGTGGTTCGACAGGTTCGCAATGGGAGTGACAGATATAATGCTGGCGTTCCCCTACATCCTTTTGACAATAGTAATTGTGGCGCTTCTGGGGCCGACTCTTTTAAATGCCATGATAGCAATAGGTATAGCCAGGCTGCCGCAATATGCCAGGGTAATGAGGGCATCAGTTCTGGCGGAAAAATCATCGGAATATGTCGAAGCGGAAAGATCGCTAGGCGTAAGCAATTCCGAACTTATATTTATGTCCATACTTCCAAATTGCCTTGCTCCGATTATTGTACAGGCGACACTAGGTATCGGCGGGGCAATAATCGAATCTGCCGCGCTATCTTTTCTCGGGCTTGGAGCGCAACCCCCCACTCCTGAATGGGGCCTCATGATTGCTTCATCAAGAGAGTTTATCTCCAATGCATGGTGGATCGTTACGTTCCCCGGTATCGCCATACTTCTTGCTGTACTTGGATTTAATCTGCTGGGTGACGGAATAAGAGACGTTCTTGATCCGAGATTAAAGGACTGACTTGGGAGATATATTAAATGGAAAATAACAGGTTACTTGATATAAAAGGTTTAAATGTTTCGTTCTATACGCAGAAAGGTGTGGTCAGAGCTGTAAGGGAGCTCGATCTCTGGGTGAATAAGGGCGAGACTCTGGCGCTTGTCGGAGAGTCGGGATGCGGAAAGTCTGTTACCGCCGCCTCTATCTTAAGGCTTATCCCAGAACCGCCGGGTAAAATAGATTCAGGCGAAATTATACTTGAGGGGAGAGATCTTCTCAAACTCACGGACAAAGAGATGCAGGGTATCCGGGGTGACAGGATTTCCATGATTTTTCAGGAACCTATGTCTTCACTCAATCCTGTGTTCAGAATCGGTGACCAGATAGCGGAAGTTTTTATTACTCACTACGGGTACAAAAAGAAAGAGGCGCTCCGGAAAGCGGTAGAGATGCTTGATCTTGTGAAAATTCCCGCGCCGGAGAAGAGGGTGAAATCTTATCCGCATCAGCTTTCAGGCGGCATGAGGCAGAGAGTAATGATTGCTATGGCTCTTTCATCTCCGAATCCCGGGCTTATGATTGCCGATGAGCCTACAACCGCGCTTGATGTTACCATACAGGCGCAGATACTCGATCTGATGAAGGAACTGCAGCAGAAGATACGTATGTCGCTTCTGCTTATAACTCATGATATGGGTGTAGTCGCAGAGATGGCCAGCCGTGTCGCTGTCATGTATGCTGGAAGAAAAGTTGAGGCCGGGGATGTTTATACGATTTTCGAGAAGCCTCTTCATCCGTATACTGTCGGTCTTCTCAATTCTATGCCGTCAAATGAAAAGTATAAGCATTCAGGGAGGCTTGAGGCGATTGACGGCAATGTGCCGAGCCTGCTTGAAATCGGGGATGGCTGTCCGTTTAACAGCAGATGCAAATATGCACAGGAAATATGTAAAAAGGAATTCCCTTCAGTAAAAGATTTCGGAAATGAGCATACCGTCTGGTGCCATTTTGCCGGAGAGATAGAGTTTAAGTAATTATTTTTATCTCCCTCCCCCATCAAGGGGGAGGGAGTTTTCACTAAAAATGTAAAGGAACAGCAATGGAAAAGATACTGGAAGTAAAGAATCTTAAAAAACATTTTGAAATTAAAAAAGAAAAAGGCGGGCCCCCTCTGACATTGAAAGCAGTTGATGGAGTCACTTTTGATGTATATAAAGGTGAAACTCTCGGTATAGTTGGTGAATCGGGATGCGGCAAGTCAACTCTCGGTAAAACTATTCTTAACCTGCACAGGAAGAACGCCGGGGAAGTCCTTTACAATGGAGTTGATATCTCATCACTTTCTGATAGGGAACTTAAAGAATATAGGAAGAAGATGCAGATGATCTTTCAGGATCCGTTCTCATCTCTTAATCCCAGGAAAAAAATATCCTACATACTTACCCAGCCCATGAGGATTCACAGGATGGGCAGTGCCGAAAAACTTGAGAGTGAAGTGGACAGGCTCATGACCGAAGTGGGGCTTGATGTAAACTATAAGAATAGATACCCGCACCAGTTTTCCGGCGGGCAGAGGCAGAGGATCGGTATAGCACGGGCATTTTCGCTCCATCCTGAATTTATTATCTGCGATGAAGCGGTTTCCGCACTGGACGTTTCGGTGCAGGCCCAGATTCTTAATCTGCTTATAGACCTTCAGGCCAAATATAAGTTCACTTATATTTTCATTGCGCATGATCTTGCAGTGGTTGAACTTATTTCTGACAGAATAATTGTAATGTACCTGGGCCGGATAGTTGAGATTGCGCAGAAAAAGGAACTTATCACTAACCGTCTGCATCCTTATACAATAGCTCTTTTTGACGCATTTCCTGAGATGAATCCCAGAAACCGGAGAGAAAAAAAAATTGTTATAGGGGATGTTCCATCTCCCGTAAATCCGCCATCAGGATGCCATTTCCATCCCAGGTGCCCTTTCGTAATGGATATTTGCAGAGCAGAGTATCCGGAACTGAAGGAAACTTCTCCCGGGCACAGTGTTGCATGCTGGTTGTGCAATAAACCTTCGACTAAAGTGGAGTAACAGCTATGAAAACTATTTCATTTCTCGGAAGCCCGAGGCGTAACGGAAACACTGCAGCGCTCCTGAACAGAGTTCTTGACGGAATATATCACGGCAATAGTGAAGTGCGTGAGGATTATATATTTCTTCACGAAAAGAATATCAAACCGTGCAGCGGATGCAACTCCTGCAAATTAGAGAAAAACGGAAAATGCATAATTAAGGATGACATGCAGGAAATTTATTCAGGTATCGGAAAGTCTGATCTGATCATAATGGCATCACCTATATACTGGTGGAGTGTTACAGCGCAGATGAAACTCCTCATTGACCGGCTCTATGGTATAAATAAAGACTGCGGCAGAAAAAAAGTAATGCTCCTTATGACATACGAAGGGGAACTTCCGAATTCCGGGCCTGAAACAGTTGAAAAAATATTCAGGGAGATATGCGGATACCTCCACCTTGATGTTGCCGGAGTAATGGGTGTCTGTACAGGAACTGTCGCGGTGGCGGATAATGCTGCAGCGCTGGAGCAGGCTTTTGAGCTGGGGAAAAGCCTGTAGTCATTTATATTTTTGTAATTTAATTTTTTGCACTGGACATGCTCATCAGGCCCTGCGCAAGCTCGGCAAGACCCCGTGATGTCGATGAGAGCGCCAGGGAACCCTGTGCCACATCCTGTGTTGTTTTGTTTATAACACTGATGCTGTTCGCTACCTCTTCCAGCGCAAGTTTCTGTTCATTCGTAGCATTAAGAATATTATTTGATTCTCCCAGTACATTTTCAAGTGATCTGCTTGCGGTATCATTCAGTTCTAAATCCTGTTTTGTAAGGTCTCCGATCAGATCTATGGAAGAGCTGAACTCCGAGATTGAATCGATCATGCCGTTCAATGATCCGGTAAATACTTCCAGCCGGTTAAATGCTTTGCTTACTTCATCATTGCTTATACTAAAGAGGGAATTAATCTGCTTCAGATTTGTAGATGTACTATCGGCCAGTTTACCTATCTCATCGGCAACTACGGCAAAACCTCTTCCTGAATCGCCGGCCCTGGCAGCTTCAATGGCCGCATTAAGAGATAAAAGATTTATTTTGTCCGAGATATCTTCAATGATATTGACTGTATCCTGGACATCACGGAATTTTGATGTTGCAGTAGACATAACGGAAAGCACGTTCTGTATATCAGTTTTTGATTTTTCAACCATTTCGTTTAATTTATCGCGGCTCCTCAGTGCTTCATCTGTTTCTGATCCGACGCTGGAAACAATACTTCTCAGATTATCCATGTCGCTCTTTACCTTCCCGGCCAGTTCAAGCTGGTTCCTTGCGATATTGTACACGCTTTCGCCGCTTGCCGTAACCTCTTCCACTGTAGCCGTAATTTCTTCTACGGTAGCTGCCTGTGACTGCATATTTTCTGAAAAGAGTGAAGTAGTAGCCGCCATCTCATCTGTAGCTGAAGCGAGTTTCATGGCTGAACTGTTTGTCTTGTCCAGTATTCCGGTTATATTTTTATGATTGTTCTCAATCAGCTCCATTTGATTGAGATTTATACTGTCATAATTTTCAATGATAGGAATGTTTCTGTATGATACAAAAGAAACTATTATCATTGTAAGCATGAAATAAATTTCACGGTGAAACTGTACACCATCATGAACAGCTTTCCCGTCTATCCTTGAAAACATATGGAATGTAACTCCATTCTCCTGAGCAAGAAAAAGAAAGACAATCCAGAAAGAAAAATATAACAGCGACATCGTCATGACCAGCTTTTTGTTGTAGAGGAATTGAGCAATGACTAAAAATAACACGGATAAACCTGCAAGCTGGTAACTCTGCGCCGCATACGTCCAGTCCTGAGTGTGAGAGTAATTAATTTTGGTAAGCATGCTGACGGCTACTGATAAAAGTCCCGCTGTCCATTCATAGCCTGATGCTTCTTTTTTACTGTTTTTCTTTTTGTATATTATGAATGCAATTATGGAGAGAGTTAATGAAAATACAATAGAAACTATGACATTTGTTAATTTCATGTGAGTAATTATCTGAAAAGCAATCCCGATACTTCCAATTAACAGGTTGAGCAGAAAAAAAGTGAATGCCCCTTTAATCTCAAGACTTTCTCTGGCAGTATAGACTGTTGAAGCCATGATTCCTCCTAAGTTGGCATAATGTATGTTGTTTTAAGTTTCGAAATTCAGGCTTTCAGCCGTAAAAATACTATTCTGTAATTCTATATGATAAATTTACCATTTCAAATATAAGAGTTTCTGTCAAGAATCAAACACTCTTATAGGGTTTAATAATTATTAATATTGTTATGATCTGTGAGGAAAATGCTGATGGTTTTATAGGCGGATTTTTTGAAGCATGAGAGTCTTTCTTTCAGATAAGCTGTTCATCCGTTTTCAGCAATAAGTGTAACGGTATCTTTCTGGAAATATTTGCAGTAAAGTCAATTAAAACAGCTGCAGGGAAACTACTGCACTGCAGCCGGCAGCATATATCTAAATCACCTGTTTCGATATACTGCATTTTTTCTTCGGAAACAGCATGCCATTTTTTATCATAACGGAAAAATCTTCGAGTAATACTATTCTATTTTTGATTCATCCGCAGCTGTGCCGGTTCCCGTTTCACCAGTTGAGTTTTTTGCTCCGTCTGAAAAAAGAAAGCTGACAGATATCATAATAATACTGGTATCCTGAGTTGTCTCTTCAGTTTTCTTCATCTGCTGAAGAACGGTTCCTATACTTATATCTCCGAAAAGGATGTCCATTCCGTAGGACATGGAAGTCGTCGATGGAATGTCGACGTCGTAAGATACAGGGTCATAGCCTTCGAGCTGCGGATCGTCAGTCATTGTAGCGCTGCCCGATGATGAAGTCATCATAAAAAACGGGCTCACCCTCATGTCGCTGCCCAGATTGATATCAAGCTGAATCCCCGCCTGTACTCCTGACATTGTCGATACTATCGTGAGCTTATCTTCATATTCGTATGGAGAAACATAACCATCGGAATAACGGATCATCCTGTATTTTGAAGTGATTGCGAAATTTGAAATCATAAATTGAGGCCCGCCGAAGAGAATGATGTCAAAGTCTGACGTGTGAATCGGCTGCAGCTCCAGATTTATGCTCCCCCGCATTGCCAGAAAGGAAAGACTTGCTTTATCACCCGGCACCGTATACCAGGAACTGCTGTAGAACGATATCGGGGCGAGTCCGGGTTTCATGCTGCCTCCGAGAAACATAGCTCCGAAGGTCCCGTCGATTGCCAGGTAATCGCTGAAAGCTGAACGAACCCTGCCTCCCATGTCACCGCCGGTCAGATTGAAGTTATCCATGCTGATGTTGATGAAGGTCAGGTCAAAGCGTCCGTCGAACCTGCCGTCCTCAAAATATGGATAAGCAATCGGTGAAGGTGCTATCTGAAAATTACTCTGTTGTGCGGAAGCGCTGGAGTGCATCATTAAAAAATAAATAGTGAAAGATAGAAAAGTAATGAAAATAAAATTTGTTGTTTTCACAGTTTTCACCTCTAATTAAATATTACTATCATTTATTCAGAAAAGCAGCTTATGAAAAGTCAGCGATTTTAAAAACTGTTGAAAATTTTTTATTAGAGAGGCAGACCTGAACTCTGAGTTATTCCTTTTTATTTTATAAGTCTGCATAATATAAAAATGCTGAATCTGTAATTACAAACAAAAGTACTGTGTTTATAAACCCTTTATATTACGGTTAAAGCCCAATAAAGGATGAGCACAAGAACTGACATTTTCGGCTATCCTAATCGTTCAATGTCACCCCGAATTTCTGCAATACACAGTTGTACTGTTGTGATTATTTTTGAGAAACATTAGTAGTGTTAAAGTTGTATAAAACTTAATTATAATTGTGTCAAATCATATTTTTTTCAGGAAAGTACTTTATTACATGCAGCGGTTTATTTTCCACAGCGCGAAGTGCTGTGCCCCTCAAAAATAAGTTGCTACCTTTATTACATGAAATAACGGATTTATTTGTTTAAATAACCGTGGTTAAATAGTAAATCCGGGAGTAAAAATAATGCTTTTTTAGATAATTCGTTTAACGCTGACGTATCTTCAGATTTGTTTTCTCCGGATGTTTCGATAAATGTTTACATCTATGTTTTGCCGCATCAGCCAGGTGAGTAATCTGCGATTCAATATCTGTTCCATTGAGAAGATCTTTAAATTCAGGAATTGTACTGATTCTTTCACTGTAATTGAATCCTTTTTTCGAATTGATATCGAGAGTAATGTCATCAATTCTTATGTCGGTTTTATCTTTTATTCCCTTTTTGACAACTTCCCGGGCGGCAAGAGAAAAGCAGTTCATAAGATCTACTTTATCCTCTGCATGACTTATCTTTTCTCTGAAGGAGTGAGCAACTTCTTTTAATTCTGAAGATAATGATTTTGTCATTTCCATATAAAACCTCCTTTCTCGATGGTTTCATTTAAAATGTAATCAAATATCCGGAAGAATCAACTTTTTCAGGAGCTGCTATATGCAGGTTATTTTTTAAGGGCGGTATGCAGAAAATTTTTTATGCCGGATGCTGAAGAATTAATCTCCATCAACCTTAAAAAGATCAGTGCTGAGATATTTTTCTCCGCGGTCAGCAAATATAACTACAATAGTTCCTTTCTTTATAGATTTCGCGATTTCTATTGCTGCAATCATCGCAGCTCCGCTGCTCATTCCTACAAAAATACCTTCTTCCTTCACAATACGCCGAGACATCTCAAATGCTTTTTTACTCTCAATCATTATTGTTTCATCTATCATTGACGGATCATAAATCGCAGGCACAATCGCCTCTTCCATATTTTTAAGGCCTTGTATGTAGTGACCTTTTTCGGGATGCGCGGATACAATTTTAATTTTCGGATTTTTTTCTTTCAGATATTTTCCGATACCCATTATCGTGCCCGATGTTCCGAGTGAAGATACGAAGTAGTCAAGTCTGCCTTTTGTCTGTTTCCAGATTTCATTCGCTGTTGTGCGGTAATGTGCCATCTTGTTGAACTCATTTGAAAACTGATCAGGCATAAAATATTTACCAGGGTAAAGAGCGGCGAGTTCACGTGCTTTATTGATTGCACCATCTGTGCCGAGTTTTTCATCTGTAAGAATTATTTTTGCGCCGAACGCCTGGATCATTTTCCGTCTTTCGATAGACACAGATTTAGACATTACAATTTCAACTTTATATCCTTTTACCGCACCGATCATAGCAAGGCCGATACCTGTATTGCCCGAGGTCGGTTCAATTATAGTCTGCCCGGTTTTCAGTTTACCTTCCTGCTCCGCCTGCTCAATCATCTTAAGCGCAATTCTATCCTTAATACTTCCCGTAGGATTGAATCCTTCCAGCTTGGCGAGGATAGTGACATTTTTATTCGGATTCAGTCTGTTTATTTTTACAAGAGGTGTGTTGCCGATTGTGTCGAGGATATCTGATTTCATTCTGTTTTCCGGTAAATTCAGTTTTGTAGAGATCATTAAATATGATCGTTAAATTATACAATACATTATTTAATAAATCATTGAAAGGAGATTATTTTTTGTCAAGAAGGTTACTCCGGCTGCAGTAGTTTTCAATGTCGCCGCTATTTAAGACAGATAGCAGATATATTCACAGGACGGTTATTTCGGGAGGTTCCCGCAATACCTTTGTACAGTCTGCTTCGGCTGTCACCCTCAGGCAAACATTCAAATAAATTTGAATGTTTCATATTTATTATTATTTTTTCATAAAGTGAAATAATGCAGGGAGGTAAGTTATGGTTTCAGAGAGAAGAAAACATCCAAGATTCGGGATTAGCCAGCTTGTTGAAGTGGATCTTGGCCAGGAAAAATATATTAATGCTGAAGGTATAAATCTCAGCAGAAATGGTGTTCTTTGTAAAACTGAGGATGAATGCCCGCTTTACAGCAGGGTGCTTCTGATGGTGACCCTTCCATATAAAAACGAAGAACGGATTGTAAATATGGAAGGCATAGTGAGCAGGTCTGTTCACAAAGGGAAAGGCTGGGAAACCGGGATTAATATCACTTCAATTAACAAGGCAGGCAGAACGGTTTTTGATGAAGTTATGGATAATTTTCACTCTTAATCCGGCGGCATGGATTCATATTGAATGTGTTGTAATACTTAAATTAATTCAAGGGTGAGACCGGGATAATGCATTTTTATATGTGTGCAGTAATAACCAGTTTTTACGAATTATTATTTTTTAATAGACAGCATCTTTCGCCGGTGTTAAATTTACAGGCAGAGGATAACACTTTGGGAAAAGAGGAATTCAGGGAAGCTTTATTTAATGCGGTAGAGGCATTAATTGAACACCCGGTCAGTATCAGCGGCAGGTCTCTGATAATGAGCTATTTTAATGATGCGAAGGGTGATACAACTCTTGAACGCGCAATTGAAACCATGAAGAAATATTCTCAGATCGATTTTCCACCTGTAGAGGAACGGAATAAGAAACTTAAAACCGCCCTCAACAGGCTGGCCTATGAAGCCGGTATGTGGGACAGGGAGTAGATTTTTCAGGAAACCATACTCCTGAATTTTTCGAAAAGATATTGTGAATCATGAGGTCCGGGGCTTGCTTCAGGGTGATACTGTACTGAAAAAACCGGAAGTTTTTTGTGCTGTATTCCTTCCACTGTATTATCATTAAGATTTATATGGGTCACTTCTACATCGCTGTTATCTTTTAATGAATTTATATCAACTGCAAATCCATGGTTCTGGGATGTAATTTCAACATTGCCTGTTTCAAGATTTTTCACAGGCTGATTCCCGCCGCGATGCCCGAATTTAAGTTTATAAGTTGAACCTCCGAATCCGATACCCATAATCTGGTGCCCCAGGCATATTCCGAAACATGGAACTTTTTCTTTCATTACATCCTCGACAAGAGTTTTGGCATATACTACAGCCGCGGGATCGCCGGGACCGTTTGAAAGAAAAATACCTTTTGCCCCGTCGCTCAACGCATCTTTAAGCGGAGTATTCCCCGGATATACGGTAATGTTGAACCCTGAACTGTTGAGGAGCCTCAGTATATTTGTTTTAACGCCGAAGTCGAATACGGCAATTTCGGGATTACTCTCTTTTTTTTCTCCGAAGCTGTATTTTACATTACATGAAACTTTTGATGCCAGGTCAAGGCCCTCCATCGAAGGATGTGCCATCAGTTTATCCCGGGCGTCTTTTCTGTCGCAAAAGATTCCTGCTCTCATCGCGCCTTTGTCTCTTATATGACGGGTGAGCATTCTGGTATCAATCCCTTCGATAGCAGGGATTTTTCCGTCTTTCAGGTAGTCGCCAAGTGATCCTGTTGCTCTGAAGTTCGAGTATGTTCTGCTGTACTCTTTTACTACGAAGCCTGCGACATGTATCCTGTCGGATTCAACATCCTCTTTGTTTACTCCATAATTTCCTATCATGGGATATGTCATGGCCACTATCTGTCCGCTGTATGACGGATCAGTGAGTATTTCCTGATAACCGCTCATTGAAGTATTGAATACAGCCTCTCCGATAGACTCATCTTCGTATCCGAACATTTTCCCTTCGAATTCCTCGCCATCTTCCAGAATTAACCAGGCTTTTTTACTCATTTATTTTCTCCGCTTAAATTACTTTTTAAATCTGATCTCTACAGAACCGCCATGCTTATCGTCAAAGCCTTCGTATTCTGACATTAGTTTTACATACGGCATGGTCTTCTTCAGCGACTTTTCGTCGAGAAGCTGAAATGTCGTTCTTCTTAAGAATGTTTCAACAGATGTACCTGATGAAAACCTCGCCGCTCCGCCTGTAGGAAGAATATGGTTTGTCCCCGAGTAGTAATCCCCAACCGCGACAGGAGAGTATCTTCCCAGGAAGAGGGAACCGACATTTTTTATTCTTCCGATATATTCCAGAGGATTATCAACCATAAACTCCATGTGTTCCGGACCGTATTTGTTGCTGAAATCTATCGCTTCATCAAGAGTATCTGTTACAATTATAACACCGTTTTTAATCGATGTCTTTTTTATTTCATGCCTTCCGCATCCGGATTCTATATCTTTAATAATTTCCTCTTTAACTTTCTGAGCGAGTTCTCCGGAAGTTGTTACAAGAACTGCAAGCGCGCGCTCTTCATGTTCCGCCTGAGAAAGAAGATCCCACGCGACCCATTTTGGATTCGATTTTTCGTCTGATATTATAAGAACTTCGCTGGGGCCCGCCATGGAGTCTATCTGTATTACTCCCATGCTGAAGAGATAAGTTTTGGCCGCAGTTACAAAAATATTTCCCGGCCCGACAATTATATCTGACTTTTTATGTTTATCAGATCCGAAAGCAGCAAAGGCAATTCCCTGCGCGCCGCCTGATTTGATAATATTTTTAACTCCGCATTCTTTACAGATTGCGTATATGATATCAGGGACTTTTCCGCTTTTATCAGGAGGTGTTATTACTGTAATATTTTTTGCGCCTGCTATCTGCGCAGGTATTACACCCATGAGTACAGATGACGGATAAGAGGCTTTTCCGCCGGGGACATATATTCCCGCGCTTTCAATTGGCTGGTGGTTAATGCCAAGTGTTATGCCGTCTTCACGTGTATATATTGTATTTTCTTTCAGCTGCCTTCTGTGGAATTCTTCAACATTTGCTTTTGCTTTCATAAAAGCTTTAAGCACATCTTTGGAGGTTTTTCTATGTCCTTCGTCTATCTCTTCCTGGGTGGCTATTACATTTGCAAGTTTTACTCCGTCAAATTTTTCTGTATATTTTTTGACCGCATTTTCACCATTCTGTTTTACGTCATTTACAATGGGGACAACTGTATTAATCATGATCGAGCTGAAGTCTTCACCGAATCTGTTGAACAGCCGGCCGAGTTCTGCGGCAGTAAGCTCCTTCAGTTTTTTAATGGGGATCATCCGATTCTCCTTTGCTGACAGCGCTGATTTTTTAGTAAACTTCCACAATTAATAACAAGACTCAAATTGTCAAGTTTTTGATTTTTTAACTTTACTTCTTTATGTCAACGCAAAGTATTCTTTTTTCCCTCTCTCTGCTTAGATATTTTCTCGATATTGTTATGCAGAGATTACCTGTGGCAGATGAGATATAAGGTTCAGAAATAAACCTGTCGTTGCCGTTAACAAGATTGAAGTAGTAATCTTTATTTGACTGGTCGCTGTAGATGTCATCAGGGTGAAAAATTCTGCTCTTCAGGTAGCTTTTAATGCTGATGCTTACTACAGTTTCACTTATCTGTATTCCGTATTCATCAAGAATATAGATGCATTCAATCCCTTCCATTCCCGCCGCGGTATCCATCAGTATCTGTTCAGGAAGATATGTGTCGCTGGTCTGCAGATTTTTTATTATTCTGTCGGTAAGGGCACTGAATTCTTTCAGGTCCTTCTCCTGAAGTTTAAGGCGGAGGTTTCTCGCGTCTCTGAATGATTCTGAAATATCATCTATTTTTTTAGAGATATTTTCAGGATTCAGTTTATCTATCGGGAGCGGTAAGGCCAGAAAAAAACCCTGAAGTATATCGGCGTTAAGTTCAAGCATTTTGAGAGCTTCGTCCTCTGTTTCAATCCCTTCGGCAACCACCAGTGACCCTGTGTTATGTGAAAGTTTTATGAGGGAGCGGGCAACCTCCTGCTTTAGAAAGTCCGAATCTATGTCGCGGATGATAGACATGTCGAGTTTGATAATATCCGGTTTAAGTTTAATGATCCTGTCCCAGTTTGAAAAACCTGCACCGAAATCATCCATTGCTATCATAAATCCCTGCGACCTGTACTGCTGTACAAAGTCAACAAGTACATTTATATCCTCAACTTCCGATTCAAGAATTTCAATTATTATGCACGAGGGGTCTATCCTGTATTTTTCAACACTCTTCAGGAAGTGTTTTGATCCCAGTCCAGTGCGGATTGCGGAACTGCCAAGATTAACAGAGAGCAGGGACTGCTGATTCTTTGAATGGTAACTCCTGAAATTCTCCAGTGCTTTTTTTCTGAAAAGCCTGTCGAGCTCAAGGATAAGGCCGTATTTTTCAGCTTCCTCAATCAGTACACCGGGGGGGATAAATGAACCTTCAGGTTCTCTCACTCCCCGGCTTAACGCCTCGAAACCTACTATCTGTTTTCTTTTTATCGATATCAGGGGCTGATAGCATGTTGAAACAAGTTCACTGCTGATGATCTCTTCTATAGAGAATTTTTTATTTTCGTTCATAAAGCCGCCATTGTAATTTATCAGGTAACGTCACATAAACCTGTGGTAAATTATATTCACATGATTTTAGAGTAATTACTGTATCTATATAAAGGCAGAGTAAAATTAACTTGTTTTTTTTAAACCCTCATTAATGATTATATCTCTAAAAACGGGAATAGTTTACATATATTTAAACTAATTTACAGTAATGTTGTTGAGAGCTGCTGCGGGCAATAAATATTCTTGTAATACATTAACAGCTTATACCGCTAAAAGTAAAGGCCTTCCCGATTTCTATTGGGAAGGTGCCCGAATGGCGGAGAGGGAGGACACATAAAATGAAAATAGCAATTGCACAGATAAATCCGGTTATAGCGGATATTGAAGGGAATAAAAATAAAATAATTTCATTCATAAATGAGGCTGAATCAAAAGGGGCTGATCTTGTAATTTTTCCCGAGATGTCTACAATCGGATATCCTCCCATGGATCTGCTCGAGAGCAGCAAGCTCGTTGACGATAACCTCCGTTCTCTGGACTCGATAAAAGATTTCTGCGCTAATTTAAAGTGCGGTGTGATACTCGGTTTTGTTGATTACGACATGGATAATCCCCCGATGCTTTTTAACTCCGCAGCCTTGATTCAGAAAGGTGAGGTTATATTCAGACAGGATAAAACTCTTCTTCCCGGGTATGATGTTTTTGATGAGTTCAGATATTTTTCTCCTGCTGTAACTTCTTCAGTGTTTGATTTTATGGGGAAGAAAACCGGTATTACAATCTGTGAGGATATATGGGCTGCTCTTAATACTGATAACAGCAGGTTTATGGAGCAGCGGAGATACCAGGCGGACCCGGTTAAACTTCTGATTGAACGCGGGGCGAAAATGATAATAAACATATCCGCGTCGCCGTATATTAAGGGAAAACGGCAGGTGAGGATGAACATGCTTTCCCGCATTGCTTCAGAAAATTCAGTATCCGTGATTTATGTCAATCAGGTCGGAGGAAATGACAGCCTCATTTTTGACGGGAACAGTTTCTGTATCAATGAGAAGGGTGAAGTGTATGCACACGCGAAAGGATTTGAAGAGGACCTCCTTTTCGCGGAATTTGATTCCGGCAGCCCGATGCAGATTGAGATTGATGACATTGAGGATATAAGAAAGGGGCTTGTTCTCGGTTTGAAAGATTACGTGCATAAGACCGGTTTCAGAAAGTGCCTGCTCGGCCTCAGCGGCGGAATAGATTCAGCTCTGACCGCGGCAATAGCATGTGATGCGCTGGGCCCTGAAAATGTTTTCGGGATTACCATGCCGTCGATCTATTCGTCATCGGGAAGTGTAGATGATTCATACAGATTGGCGCAGAATTTAGGAATGAGAATAGAGACTATTGCCATTAAAGGCCTTTACGATCAGTTCAGAGGAGACCTTGATGTTCTGTTTCACGGGATGAAGGAGGATGTGACCGAGGAGAATATCCAGGCCAGAATACGCGGTACACTGCTGATGTCGGTGAGCAACAAAACCGGAGCTATGCTTCTTACCACCGGGAACAAGTCTGAGTGCGCTACAGGTTACTGTACCATGTACGGCGACATGTGCGGGGGGCTCGCCGTAATCTCCGACCTGCCGAAAACTTTAGTGTATGAACTGTCAGAGCATATAAACAGAAAAGCGGGGCGTGACATTATCCCTCGTGAAATTATAGAGAAAGCTCCATCCGCCGAACTCCGCCCTGACCAGAAGGACCAGGACTCACTTCCGCCTTACGATATACTGGACGGCATCCTTGAACTGTATATCGAGCAGAGGATGTCCGCTGATGAAATTGAAAAACTCGGTTACAGCCGTGAGACGGTAGACTTTGTTCTCCGTCTTGTAAACATGAATGAATATAAAAGATTTCAGGCCGCGCCGGGACTTAAGGTTACTTCAAAGGCATTTGGAATAGGAAGAAGAATTCCTCTGGTAAAAAAGTTTGTGCCGTAGAATGCTGCATGGTAAATCGGAGCAGCGTAGAGCAAGAGGTACAGCCCATTGCCCTGAAATTAATTACTATTCTTCCTGTAGTGACCATACTTCCCGGTCCCCCATCCGTCACTACGTGACACCTTCCCCATCGCTTCTCATGGGAGAGTGGCCGAAGGCCTGATGGGGGACTGAAATTTAAAAATGCTGAAAGTATTCCATCACCTGTTTGAAGTTTTTCTGAACATTCTCCTTCCCTGCGACTATATCCATATGCCCGGGGAGGAGGTACTCTATGTCAAGTTCCGACATCCTCTTGATACTCTCTTTAAGATGGGCCGCATTGCCGCCCGGGAAATCCACTCGTCCAAAACTGTTGTTGAATATAAGGTCGCCGCATACAAGAGTTTTCTTTTCCTTCCAGTAAATACATACAGATGCAGGTGAGTGGCCCGGAGTAGTGTATATTTCAAGTTCGGTATCTCCGATTTTAAGAAACCCTTCTTCGAGTTCAATGTCGAATTTAAATTCAGGGAACTGCATCCCCATCATCTGGAAGAAGAGAGGGCCCTGTTCATTAAGAAATTTGATTTCATTTTTATGCATGCCCGCGGGTATGTCATATTTTGTAAAGTTTAAGTTCCCCTCGACGTGGTCCGGGTGGCTGTGAGTGTTTATTACAAAACTTATTTTTTCAATGTCGATTCCATCTTTCTCCATCTGCCCGAGAAGTGTGTCTGTATAATTTTTAAGGCCGGGATCAAAGATAATGTTCAGCGGCTCTCCGAAATAAAAACTGTTGCAGTTGTTTTCAAAAACCCCGTTCCATATATATGAATAGACTTCATCTGTTACTTTCATTTTTTACCTTTTAAAAATTTTTTACATGGTTTAACCGGCTGAATTTTTGTCAAAATATTTTTAAGAA
>DAONFJ010000008.1:0-69018 GCA_035403545.1 Spirochaetota bacterium
CCTGCATGAAAACATTATATCTGCGCAGCAATAATTCATTGTCAGGATAATGCAGGTTGATTAAATTCATAAAGAAGAAGAGTTATATCGTCTTCATAGGTATCTTTATTGACATGGCTGTTAAGCTCAACTATGATATGATCTATCAGGTTGATGCTCTTTTCGGCAATTGCGTTTCTGAACATCTCTTCAAGCCGCTCAATGCCGAACATTTGCGACCTTTCATCCCTTTCTTCAATAATACCATCTGTATAAAAAAGTATTTTATCCCCGGGATTTAATTTATAGGTTTCAGTGCCAAACTCCGCCTCCTGAAGCAGCCCAAGGAGCGGACCGGGAACATCGATTGACTCGAAGGACTTTTCTGCAGACCTCCAGAACAAAGGGTGATGATGTCCGGCTTTGGCAAAACTGATGGTATTGTCACTAACATTTATATACGCGTAATAACATGTGGCATACAGCCTGTTGAGCATGCTGCAAAGGTGCCTGTTCAGGTGTGCCATAAAAATATCCGGCCTGTTCCCGTATTCCGGTGCAAGAAAAGAAAAAGCGCTTTTGAGAACACCGGTAACAAGCGACGCGCTGATGCCGTGCCCTTCCACATCAGCAATAATCGCGCAGATATTTCCATTCCTGTCATTCATTGTGCTGATAAAATCCCCTCCTATCGCTTTTGAAGGAAGATAGATAAAAGAACGGCTTATACCATGTTTTAAATTTATATTATTATCATCTTCAGCGCGGATAAAATATTCCTGGATTTCAGTCGCAGTTTTCAGGTCCCTGTTTATTTCACTAATAATTTCATCTCTGGAACTGAGGTGATGCTGTGAAAAAGTAAAATTAGTAATCACTTTCCTGAACCGGCTGAATGTTTCCATAATTGTATTCCGGTAAAGAATGTTTTCAATTTCATGATGGCCATCCAGAGTACTGTAAAGATCTTTCCTCGAGAGTGTAAAAAAATCTGTATACTCAAGCGTCTTTACTGTTGCCGAACGCGGATGGTCGTCGAAAAGCGAGAGTTCTCCGAAGAATGAACCTTCTTCCAGAACTCCAAGACTCACCTCTTCTCCTACACCGTTGGTTTTAAATACTTCAACAGAACCATTTCGAATTATAAAAAGGGAGTCCCCTTTATCTCCTTCATAAATGACAGATTCTCCGGATTTAAAAGTTATAAGTTTCAGAATCGGTGCAATCAGACAAAGGTCATTATCTGATAAACCGTAGAATATCGGAAGCTTTCTTAATACGGACGTTTTTTGAGATGTTTTAATTTCCATAGTGAATCACCAATGTACATACTGATATTTCTGTCAATAATTATTAGCTCTGCGATAATCTCTTTAGAAGAGCTTTATAAACTCCACCGGACAAGTGGTTGCCGGCCCATGCTCTATGTGATGATTTATACCCGAAACAGATGGAGCAATAATCTTATTGACTTTTCTTAAAATCTGACTTTATTTAGAAAGAGATTTATAAAATCTGAATTATCAGATACCGGAATTCCGTTCCACTTCAGCCGGTATGACAGACAGAAAACTTTCAGATATATTAAACAGTGTTTATAAAAATAATTCCGGAGCAGATTATCTATGATAAAAAACGCCCGTTTTATACAGCAGCTTTTTAAAGAATTAACAGAGTGGGTCGATCTTGGAATAATTACATCCGACCAGAAAAACCGGATAGAGAACTTTTATACCGCTCCGGTTTCGCCTGCCGCTGAAAAAACTCCGGAGTATAAAGATTTAAAAAACGAAAAATCTCACGTTAAAGAAAATATAAATCTCTCCAGAGTAATAATCGGCCTGGCGACCTTATGCATTGCAGCCGGCATAATAATTTTTTACGCGTCAAACTGGCGGAAAATGCCCCCTGTACTTAAACTTGTCCAGGTATTTCTACTGATCATAACTCTCTATGGCGGCGCTTACTGGTTTCTTCAGACGGAGAGAAAATTCTCTTTAGTGGGAAGATCACTTCTCCTTCTGGGAATGATCTCGTACGGTACCGGCATAATGCTTGTCGCCCAGATCTACCATATAAGTTCACACCCGACTAACGGCCTGCTTGCATGGGGGATCGGGGCCTTTGCAATTTCCATTCTTATGCGCGAAAAATACGGCATTTTTCTTTCGATGGTTCTGTTTACAATCTGGGATATCTGGGAGTATTCATACTTTGGAAATCCCGGTTACTTTTTCGGTTTGCCTGTAATTATCATGGGCTGGATAAGCTACAGAGAAAAAGAGGATAAAGGAATTACCGTGTCCGCTTTTCTTCTCGCATGCTGGTTTCTGCAGATTGCATTTTACTGGATAGAACACTATTCAACTGACGGCCACGCCGGATATCTGATGATAACAGGTTTCATAATTGCTGGAGCCATCATGCAGAAAGGAGGGAAATACTTAAACAAAATGCCGTTGCTTAATCACACCAGCTCTGTACTTTTCTTTACAGGATGGGCTGCATATACTCTCCCGCTTTTTATGATCGGCCATCTTCAGCCTGAGACATCATGGTGCCTCATCATCTGGGCTTCCGCGATACTTGCGGTTTCAGCAATCCTGCATGATAAAAAAGGATACTACATCTCTGCTGTCCTTTTCTTTATCTGGAGCGTGACGTCCCAATCCCCTGCATACGGATATGTAATCCCTGTTATAATACTTTCAGTTCTATTCTACATTGAAAATGATGACACAGGCATTGCGATATCCGCTGTCTCGCTTATATATTATTACTATATTCCTGTTATAAACCTGATACCTGATGGTGCATCTCAAGGTGTGCAGTCATATCTGATAGTAATGCTGCAGTTTCCATTTGCTGCGTTTCTGATTGCGGCGGGAGGAATACTCAGCGGCCATACAATACTTAAAAGCGCAGGAAGGGTCTTCACCGTCGCAGGATGGTTTTCTTTTCTTATACCATTTGCCGCGATCTCATGGCCCATTGACATGCAGAACCTTCCGCTGCTCATGAATTTCGGCGCGGTAAAAATTCATTCTGCCGGATACATTGTTCTTTCACTGGCTTCACTAACCGGACTGTATCTTCTTTATAAACGGAAAGAAAATCTTAAAATGATTTTTCCCGTGATTCTTTTTCCCCTTATAGTATTTTTTCTTCCATTTAACCATACAGCAACAAGAATGATAACACTGCACCTGGCGGCTGTCGCCTTCATTTTCCTGTTCCTCTATTATTCATATTCCATTTACGAAGACAAATCATTTGAAAGATTCTTCACATATATTTTTTCAATAAGTCTCATAGTAATAAAAGGAACAGGCTTTATTTCGTACTCGGAAATTGATGAAGAATTCAAGCTGGCGTATCTGATAGGATTTATTCTATTTGTAACAGTATGCTTTCTTCTGAACAGACTGGTTTATGAAATGCTCTATGCCCGGGGAAAAGATTTTCCGGTAAGAGTAATAGACGCGGTATGCGCCGTCGCCGTATGGCTCTCGGTGTACCTGGCTTCATTTCGAATCGAATCCCAAAAATCGATATTCACTGCCGAATCTATTGTAATAAAAATGACAATCATATTCATTGCACTGTCAGTGATGCTCTATCTCATGTTATTCAAAAAAGTCAGGGGGGAGAGGGTTATACTTTACCTCTCGCTCATAATCTTTATTTCATCAGGGATAACACTGTTCACCGCTGGACCGGACATTCCCTGGGAGATATATTCTGTAACATTTAATCTTCTTCTTTTTATCACATCCTCAGTGTATATGTATTACAGTACTGTCATTCAATCCAGAAAAATACTGAACTTCGCCACTGCAGGAATTATCCTTCACGTATTCACCCGCTACTTCGATCTCTTCTGGGATATGTTTTCCGGATCGCTGCTGTTTATCATAACCGGAATTCTCGGGCTTGCAGGGGGCTATATTCTGGAGAAGAAAAGAAAAAATTTAACAGAGATGATTAAAACATCCGAAGACGCAATAGAAAATCAGGAGAGTGTGAAATAGATGAAACTATATCAGAAAATTTTATTTCCTGTAATTGTCGCTGCACAGATTGCGGTACTCGGATTCATGATAACAAAACAGGAACTGCTTCTCGCACGCGGAACAAAGGTAATGCTAAAATGCCAGCCCATCGATCCGCGGTCTCTCTTTAGCGGGGATTACGTGGTTCTTAATTATGAAATTTCACTGATTGGAGAAGATATCGTTTCAAAATCGGGAATTAAAAACAGCGGCAATCCGGAGAAGAAGGATATTTTTGTAGCGCTTAAACTCAAACCTGACGGCAAATACCACGGAGTTGCAGAGATATCAGAAAACATTGATGAGCTTAAAAAACGTTACCCGCTTATAATCAAAGGAAGAGTTGAATACGCCGGCAGCACATTACAGATCCGTTACGGAGTTGAAAACTATTTTGTCCCGCAGAAAGAGGGAAAAATTATTGAAGGAAGCCTGAAAGATGTTTCTGTTGAAGTATCCATTTCGGAAAACGGAGAGAGCGCAATTTCCAGGCTTTTTATCGCAGATAAGGAGATAAAGTTTTACTGAGAGCATCAATTTGTCTCCCGCATCTTTTATGGGGGAGATGTCGCTCCTGCGACAGATGGGGAGGTAAAATTTATTATACAACCAGCATTTATAAATACCGAGAGATTACCACACTGCCTCCCCATCCGCCCGTTGAGCACCTTCCCCATTAAAGATGGGGAAGGAACAGGAAAGAAACACTTCTAGTATCTGTAATGATCCGGCTTGTACGGCCCGTTTACCGGAACATCTATATATGCGGCCTGCTCCTTTGTGAGCTTGGTAAGTTTTACTCCAAGCTTTTCAAGATGGAGCCGTGCAACTTCCTCATCAAGTATTTTCGGCAATGTAAAAACTTTGTTCTCATGCTTTTTACCTGCGAGTTCAATCTGTGCAAGTGTCTGATTTGTAAAGCTGTTGCTCATTACAAAGCTTGGATGTCCTGTAGCGCATCCCAGGTTTACAAGCCTTCCTTCTGCAAGAACGATGATTGATCTGCCTGATTCAAGAGTCCACCTGTCGACCTGCGGTTTGATTGTAACTTTTCTGCATTTTGTATTTGTCTCAAGATAATGCATTGCAATCTCACTGTCGAAGTGGCCTATGTTGCATACAATGGCGTTATCCTTCATCTTTTCCATATGTGCGCCTGTTATAACGTCCTTGTTCCCTGTTGTAGTAACAAAAATATCACCAAGAGGCGCAGCCTTTTCCATAGTAGTAACCTCGTACCCTTCCATTGCAGCCTGGAGAGCACAGATCGGGTCGATCTCTGTAATAAGAACTCTCGCACCAAACCATCTCATTGACTGTGCGGAGCCTTTTCCAACGTCACCGTATCCGGCAACAACTACGACTTTTCCCGCAACCATAATATCTGTAGCTCTCTTGATTCCGTCAGCAAGAGATTCACGGCAGCCGTAAAGATTATCAAACTTGGACTTCGTAACAGAATCATTAACGTTTATCGCAGGGAAAAGAAGCTCGCCGTTTTTTTCCATCTGGTAGAGCCGATGAACACCGGTAGTAGTCTCTTCAGATACTCCGCGTATCTTTTTAACATTCTCTGTCCATCTTGCCGGGTACTTTTTAACGCATGACTTAACACGGTCGAGGATTATCTGCATCTCTTTGTGTTCAGCTTTCTGATCAAGGAACTTAGCATCTTTCTCTGCCTTATGGCAGTAGTGAATAAAGAGAGTAGCGTCTCCACCGTCATCAACAAGCAGGTCAGGACCGCTCCCGTCAGGCCATGTTAAAGCCATTTCTGTACACCACCAGTACTCTTCGAGTGATTCGCCCTTCCATGCAAATACAGGAGTTTTTCCAACTTTAGCAATTGCTGCAGCGGCATGATCCTGTGTTGAAAATATATTGCATGAAGCCCATCTTACATCAGCGCCAAGTGACGAAAGGGTTTCAATCAGAACCGCGGTCTGTATGGTCATGTGGAGACTTCCCGCGATTTTAAGTCCTTTAAGCGGTTTGGTCTTTCCGTATTTTTCCCTTACAGACATAAGTCCGGGCATTTCGACCTCTGCCAGTTCTATCTCTTTTCTTCCCCACTCGGCCAGGCTTATGTCCGCAACTTTATATGACAGTTTTGGTGCAAGGTCCTTAAGCTCTTCATTTGACATTTTAATGCTCATTTTTTTCTCCTTATAATTATCTGTCGCGGCTGACTTAAGTTCCCCTCCCGTCAGGAGAGGGGAAAGACATTCTGTCTGTCCCGACTAAATTTTTTCCGAAACATATAACACTACATTTAAATCCTTTGCGGCAGTAAAAATTTTTGATTTCTTAAAAACGAATCCGTTTCCTTCAATCCACTTCTTCACAGTATCGGAAGAAAATCCAAGCCATCTGTGACCGTAATTGCTTCTAAGCGATTCGTCCCTGTGACTGTCAAGTTCCGCAATCACAAGCCGTCCCCCGCTCCTGACAATTCTTGCCGCTTCCGCAAGAGCAACTGACGGGTCGTCAAGATAATGAAGCACCATGTTAATAACAGCACAATCCGTTTCCCCGTCCCTCACCGGCAGATGGGCAAGTTCACCGAGCCTCAGGTCAAAACCGTCTATGCCCAGGGACTTAAGGTACTTACCCGCTTCTTCGAGCATCCCGGATGAGCGGTCTACCCCGATTATTTTTTCAGATTTTGACAGAAGCCGTTCAGCCAGTTCACCATTACCGCAGCCGAGATCAGCGGTGCATCTGCATTTTCCGATTGCTTTTACTATTTCTGAATTAAGGTCAAGCTCACCGAGTATTTCACGCCGTATCTTTTTCCAGTCAGAAGCAACTTTGTTGAAATATGCCTTCCCCTTTTCTCCGCGTTCTTTAATATACTTATCCAGGCGGAGAATATCCAGTGAAAAGGGTTCCTCGCTCTTCAGCCTTGTATCTATAAGCCTGATAAGTTCACCGGAGAAGTTCATGCCCTCCGCTTTGTAAAAAACCCACAGTCCGTCTTTTCTCGAAGATATAAGTGAGGAATCAGAAAGAATTTTAAGATGACGCGAAATTCTTGACTGCCCCATGCCGAGTATGGATACAATTTCATTGACATTCAGCTCCTTCTTAAAAAGAAGATTTACAATTCTAAGCCTTGTTTCGTCAGCAAGAGCTTTAAAATAATTTACTGTTTCCATAACTATATCAATATATCCTGATATAGTTATATAATAAGATAACCGCTATTCGTCAAGCTTTTTTAGAAAAAATCAGCAAATCTCCGGCTGTTAAAATCAATCTGCACACTCCGGGCGGGCGTAAAAAGATGGGATATGGCACAATTCACCGCACAACAAGGATATTACTAATTTGCTCATGTTCGGCGACATCTGCCGCCCCTGCTCATCATGAAAAAACACGTATTATGAGAAACCTCTGTTGACAGTTCAAACCCGATATGATACCTTAATGCAAAATTTTATATGAAGGTGAAAATATGAACTATCCTTTATCAATCTGGATTCTAATTGCATGCCTCATTCTGATTTTTATTATCCGGCAGATTTCTGTTGTTCTTAAAAAAAAATTTATACGGCTTATTACTACACCGCTCATTACCTACTTCATCTGCGGCATTGCTGCCGTAGGAATTTACAATTACGGCAGCGGAATTGAATGGATGATTCTCGCAGCACTTGGACTTTCTCTTATCGCTGATGCTGTACTTATGATCGAAAACAGGGACCTCTTCACTCACGGACTTATTTTTTTTCTCGGCACACATATTTTTTATATTATTGTGTTTTCCGAATGGTACCGGTTTTTGTGGAGTGATATTCCTGCGGGAATTATTCTTCTGGGGCTGATGGCGTTTCTGGTATATAAATTTTATAAAGCAGGAAACCTCGGTGCGATGATGTTTCCAGTTATAGGATATATCACTGCTCTTTCACTTGTTGTATTTTTTTCACTTAATGGCGCTTTTCAGAATGGGGATACATCATCATATCTGATTGCATGCGGGGCAGTCCTTTTTTATATTTCTGATGCGATACTGGGCTGGACTCAATTTGTAAAATACTACAAATTAACAACACTCTACGTATGGTTCTTCTACGCGCCCGGACAGTTTCTGATAGCTTTGTCGCTTTTATATTGATCTCTTTTTTACAGCCGCTCCCTGAAATCGGGGGCGGCTTCAGTTTATAAAAAACCCGGGCTTTTACATGGTTTAATTTTTGTTGTTGCTCTTTCTTCCGAAGCAATGCATAAATAGACAGCATTACTATTTTTTAAATCCGCGAGGTAATTTATGAATCTTAAAAAAATTCTTCTTTCAGCAGCCGGCATCATCCTCGTTTCAGCTGTTACAATCTTTTTCATGATAATCTTTCCCTTCATCGGGACTAAAAAAATCCAGGATAAGGGAGTATTTGCCGGGGGGAATATTATCAATGTAGTAGACGGCATGTCCCAGGTATTCATCATAGATGGAGGAAACAGCGAGATCGGACTTGTTGATGCCGGTAATTCACCCGACGGCAAACCGGTCATCGAAGCACTTCGATCCAAGGGTTTTAAGTCCTCTGATGTAAAAGCCATTTTCCTTACACACGGGCATTCTGACCATATTGCATCTGCAAAAATTTTCCCCCGGGCAAAGATCTACAGCCTGAAGGAAGAGGTTGAAATTGCTGAAGGTTTAAAAAACAATCCATCTCCGGTCGGACGAATATTCTCTCCCAAACCTACAGGATTAAAAGTAACCAATATTCTGAAAGACGGCGAAAAAGTAAATCTTGGTTCATTAACAGTTGAAGCCTTTTCAATTCCAGGGCATACGGAAGGAAGCGCGGCTTATCTTATTAACGGTGTATTATTTCTCGGCGACGCGGCGCTTTCTTCATCAGACGGGAAGATCAGACATGCAGTGTGGGCTTTCAGTTCAGACGTCAATCAGCAGAACAGGTCGCTTAAGTCACTGTCTGAAAGACTGACACCACGTAAAATCGGGATTAAAACTATTCTCTTTTCACATTCAGGTTATCTTGAGGGGATGCAGCCTCTCATCGATTTTGTATCACAATCGAATATAAAATAAAGGTTTTTTACTGAATAAATTGATATTCACAATATTTGTAACATGACGCTCCGGGTGAGCGTCATGCAGCATACTCTTAAACCTCATTCATTCCGCTTACGGCTTTTTCCGTATCAACCATGACATCGACTGCATTTTCATGAATCTCATGCGCAGTCCTTGCCATATCTTTAATCTCATTAACCATTTCATTAAGTATTACAATCAGATCCTCGAGCGCCTGAGAGGTTGACTCAACCGCGACCTTCTGTTCATCCGTAGCTGTACCTATTTTTTTCGCCAGCATTATATTATCATTCATCTGGCCGATTATAATCTTAATGTACTTCTCTTCAATGAATATGCTTTCCTGGAGAAGCTGAATCTTATGCGCACTCTGGCCCATGTGTGCTATCATTTCACGCATCATCTCTGCGGTTTTCTGAATTACGGAAACACCATCAACTGTGTTCTTTGAACTATCAGAGAGAACTTTATTTATTTCCTTTATACTCTCCTGTGTCTGAAACGCGAGCTTACCGATCTCGTCAGCAACTACCGCGAAACCCCTTCCTGCTTCACCGGCACGCGCAGCTTCAATCGATGCGTTGAGTGAAAGAAGATTTATTTTGTCAGCAATATCAACAATAAGATTAACCGTATCTCCTATACGCCCACTCTGCTCTTTAATCGCAAAAACGGTTTTTTCTACTTCCATTAACTGGTCATTGGCAACAGTACTTTTATCTGAAACAGACTGAATATCCGCGTATGTCTCAGCGAGGTTCTGCTTGGTCTCAACCTGAATGTTTCTAAACTCATCCACGATAGATTCCATTTTAACATTCCCCTCTATCTGGATTATTGACTCGGAAGCGATCTGTTCTGCAGAACCTGCCAGCTCCTCCATTGTTGCTGACATTTCGGAAAAACTTGATGCCTGGGTTTCCATCTTAAGATTAAACCTGTTTATAAGTTCATGCTGGTTGTTTACTTTCTGAAAAAGAACATTCATTTTCTCTTTGATTATTGCAGTCATTGACATCTGGGTATCGGCGTGCTTTTTAATCCTGTCTGTCTGCTCGAGTGATCTCTCTTCATACTTGATGATATCCGGAATATTTCTGTAGGTAATCACCATTATTAAGGCCATTGAAATGAGAACGAATACCTCCCGCAGTATAATAACTCCGGAAGTAACCGGCACGCCATTAATACTGCTGTCCCAGTAAAATTCCGCGCCATTGATATATGCCAGATACAAAATACAGATCCAGCTTGCTATTGATGCAAAACTGAAAAATTTAAAAAGATTAGGCTGGTAAAAAAGATAAAGCATGATAACGTATAGTACCATCAGAGATGTACTGTTTGTTGACTGCACCGCAAAAGTCCATCCCTCTTTAAACGCATAACTGAATTTTATAATAATCGGCCCTGATACACTGGTAAAACCGAGTATCCATGGTATTAAATTTGCTTTAAGCCCCCGGCTCTTCTTATAATAAATTATAAAGGCCAATATCAGGTTAATGGAATTTATAAAACAAACAAGCAATATCGCTTTGAATCTTACTCCGGCAAGGGATTGGAAAAGAACTGCCAGAAAGAAAACAGCGGCAAATGCCAATAAATAATAAAATGCGCCTTTTTTTTCAAGATACTGTCTTGCTGTAAGTTTTACACTCATAATCCCTCTTAATAATCCTTTCTCAATTAAATTATCGGACAGTCCGGACGGTTTCTTAAAGGTATTTTTAATTTAATATACACAATAAAAGAGATGGAATTTTCATCTGCACCACGATATTGATTCCATATAAGACACAGTAAATACACAAAAAACGCCCTGCCGTTTCCGGGGGCGTTATAATAAGCTTATCAGTGCCGGCAGTCTTAAGAAAAAAATTATCCGTTCACAGCTCTTTCCGTATCGACCATAACATCAACGGCACTTTCATGGATTTCAGTGGCGACACTTGCCATCTGCTTAATCTCATCAACCATTTCGTTGAGTATTACAATTAAATCTTCAAGAGCCAGGGAAGTGGACTCAACCGCCACCTTCTGCTCGTCTGTAGCTGTACCTATCTTTTTTGCCTGAGAGATATTTTCGCCCATCTGCCCTATTATAATTTTGATGTACTTTTCTTCAATGAAGATGCTCTCCTGAAGAAGCTGAATCTTCTCCGCTCCCTGGCCCATATGTGCAATCATCTCACGCATCATTTCCGCAGTTTTCTGGATAACGACAACTCCATCAACCGTGTTTTTTGAGCTGTCCGAGAGAACTTTATTTATTTCTTTAATACTTTCCTGTGTCTGAAACGCGAGCTTGCCGATCTCGTCAGCAACGACAGCAAAACCGCGTCCCGACTCGCCGGCACGTGCAGCTTCGATCGCGGCATTTAGTGAAAGCAGATTAATTTTATCAGCAATATCTATTATAAGATTTACAGTCTCTCCGATCCGTCCGCTCTGATCTTTAATCGCGAACACTGTTTTCTCAACTTCCTTCAACTGTTCATTAGCAACAGTACTTTTATCTGAAACAGACTGAATATTAGTATATGTTTCAGCAAGATTCTGTTTTGTCTCGGACTGGATATTTTTAAACTCATCCACGATGGATTCCATTTTAATGTTACCATCGATCTGATATACAGACTCAGTCGCAATCTGCTCTGCCGAACCTGCAAGTTCTTCCATTGTAGCAGACATCTCGGAAAAACTTGCTGCCTGGGTTTCCATCTTAAGATTAAGCCTGTTTACAAGTTCATGCAGGCCGTCAACTTTACGAAATAGTAAATTCATCTTATCTTTAATCATTGCAGTCATTGATACCTGGGTATCAGCCTGCTTTTGTATTTTGTCTGTCTGATCCTGCACACGCTGTTCGTATTTTATTATTTCTGGGATGTTTATATATGTTATGATCAGTATAACTATCATAATTATAAACACATAAATTTCTCTCGCTATGATGATCCCTGAAATAATCGGTACTCCATTATTATAACTGTTCCAATGGAACTCTCCGCCGTTTATATATGCCAGATAAAGGAATAAAAGCCAGTTACCCATTGCAACAATACTGTAAAACTTGAACAGGTTAGGCTGATAAAAAAGATAGAGCATGGCCGCAAATGCCACCATCACAAGTGTACAGTTACTTGATTGCGCCGCGAAAGTCCATCCGCTGTCAAAAACATAATTATATTTTACTGCAATAGGAGCACATAGGCTGGTAAAACCGAGCACCCATGGAGTTATATTCGCTTTTACTCCCCTGCTCTTTTTATAAAAAACAAAATAAGAAAGACTCAGATTAAATGAATTTACAACTATACCGGGAAGAATATCTTTAAAATTGATATCTGCTAAAATCTGAAATGTAAATGAAAAGAAAAAAAGTATCGCATAAGTCAAAAAATAAATTAATGCGCCCCGCTTTTCCAGATGCTGTCGTGCTGTTAATTGTACCATCATAAACCTTCACCTCCTTGAAGATAGATTAAATTTCCAATCATACCTTAATTACTGATATGCTGTGAAATGAGGCTTTTTTTGTCAATTTACAATTTTAATATACATAAAGTAGAGGAATATCTAATTAAAAGCATTATAATATCATTTATTCACCTATGAAAATGTCTGCAAATCACAATAAAAATATTGACACTAAAACTCTAATGTGACATAATATAAAAAATGGAGAGATTTCCCCCTGATTCTGTATGATACTTTAAGTTTATCCGGAGGAGGCTCTTATTATAATAAGGGATATTTAATCCGCTTTAAATGTTAATCAGCTGATCAATCAGAAACGGCAGATTTTCATCTTCAGAATTTGCCGGAACTTCAGGCTCAGAAGTATTTTTATTCATAATTATATGGGTAGTTCTAAAAATTTATTTATCTCGAAATGCATACAGATTGAAATCCGGAATTTATCGAAAAATTTAAAAATAATTGTATATTCAGAAACAACTTAAAATAGAAAATGACCATATATAATAACATAAAGGAAAAAATTATGAACAGTAGAAACCAAAATCAGATAATAATAAATTCGGAGATCAAACCCGCTCTTTCAAAGAACTCAATTACTGTTCTTGAAAAAAGATATCTTGTACGCGACAGGAATGGAAACATTATCGAAACTCCCGAAGGATTATTCCGGAGAGTAGCAGGCTTTGTGGCAGCTGCGGATGCATTCTATGGGGCGGAGGAAAATGAAGTAAATAAAACAGCTTCCAGATTTTATGAAATGATGGCAGAATTGAAATTTATGCCTAACAGCCCTACTCTTATGAATGCAGGGAGGCCGCTTGGCCAGCTTTCAGCATGTTTTGTCCTTCCTGTTGAGGATTCGATGGATGGAATTTTTGACTCTCTTAAAAATATGGCGCTGATTCATAAAAGCGGAGGAGGAACGGGTTTCTCCTTTTCGAAGCTGAGGCCTAAAAATGACATAGTAAGCAGCACAGCAGGAGTTTCAAGCGGCCCGGTTTCCTTTATGAATATTTTCAATTCCGCAACTGAAACAGTAAAACAGGGCGGAACACGCCGCGGAGCGAATATGGCAATTCTGAACATTGACCATCCCGATATCATGGAATTTATTCAGTCTAAATCTGATCTCTCATCACTGACCAACTTCAATATATCCGTGGCCCTGACCGACAGCTTTATGCAGGCAGTAAAAAACAACGAGGATTATGACCTTATAAATCCGCGAAGCGGAGAATCGTGCGGGAAACTTAACGCGAAAAAAGTTTACGACCTTATCACTGAAATGGCATGGAAAAACGGAGAACCGGGAATAATTTTTATTGATAGAATAAACAAGTACAACCCGCTGAAAAAAGTAGGACTAATAGAAAGTACAAATCCATGCGGAGAACAGCCTCTCCTGCCGTACGAATCATGCAACCTTGGATCGATCAACTTAAATAAAGTACTGAGAACAAAAGGTAAAAAAACAGAAATAGATTTTGATTTACTTAAAGAAGTTACCCGTGACGCGGTGCATTTTCTTGACAACGTTATAGATATGAATTCATACCCGCTGAAAGAAATAGAGCTGAAAACGAAGGCTAACAGAAAAATCGGTCTTGGAATTATGGGCTACGCGGATATGCTCATAAAACTCGGGATTCCCTATGACTCAGAAGAGGGAGTTGAGATAGCCGGACAGATAATGTCAACGATACAGAGCGAATCCAAAATAAAGTCCCGGGAACTGGCCGAAACACGCGGCGCATTCCCGAACTTTAATCTCTCTGACTATGCGGAAAGAGGGGAAAAGCCGTTTCGCAACGCGACTACTACAACGATCGCTCCTACAGGTACAATAAGTATTCTTACGGATTCATCAAGCGGAATTGAGCCGCTTTTTGCGCTGGCATATGTAAGAAACGTAATGGATAACAATAAACTGATCGAGTCTAATCCCGCATTCGAGGAAGCTGTAAAATCTCTCGGGGATAAAATAGAATTCACAACTGTAATGGAAAAAATAGCTGACGAAGGATCGGCCCGTAACGTCAGCGAACTGCCTGACAGCATCAAAAATATTTTTGTAACAGCTCACGACATCTCGCCGGAATGGCATATTAAAACACAGGCTGTATTCCAGAAATATATAGATAACGCGGTTTCCAAAACTGTAAACTTTTCTCACACAGCAACTGTTGAAGATATAAGAAAAGTGTACAACATGGCCTATGAACTTGAATGCAAAGGTGTTACAGTTTACCGGGACGGTTCAAGAGACAACCAGGTGCTGCAGATATCTAATCAGCCTCAGGAAAAATCAGAAGAAGCAACTTCAGAAATATTCAGAGCGGTTGCTCCGCGCCCCAGACATGAAGTTACATGGGGTGCCACAAGAAAAATGAATACAGGATGCGGTTCGCTTTATGTTACCATCAATGAAGATGAACAGGGGATCTTTGAAGTATTCGCCGCGATGGGTAAAGGCGGCGGATGTGCCGCCAGCCAGACAGAGGCAATCGGAAGGCTCATATCTCTTGCCCTTAGAGCGGGAGTTGATAAGGAACAGATAATCAAACAGCTGAAAGGTGTGAGATGCCCTAACCAGTCATGGGAAAAAGGGGGACGGATATATTCATGTTCTGATGCGATAGCAAAAGCTATTGAAAGATACGCGGGTATTGATAACGCGAAGAGTGAAAATATATTTGCTGACACGGCAAAATATATAGCAGAAACAAACGGCAAAAGCAATGACAGTGTAGTTACAGGAGTATGCCCTGATTGCCACGGCCCGCTTGAGTTTGAATCAGGATGTTCCGTATGCAGAGGCTGCGGATTTTCAAGATGCGGCTGATGGATGCAGCTTGTTAAATTTTAAAATTTTCAGGCTGCCGAACATATCAGATTACCGGCAATTTCTTTGAGAGAATCTGAGCATTTAAAACATCTTTCCGGGAAGACTCCTAATTACTTGAAGTGATATAATTCTTTAAATTCATTTAACAGAACAATTCCCGGGAATCTTTGCCTTGCCCCTCCGCTCCGGGGTGCGGTGCAGAGGTCTGACAAAAAAAAGTACTGCTTATAGATTGCCTGATTCTTCAGTTTACTTTTATTACCTCAACCTTTTTCGGAAGCTTCTCCGTATTAAGCTTATTTATAGTTACTGCAGAATTCAGAAGAGGTTTTGAAAAACTGATGTTTATACTTGTATTTAAATCCGGAGCTACAATTCTGCAGTTTTTAAAGAAAATACTTTTATCTTTTTTAATCATGGATTTCAAATATATCTCAGCTTTATTTCTGCTTAATTTATGTATAAACAGAATTTTTTCAGGAACATCATCCACAAAAAATATGTTTTCAAAATAATCATCATTCTGAATTATAAGGTAGTAACCTTTTTCCTTTTCATCATAAAGACATTTGTAGACTTCATAATTATCAATAAGAGGGATACCTCCTGTCAGCAGTGTATATAATAATTTATAATCAGTTTTAAATCCCACATACCTGGAAAGATCGATTTTGTTTACGTCATCAGTGAGTAATTTTTTTTCCGCCGGATAATAAAAATACAATCTGTCCAGTTCCCTGTAAGCTTCAATTACCGGGCTTTGAAAAACATAATCAAAAATTGCTACTTTGTAATAACCTTTTTTATCAAAAGCGACCTTACCTTCTACGCGGAATTTTTTCTCATCCGCAGAACCGTCGGCAGTAAATGACGATGATATTGTGTCCGGAGATGAATGATTTATCTTCTGAATTGAGGAGAGAAAACTCATCGCTTTCAGATTTTCAGCCTTACTCAACTCCGGCTTCTGCATGGAAGAACATCCGAAGATAAAAAGAATAAAAGAAGATAATACAATAATATGTTTATTTACCATTTTTCTGTTCCCTGTACATTTTTAGTTTCTCGTCGATCGCTGCATCCTTCTCCAGCTTAACTGCTTTCTCCCAGTAGTATACCGCTTTGTTTTTGTTATCGATTTTTAAATATGTATCACCAAGATGATCATACACTACGTAATCGGGAATGCCTGCCTCGTCAAGTTTCTCTTCGGCGAGAAGAAGATTTTTCAGTGCAGCGACATAGTCTCCTTTTCTGTAATATATCCATCCGAGCGAATCAAGATATGCCCCGTTATCGGGTTCAATTTCAAGGGCCTTCTGCACGAGGGTTAATCCTTCATCAATGTTGATATTTTTGTCTGCATAAATATATCCGAGATAGTTATATGATCTTCCGCTGTTCTTATTATAGTTAATCGCAAGCTTCAGATTTTCTATAGATTTATTAATATCACCAAGTTTTTCATACGCAACTGCGAGATAAAAATAATAGGTTTCTTCATCATTTTTGATTGATATTGCTCTTAGGATATTATCCCTTCCGGCGCTGTTTTTTCCTTCCCAGATCTGTACCAGCCCCCAGAAAAAATAAGCACCGGGATTTTCCGGATCTTTCTTTACAGCTTTTAAAAAATAATCATAGGCCCTGCCGTACTTACTCTGTGTTCCGTATATGTATCCGATATGAACAAGAACATTGCTCTCTTTGGAAATACTGTAGTATTTATTGTAATAGCTGATTGCCATTGAATAATTTTTGTTCTCTTCGTGGGTTCTGGCTAAAAAATAGTATATGTCGCTGTTCTCATCGCCTTTCAGTCCCAGGGCTTTGTAAAAAAGTTTCTCCGCTGCATCAAATACATTGTTTCTGAAACAGATTGTCCCGGCCGAGATAAGAGCTTTGTATGCATCTGCCTTATCTTCACCTTTAAACTTAATCCTTGCAGCTGCGATATATGGAGCGATGAGATCCTCCCTGTATTTCAATACTGAATTTATTATTGTATCAGCTTTTGAATCCTCGCCGGCAAGCTCGTAATAAAGTCCCATGGCAACAAGGCCTTCGAATGTCCGTGATCTTTTAACTCTGGACAGATACTCCATAGCTTTCTCATTTTCATTTATGTAATACACGCTGCCGAGAATGTACTCCATGTTAACATCACCCGGAACTTTTTTCAGATAGATCATTGAGTATTTTTCAGCATCAGGAAGATTGTAATATCCGAAAGCTGAAAGAGCGAGCATGTAGACTGTGTTCTGGTTCGAATCGTTTAAACCGTATGCTTTGATGAAATAGGGGAAAGCTTTTGAGTTTTCATTTTTAGAAAAATAAATATACCCGATATTATAATACGAATTTTCAAGATAATAAGGGAGAACATCCCTGCTCTTTGATATAAAAATCTCTCTCTCAAAAAATGTAAGGGATTTGTCCGTATCATTAAGGTATTTAAAATAATGAACTCCCAGAAGATATAACGCGTATGGATCATCCGGGTCCGCTGCGAGATACTTTTCAATTACAGCAGCCGCTTCCTTGTATTCCTTTCTGTCCATCATAATGCCGTAGAGCCTGTTGTATGGAGGAAAATACTTGCTGTCTTTTTCTATTGCAATCCCTGCAGACTTTTCAGAAGCTGCAATGTCGCCCTTTAAAAAATATATTTCGGAAAGCTGGTAATAAACTCTTCCCTCTTCATGACCTGAACCTTTAGCTTTTTCAAGCATCCCGATAGCCTTATCGAGATAATTGTCCCTTTCTTCCGGTTTTTCACTCTGAAGTGCGAGATTCTTGTAGTAGAGAGCCTCACTGTATAATGTCAATCCATCCCCGCCGGATGCAGTATCAGCATAGAGATTTATATTGATACAAATAAGTAATAGTATAAGCCCGATAATTCTTTTCATTTAATATTTATGCCCCTTTAATAAAGCTCCGTACAGGATAATCCTGTTTTTCAATCTGTCAAATAAATAAACTGTTCTTTTACTGATCTTTTCAACCGTTCAATCTTTAATAATCCGGTAATTCCGGGCAATTATTTTTACATTTGCTCACATCTCAGGTTGCAATATTGTATCTGCATCCACCCATTTCCCGGAGAGTGACTTGAAGATACTATACCGGAATAAATTAATCTAAAATATTTTTTTAGCAGCAAATTTTTTCAGATTCCATTAAATCATTTGCAGCCTTTCCCCGATGATTTATGCTGCACCTTAATTTCTGACCGGACTGAACCCCCAGGCTATCTGGTTCTTTCCATTGAAATTCAATATAATTGTAAAAACCCTATTAAAAGAAATATTATCGATAATCAACTCAAACCAGATATTTTTTTAGATCAGAATTGAAATAAAGTTTGTAATATTTGATTTTATTCATTAATATTATATCTAGATGATTCATGCATTGCCGTATAGGTTGAAAACCGGGAAAAAGGACGTTCCGGAATCGCCATTTTATATCAGCAAAAGCGGATTAAAAATCAGCTTATTATATTATGTTTATCCTCTATACAAATATGTTACATGATATCATCAATTATAATACAACACAGCCATAATGCGAATGAATTCAGTTTATAATAAAAATCTTAAAATTCTGGCACTTGACGATGATCCTGTGGCGAGAGAGTATATAAAGATGACTCTCAAAGATCATGGCGATCTTTTTCTTGCAGGCAGCAGGCAGCAGTTTTTCCAGATACTGAATGATACCATACCTGATATTTTTCTTCTCGATGTAACACTCCCCGACGGAAACGGAATAGATCTCTGCCGTGAGATGAAACAGAATTCAAATTTTAAAGATTCATTTTTTATAATACTTACTTCAAGAAATGACAGAGAGACTATTGAAAAAGCATATTCGTCCGGAGCTGACGAATATATACGGAAACCATTCATTCAGTATGAACTTGTTTCAAAAATACATATTATAAAGCACATAATATCGGTTAGAAATAATCTCCAGAATGCCTACCAGACCCAGCTCGACCACAATATCCAGCTATATAAATTAAGTAATTTTGTTAAAAATGGAATTCTGGCGAAAGATAAAGAAGAAACCCTCAGAAATACGCAAATACTTCAATCGATGATAGAATTAACTTATATTGAAATTATTAAGGTGAGAGGCGGAATTCCGCTGAGCATATTACAAAAACAGATTGTAAAAAATACTCCCGTAATTTCATTTAAAGAGATAGAGAACGAACCCAATATTTTTAATAATATAGAACATGAAATTAAATTTTTCAAATCAAAAAAAAATGACCGCGAAATATATAATACTCTCTTCTCTGTAAAATTTAATAACACAATTTATGGCTATATCCTCATTCAGCGTCTTGACCCTTTCTCACAAAATGATAAGGAAATTATATCTCTCTATCTGGATTATACAAATCTTCTTAATGAAAGAATTTCATCTCAGGGTGAACTCTCGAGAAAAAATGAAGAGTATAGAAAAGAAATTGATATAATAAGAAGACTTGAAGTATCAAAACTTCCGGACTTTAAACTTGTCCATGGATTTGATACTGCTTTCACATTTATGCCTGCGCAGGAGCTGTCGGGAGATTTCTTCGACGGTTTCTTTCTTGATGATGATATCTACCAGATTATTCTTTGCGATGTTTCCGGCCACGGTATTGCGTCATCCTATGTGGGCAATCAGATCCGGACGATGTTCAGGGAAAAATCAGCTCCCGGGAAAAAACCATCCGAAATAGTTAAGGAGATAAACTCACAACTGGCAGTTGACCTTAAGGAACTCCGCTACTACTGCACAGCTCAGGTTGTGCAGATATACTTCGATACGAACACAATACTCTTCCTTTCTGCCGGGCATCCGGAAGCCATAGTCAAGAAAAAAAAAGGCATGGAGATATCTCTGACAAAAAGCAGAAGCCCTGTTATAGGATTGTTTGAAGATGAAACATATAATGATGAAATAATAAATATGGAAAAGGGGGATGTTCTCTTTCTGTACACCGACGGGCTTATTGAGGAACACTCGCCGGATTTTAATAACATGTTCGGAATAAAAAACGTAATAGAAAGCATGAAGAAAACGGATGAAATGAACTCTGTAGAAATACTCCACCACTGCCTTGGCGACTTTTATGAATTTAACGGATATCGCCCTCAGAGTGATGATATTACACTTATATGTATAAAAAAAGATTAACCATTTTTTTTGAAAGCTGTCAGCCTGAAATCCTCAATAATTTCTGATGCATACTCCTTGATTTTAAAAACAGCTCCGTATCCTGTAAGGTCCTGGAAAATGTCGACTACTCTCTTCTTCCTCTCCTCTTCGATGAAAAGCTTCTGAAACGTAACGGGATAATTCCATTCGTCCCTTCCTGAATCAATTATGCCGTCACAGAAATCTATAATATCGTGAAGCAGAAATGCGCTTTCCTTGAGATAATCGTTGCTGTCCTTTTCTATTTCTATATCCCGAATCCCCGACCTGTTCAGCAATAGGACATGATCCGCTATTCTCCGGGCATGAAGGCCGCCCCTCGGTTCAGCGAGAAACAACAGTCTGTCCTCAAGTGAATTGACACTGTTTTTAAGACGGCTGTCAGAGATCACAACCCTCAGTATCGGGAACAAATCTGTTGATAAAAAAGAAAGTGCGCCGTAAAGATGTGATATTTCAATGCCGCATCTGGAATGGAATAATATCTGCGGATATTTTTTTATCCTGGAGATATTTTCTTCGAGAATTTTATCAACCTCTTTGGTGAAGGTGTTCTCTTTCATCTTCTTTTTTGTTTCATAACGCTCTTTCAGTTTTTCGAAATTGGAAATTTCAGCAAGAATAAAACCTTCCATATTCATTCTGCTCTTTATCGCCGCAGAAAGCCTTTCATCAAAAGCATTGAGATCGAACCATTTTGGACTATGCTTCAGTGAGTACTCTTTGTATCTCTCCCTGAGTTTTTTTATGAGCTCGTTTACTTCATCTCTGTTAAGAGGCATCTGGTAACTCTCAATTTTTATTTTTTAAATGGTTATGATGATTTTTAATTTTGAGTTACTGATGCGGGATTGTCAAGAAGAATATGCCATTCGACAGCCTCAGGGACCGCCTAAGAGACTGCCCGTGTTACTTAAGCACCATATCTTAAAGGAAATGTTTTTTATTCCAACTTATCCCTCTCCATTACAGCTTACCTCTGCCTGTATTTTTATGGAGTGGAGAGGAGGCAGTGGACGGGGTTGAGCCTACCTGTTCTCACTTGCAGCGTACTGCACGGCTATCTTTGTCAGTTCCGAAGAATTGCCTATGGAGAGTTTTTCCCTGATTTTTCTTCTATGGCTCTCCATTGTGTTTACATTAATGTTAAGCCTTTTTGCTATTTCATTTCTTTTATAGCCTTTACCTATAAGCCGGAATATTTCAAGTTCTCTTCCGCTAAGGAGATATATATCTATCTTTTCATTATCCTGCGAACCGTAAATATGTTTTGTTGCAATTTTATTGGATATTGAACTGCTGAGATAGATTTTATTGTCCATTACAGCTTCAATTGCAGACACGATATTTTCAGCAGCTTCCGCTTTGGCGATATAGCCTTTCGCTCCGGCCTTTATGGATTTTTCGGCGTACAAAGTCCCGTCATCCATTGACATTACCAGAATTCTTACATGGGGGAATCTCGCCTTTACTGCACCGACAAGTTCTATCCCATCAATATTTCCTTTTAGTTCTATGTCAACGATTACAAGATCCGGTTCTGTTTCAGAAATTATTTTTATTGCGCTGTTAGCTTCTTCAGCTTCACCGCAAATTGTGTATCCGGCATTCTCTTCAAGAATGCTTTTAAGCCCTTTTCTTACTACCGGGTGATCATCAACAAGCACAATCTTCATTTTATCCTCCTCACTCAGATCTGTTCTGCAGCGCTGAACCCTGTGCCCCGGTTCATTATGTCGGTATATTTCCTGTTCTGCCTCTCCGGCTGGAGCATAGCGGAATGCCGGAATACCATGCACCTCATTTCATTTAAAGAGGTGATCCGGATATTTAACTGCGCTGACAATACAAAACCTGAATGACAAATTTATTAATAACATACACTAAAACATGAAACAATACTATTCAAATTATACACTTTATGACAATAACACATTCGTGTAATAATTTTTAACATGAATGTGTTATCATTTGCAGGATTTTAACAGTAACTGTAAAACCGCAATCTTCATTGCTTTCCGCTGAAAATTCGCCGCCAATCAGATCTGTTCTGTATTTCATTATACTCAGCCCCATGCCCTGATCTTTTTTCCCGGGATCAATTCCCGCCCCGTCATCCCGGACTGAAAGATAAACTCCGGGAGATCTTTTTAATGTTATGTATATATTTTTCGCGCCGCTGTGCTTCACCGCGTTGTTTACAGCTTCCTGTGTTATGCGGTAAAGCTGGGATGAAACAAAATCATCTCCTATATCAGTAACCCCGTAAGATTCAACTTCACAATTAATATTAAACATATCCCGTGTGCTTATGGCGAGCTGATCAAGCGCCAGGATAAGCGTATTATTCTGAATATTGACAAGCGGCAGTCCCCTGGTAATCTGCCTGCACACCTGTGTCGCTTCGCGGACCAGATCTGAAATTTCAGTTATTCTGCCAATTGCGGCTGGAGCTGACCCGTTAAGCTGAGTTTTTACGGTCTTCAGCATAAAGCTCACTCCTGTAAGTATCTGCCCAAGGCTGTCGTGAAGTTCATGCCCGATCTTCTGACGCTCTCTTTCACTGATATCTATTACTTCGCGTTCGAGCTTCCGGAGTTCATCCCGTGCAATGAATAGTTCAATAATTTTACTTATCCTTTCAGTTATGGTATCGAAAAAACTTTTATCCTTGCAATCGAATAATGCTTTGCCGCAGTCTTTATCCGTATTTGAATAACCGATTGTTATCTTACCGGTTATATTCCCTTCGGCTACAAGCTCACGTTCCAGTACTGCATCAGGATTTTTAAAATTGGAAGAGACATATTCTTTCCCGCAATAGGAAATAACAGCAAATGAACGCTCGGGGTAACTTAAAGCTTCAGGGATAAGGAGAACGGTCCTGAAAAGTACATGATCAAGTGTTTCTGAACTATCCTCCATTATTCTGGATATATTATACAGACAGTTTAGCTCTTTCAGGAGTTTCTCCTTTTCCAGAAGCAGGATTCTCATCTGTTCTTCAGTATTCTTGCGAAATGTAATGTCCGTAAGCAGGCCCTTAAATCCGCGGAACACTCCGCCCTCATACACCGGGCTGATTGATGACCTGAACCAGACGATATCACCGCTCATCTTCACCCATTTATATTCTTCAAAAAACGACCCTCCCGCAACAGGCACTTCAAACTGTTCCTTTGCTTTTGGGATATCATCCTTTGTTATGAACTCGTGGAATGATCTGCCTATTACATCTTCAGGTGCAAAATCGGTGTAGTGCTTAATGCGGGGGCTGATATAAGTCAGGATTCCCTTTTCATCGGTTGAAAAAATAATGTCACTGATATCCTCAACCAGGCTCCGATAATTCTCCTCGCTTTCGAGAGTTTTTTCGTGTGCTTCAAAAAGATCAAACACCATTTCAATTGATGAGAGAAGAACATATTCCCCTGTATTTTTTAGCGCATAGCCGTACCGTGTTATCTTTCTTACTTTCTCAACCATCTCGCGTTCAATATGCGCGGTAAGGAACAATACCGGAACATTTTTTCTGGATAAAATTTCCTGCGCGGCCTTGTTCCCGTCAATTTCTCCACCGAGGTCAATATCCATAAGAATAAGATCAATCTTGTTGTTAAGTGCAACATCAATAGCTTTTTTACCGCTGCCTGCAGCCATAACAGTATATCCATTTCTCTCAAGCATTACTTTATTTGCAAGACAGGTAATGGCATCGTCTTCAACAATCAGTATTATTTTTCTTTCTGGTTTCACGTCCGGCCCGCTGTTTTATCAATATTATTCCGTTCGGGATCAAGCCAGCTTTTAAGCAGTCCGTCAACTTCTTTAATTTTTATCGGTTTAGCCATATAGTCATTCATCCCGGCTTTAATACACTTTTCTCTATCTCCTTCCATTGCGTGCGCCGTAAGAGCAATAATCAGAACATCCGGATTCAGGACTCCGGAAATTCCGCTTCTGATCTCAACAGTTGCCTGGAATCCATCCATAGACGGCATCTGGCAGTCCATAAAAACTGCACTATAGTTCTTCCGTTTAAGCGCTTCAATGCATTCAATTCCATTCGAAGCGATATCAGTTTCATATCCTAGCTTTCTCAGCATTGCATTGGCTACAAACTGGTTTGTTTTATTGTCTTCAACAAGAAGTATAGATGCCGATTCCCGTTGCGCGTTATTATTTACCAGGCCCGGTTCATTGAGATGCCGCTGATATTTTTCAAGCTGCTTCTGCAGAATAATGGTGAACCAGAACAATGATCCTTTATTTTCACCGCTCACTACGCCGATTTCACCGCCCATTAGCTCAACTATCTTTTTTGATATCGCAAGCCCGAGGCCTGTACCGCCGTATTTTCTGGTTAATCCTCCGTCAATCTGTTTAAATGGAATAAAAAGATCTTTAATATGTTCCCCGGGAATTCCTGTTCCCGTATCGCTAATTTCAAATTTGAGTTTAACTGTGGTTTCATCTTCATCTGCAAGCCGAATGTTAACATCAATTCTACCTTTATCGGTAAATTTAATGGCATTGTGCGATAAATTTGTTACGACCTGCCTGAGTCTGCCGGAATCTCCGCAGAGCGAACATGGTACTGCATCATCAATACTGAAATTAAATTCAAGATTTTTCTCTATAGCTTTAACAGCAAGCATTTCAACAATGTCGTACATGGCCGTCTGAAGGTTGAAGTTGTGACGGTCAAGTTCAAATTTCTGAGATTCTATTTTTGAAAGGTCAAGAATCTGGTTGATTATCGCAAGAAGATTATCACCGCTGATCCGCATAATCTCAATAAATTTTTTCTGTTCATCGTTAAGCGGAGTTTCAAGAAGCAGGCTTAATATTCCGATTATCCCGTTCATCGGAGTTCTGATTTCATGACTCATATTAGCCAGGAACTGGCTCTTTGCAATATTTGCCGCTTCAGCAGCTATAGCAAAATCGTGAGCCCGTTCAAGCGCAGCTTCAAGCTGTTGATTTGTCTCAATCAGTTCATTCTCTGCTACCTTTCTGGCGGTAATATCGATAATAGAAACCATTCCTGAAGCTTTTCCGTTGTATATAACTGTATTTCCTTTCAGCGAAACCCATTTTTTAATACCATTTTTTGCTGTTATGGAAAATTCGTATGACATATTGTAATTTTCTGAAAGCTGCCGCATCAATGCCCTTTTCCTGACAACGGGCTGGTATTCAATATCTACAAAATCCCAGAAATTCATTTTATAAAGCTCATCTTCCGAATAGCCGGATATTTCAACTCCTACAGGATTTGTATACACCCAATGATGTCCATGGTGAATCATAATTGCTACGGGTGACGATTCCGTGAGGGTACGGAATTTTTCCTCACTCTCGCAGAGAGAATTATTTGTAGAAATAAGTTCTTCATTTGCCGCTTCAAGCTGCTCCAGCGTCGCGTGAAGTTCTTCGTTTAATGCGGAAAGCTCAAGATTTTTTTTCTGCAGTTCATCTTCGGCATGTTTACGTTCTGTTATATCTTCGGCAATTCCGGCAAAACGGAAAATTTTTCCATTCTGATCAAAAACAGGATGGCTTCTTGCCCTGATCCACCGTATATCTTTATCATCTCTTACTATACGGTACTCATACGCTGAAGGAAGACAGTCTGCCCTCATTTCACGATGAATTTTCAGAATCCTTTCCCTGTCATCAGGGTGAATGATTTCACTGAAAGACCAGGGATTGTCATAAAAACTCTTACAGGTGCGTCCCCAGATTTTTTCGTAAGCAGGGCTTATATATAACATTGCACCATTACTTATGTCTCGAAGCCAGAATAATTCATTTATACTTTCAGTAAGCTGGTGAAAATTTGCTTCGCTGGCTTCAATTTTTTTTCTGGACTGAAAAAGTTCAAGAGCCATTTCAATCGATGATATAAGAATATATTCTCCTGAGCCTTTTGTCACATAACCGTATCTTGTGATGGATTTTACCTGATCAACAATTTCTTTACCGGTATGAGAAGTAAGAAATATAACAGGAAGATCCCTTATCTCCAGAATTCTGCGGGAAGCCTCTGCGCCATTCATTCCGGATCCAAGATTAAGATCTATCAGTACCAGGTCAATATCTGCATTGTCTTTTACAGCTTCCAGGGCCCGTTCTCCACTGGAAACAGCCTGGACTTCATATCCGTTCTTTCTCAGCATTGCTGATTCCGTCAGTGCAATAATTATCTCATCTTCAACAATCAGCAGCTTTTTATTTTTACTATTTACCATTTTTTTTCCTGCCGCTGGCCCGGGGAGGACCTTCGCGGATTACTATTCAAGTTCATGCGCATTTTTAATTAATTTCGGCACGTCAAGTATATACGCAACTTCGCCGGTACCAAGGATAGTTGAACCGCTTAGCCATTGAAGCTTACTGAATATTTTACCCATAGGTTTGATTACTGTCTGAAACTCTCCGATGAGATCATCAACAACAAGTCCGATTTTTTTTCTTGAATATTCGACTACTACAACTTTCGGTTTTTCCGGCTCTTCGCCTGATTCTCTAAAGAATTCCCGCATCTTCATAAAAGGGAGAACTTCTCCTCGCAGATTAATATAATTTCCGCCTTCTTTAGAATCAAGTTCTTCTTTACGTATCTCAGTGCATTCCGTAACCATGTCAAGGGCGAGTACATAATATGAATCGGCAATCCTTACCATGAATCCGTCAATTATAGCCAGAGTCAGCGGGAGATGTATCCGTACCGTTGTACCAAGCCCCTTTTCGCTTTCAAGAAAAACATTACCTCGGAGAGATTCAATATTTTTCTTTACAACATCCATTCCTACACCGCGTCCCGAGATGTTCGACACTTCTTTCGCCGTGGAAAATCCCGGCTGAAAGATGAATTTATATAATTCATCATCCGTATATGCCTGATCCGGTTTAGCAAACCCCTGTTCTACAGCCTTATTAAGAATACTTTCCCTGTTCAGGCCGTCGCCGTCATCGGATACTTCAATCACGATACTTCCGGTTTCATGATAAGCATTCAATGTGAGGATACCTGCGGCCGGTTTACCGGCCTTCTCTCTCTCGGCCGGGGTACCGATTCCATGATCTACCGAGTTACGGATAAGATGTATTAATGGATCGGACAGTTTATCTATAAGGGTCTTGTCGAGTTCTGTTTCACCGCCGATTATCTTCAGTTCAACACTCTTCCCTTTTTCCCTGCTGAGGTCACGGACTACTCTTTCAAATCTGCTGAAAGTCTCACCGATAGGAACCATCCGTATCCCCATTGTACTGTCTCTTATCTCTTCTATGAGTTTTGACATATCAGTAACAGCTTTCGCTATTCCCAGCTTGTCGTCTGATTCGGAGATCTGTTTTACGTTTGAACCTGTTATTACAAGTTCACCGATAAGATTTATAAGATGATCAAGTTTCTCCGCATCTATTCTTATGAGTTTACGGTCGCTCGCCTCTCTCTTCTTTACATTTTCCTGTTTGCTCAGGGCCGCATCCAGAATGTGTTTCTGTATCATCTTCTCTTCAACAAGTATCTTACCCACAAGAAGGTCTTCCGGCGGTTTCTTTTTTTCTGCGGAAAGTTCCGCCTGCAGCTCAAGAGCTATTTCGAGTTCAGTATCAGTCAATGATCCTATCTCGCGAAGCATATCCCCGATCTTCATAGGTGTCTCGGGCAGTTCTTCTATAAGTTTAACATATTCTGCTATACTGGATTTCGGAGGGAGTATCCTTATATTGCAATCGTTCATAACGAAATCAAAAACATCCTCAATCTCTTTCTTGTTTATGCTGCTTCTGAAATCCATTTCAAATCCGAGATAACAGAGATCTGCTTTCATCTCACTGCCGTAAGGCATGTCTTCATAAACAGTTTTAATGTTCTGTATTTCACCTTTCTCGCCCAGATAACTGATAAATGAATATGGATCAAGTCCGTCTTTAAAAACATTTCTTCCGAACCTCAGAGATATATGCCAGCAATCGTTGCATACCAGCATCTCATCCGGATCTGCGCATGATGATTCCAGTTCAATAACAGTCTCAAGTTCCTTCTCTTTTAACTTTTCGGTTTTTTCAGCATCCGGAATAAAATTATTCAGACGTTCTTTAAGTACTGCGAACAGGGATTCGCTCTCATCGTCAAGCGGGAGTTCCTCTTTACTTTCATAATGGTCAAGGAGTATCTGTATAAAATCATGGCATTCAAGTAGAAGGCCGATTAATTCAGGGGTTATTATTACTGTTTTGTTTCGCGTGCACACAAGAAGATTTTCCAGGACATGCGCGAATTCGCCGATCCGTCCGAATCCGAACATCCCGGAATTTCCCTTAATTGTATGGGCAGTCCTGAAAATGGAGTTAATCGAATCTTCATTTGTACTCTCTTTTTCCAGCGCAAGAAGTGACATCTCCATTGAGTCAAGAAGTTCCCTGCTCTCGGTAAAATAGACATTTTTAAAATTCTTTTCGTTATTTATATCTGCCATGCCGCCCCTCCATGTTATATTTTCTCTTTATAAAAAGTGAACATTTTATTTAACCTGCTGTTCATTTCAGTTACCCTGAAACTTTTATCATGCAGATCCGCTTCACGCTTTAGAAAGAGAAGGAGCTGAAATCCCGCAGTATCAGCTTCATCTACATCAGCAAGATCCAGCGTCAATCCCGGGCAGAATTTAAGTTCATTCAGCAGAATATCTTTCAGTTTCACAGCGGAGTATACGGTCATCTCTCCAGTTAATTTTAAATGAAGATCTTCATTATCTGTTTTTTTTCTGATTATCTTAAGTCTCATAGCACACCTTCTCTTTTATCATCCTGTCTATACTGTAAAAAGTTTTTTTACAGCGTTAATAAGCTGCTCAGGCTGAAATGGTTTTATCATCCAGGCCCTGGCTCCAGCCTCTTTTCCCTCGTTTATCATATCGCCGCCTGCTTCGGTTGTCAGCATTATTACCGGTGTGTGTTTATAATTCCTGTCTTCTTTTATTTTTTTAAGCAGAGTAATTCCATCCATTTCAGGCATATTGACGTCAGATATAAAAAGGCCTATGATGTGCTCTCTCATCAGATTAAGCGCATCCACACCGTTAGCTGCTTCAACCACTTCGTAGCCGGCACTCTTCAGCGTAAAAAGCAGGGACTGCCGTACCGCATTTGAATCATCAATAACCATTATTTTTTTTGACATTTTTTTCTCCCGGTTCAAATAGTATCTTTATTATTAATATAACTTCTCAAAAAACGCGGATAATCATGCTCTCTGCGGGTCATTGGAAATTCCCATCAATATTAGATAATTCTTCTATGTTTAATATGTTCTGCACCCTGAGAAGTATAACAAACTGATCGTCAAGTTTTCCTATACCTTCGACAAAGTCAGGTCTTATTCTGCTTCCGATTTCAGGTACAGCTTCAATATTACTTTCATAAAGTTCTGTTACAGCTTTTACTGAATCGATGATAACACCAATTGGAGTCTTATGATTATCATCGTCAACCTCCACCACAACAATTGATGTAGTGGAGGTTACCTTGAATGATGTATTATAGAACCTGGAATGAAGATCGATAATCGGCACAACCTCGCCTCTCAGATTTATTACTCCTTTTAAAAATTCCGGGACCCGCGGTAATTTAAAAACCTGTTTATATTCAATTACTTCACGTATTTCACTCACCTGTATTCCGAAAAGATCTTTCCCGAGCAGAAAAGTCAGGTAGAGCACCAAATCACCGTCTGCAGATACAGTCATTTCACTTTCCGGATCAATGTTTAAAACATAATCTTCATCGGTTCTAATTATTTCTTCCATTGCTTCACCTTCCATTTACTTATACTTATCGTGCCCCGATTTCTACCGACCCCGCACCCCGGAGGGGGCAAAGATTAATTTCAACATCATACTTATACATCTTCTATAAAATCTTATCTGCTTTTGCTCCATCCTCGGGTGTAGAGCCTAGTTTACACACTCCCGGAGTACAGCACCTGCAATTGCATTGAGTGGAAGAATCTTATCAACCGCTCCAAGTTTTATCGCTTCATTGGGCATTCCGAAAACTACACATGATTTTTCGTCCTGCGCTATATTATATGCTCCCGCCTGTTTCATCTCAAGCATCCCGCGCGCACCGTCATCACCCATACCGGTCATCATAACACCGACTGTATTAGCACCGGAAAACTGCGCAGCCGACCTGAAGAGCACGTCCACCGATGGACGGTGCCGTGAAACGAGCGGGCCATCTTTTACTTCAACATAATATCTTGCCCCGCTTCGTTTAATAAGAAGATGTTTATTGCCTGGAGCGATAAGGGCCCTGCCGCGGAGAATAGTATCATTGTCCTCCGCCTCTTTGACTTCTATATCACATAATCCGTTAAGGCGGGCTGCGAATGCTTTCGTAAAATTTTCAGGCATATGCTGGACAATTACAATTCCAGGGCAATCCCGGGGTATCGCTTCCAGAAATATTCTCAAGGCTTCGGTCCCGCCGGTTGAAGCTCCGACCGCTACTATTTTCTCTGTAGTGCGCAGCATCGCTTTGCCGGTCGGGCGCGGAATTACAGCATCGGCGCTTAACTTCGCGGATGGTTTAATCCTGTTTTTCATTGAAATGCTTATTACTTTGACCTGTGCCGCTGCTTTTACTGTATCACATATTCTAATCTGCGATTCTTCAATAAACTGCTGGATACCAATTTTGGGTTTGGTAATAATATCAACAGCCCCGTACTCAAGCGCGCGGAGGGTAGTTTCAGCCCCGGCTTCAGTAAGACTCGAACACATAACTACAGGGAGAGGATGTTGAGTCATGATTTTCCGGAGAAAAGTTATTCCGTCCATGCGCGGCATCTCAACATCAAGTATAATTACATCGGGAAGTTCTTTCCTGATTTTCTCAGCGGCTATGAACGGATCTCCCGCCGTATCAAGTACTTCGATCGCGGGATCTGATTCAAGAATCTCTCTCATCACCTGGCGGACAACAGCTGAATCGTCAACCACAAGCACTTTGATTTTTTTCTGCATTAAATTCACCCTGTTAAAACAAATGTTACCAAATTAAGACATCGTCTACCAACGCACACATCTCACTCCAGCTCCCTCCGGGGGTGCGGGGGATCTCACTCCTTCGGTTTCCTGTATACTGTCGGGCCCGCGGGGATAAAATCGCTATTAACACCATAAAGAGTTTCAGAACTCCCGATGAAAAGATATCCCCCGGGTACCAGATGTTTATAAAACTTTTTAAATAATTCCTTTTGTGTTTCCTTATCAAAATAAATAATAACATTGCGGCAGAATATAATATCCATATCCGTATCAACATTAAACTTAGTATCCATCAGGTTCAGCTGTTTAAAAGTCACTCTCTCCCTGAGCGGAGGAACGATTCTGAACAGTCCTTTCTTCTCGCCCGTTCCCCGCATAAGATATTTATGCCTCATTGAGACCGGGATCGGCTGTATTACGCTCTCCGGGTAAATTGCGTCATAACCGGTCTGCAGAACTTTTGGAGAGATGTCAGTGGCGAGGATTCTGTATTTACCATTATTTTTCATACCGGAAAAATATTCCGACATTACCATAGTAAGAGTATAAGCCTCCTCGCCGGTTGAACATCCTGCACTCCATATATTAACCATTTTTCTCTCATTAAAATTTTCCAATGCGGCAAGATCCGGTAATACCTTTTTTACGAGAATATCAAAATGATCCGGCTCGCGGAAAAAGTCAGTTTTATTTGTTGTTACTGCATCAATCATTTTGCTGAACTCTTCTAATTTTCCCTTTTCGGTACAGAGAAAATCGTAGTATTCTTTGTACGATCTGAGCCCGAGAACTTTAAGACGCTTTGTCAGCCTTGAAATAAGCATAAGTTTTTTTGTCGGAGGCATTTTAATTCCCAGACGGTTATAGATAAGTGTACTGAATAGTGAAAATTCACTGTCACTCATGTTCACAACACCGGTTCCGGAAATTGATGTCTCTTCGCTTATGTTTATTTTACCAGGCATCTGTTTATTCTACCTCCTTTTAGCCCCCGCACCCCCGGAGGGGGCCGACAAGTGCTGATTGCAAAATTTTTTAGTGCCTAGTATCTCTCAAATCCGTCATCTGAACTCATATCCAGCATTACACCGCCTGCAGTTAATTCAGAAGGTTCTGTATTACCGAATTTTTTCTTCACAGCGGCAGGATCTGCAGTATGATAATCATGCTTCAAAACAGGTTTTCTACTTTCATTGCGTACAGTACCTGATTTATGCGTAAAGCTCATGCTCCGCCCATCACCATTATTTTTAACTTTAAAGAATGATGCTGACTGCTGGAGCTGTTCTGCCTGGCTTAGAAGCTCTTCTGTTGTTGATGCCATCTCTTCTGTCGCTGCGGCACTCTGCTGAATGCCTTTATCAAGCTGTTCAACTGCCTGGGTTACCTGTGCAATCCCGTTTGCCTGTTCAGAACTTGAAGCATTTATCTCCTGAACGAGCTCCGCTGTTTTCTGTATCTGCGGGACAATTTCTTCTATCAGTTTACCGGCTCTCTCTGCGACTTCAACTGACTGCACTGAGAGATTGTTAATTTCTTTAGCCGCGTTACCGCTTCTCTCGGCAAGATTTCTTACTTCACCGGCAACAACTGCAAATCCTTTACCATGATCTCCGGCACGGGCAGCTTCAATAGCGGCATTAAGCGCGAGCATATTTGTCTGTGCGGCGATATCTTCAATAACAGCAATTTTTTCCGCGATACTCTTCATCGCTTTTACGGTTTCTGCAACAGCAATTCCGCCCTCCTGCGCATCTTTAGAAGCTTTTATTGAAATCGCTGCAGTCTGTTTAGCGTTATCGGCATTCTGCACAACAGAGCTGTTCATCTCTTCCATTGAACTTGAAACCTGTTCAACGCTTGCTGACTGTTCGTTCGCGCTCTGTGCCATCTCTTCCGCAGATGAACTCATCTCACCGCTTCCTGTAGCAACCTGATTCGCCGCTGACTGAACATCTACCGCAATTGTGGTAAGATCGGCTACCATCTTTTTGAGAGCCTGCATCAGTTTATCCTGGGAAGACCTCTCTTCAACTGTAACCATAAGATTACCGGTTGCAATCTCCTGGGCAACACCGGTAATTGCATTCATTGCTTCAATAAGCACATTGAGATTATTTTTAATTTCGTTAAAATCACCGTTGTAGTTATCTGTAATTTTAGGAGGAATATCACCTTTGGAAATTCTATCTACATACTCAGCTGCTACATTCAAAGGCCCTATCACGGCATCAAGCGTATCATTAACACCTCTGACAACAGCTGCAAAGTCACCCTGGTGTTTTGATGCATCAGCGCGCGTATCAAGCCTTCCCTCTACTGCGGCCTTTGAAAGCATGTTGGCATCAGCAACCAATCCGCTTACGGCATCTATAGCCTGGTTCAGATTATTTTTTATCTCATTGAAATCGCCATGGTAGGTATCTGTAATTTTAGCGGGAATATCACCTTTTGAAATTCTATCTACATATTCAGCGGCGACATTAAGAGGGCCTATAACCGCATCGAGTATGTTGTTCAAGCCTTCGCCGATAGTCCTGAATTCAAAATTAATTTCATTTGTATTGGCACGTGTATCCAGTCTGCCGTCAATGGCAGCCTGGGTAACGATTGCCACCTCTTTCATCATACCTTTTATTATTGCGGAGATATTGCGCATAATTATAAATGTCAGTACTAAAGCAAAAGCGATAGCTATGACAATTAAGGTATACATAAGCACGGTTGCTGAATTAGCTAAAACCGTGTTTTCCTCAGATGTTTTTTTTGCTAATGCATTTTTTAGTTCAAACTGTCTATCTATACCCTCAATAATCACTCTCGCTGTAGTATTTCCTTCACCATATAAAAGTGCAGATGCTTCTGTTTTTTTATTCAGATTGATAAAATCAGTTATTTTTTTCTGCTGAACCTCATAATTTTTAAAAGCTTTGATCAGATCTGCATACTGTTTTCGCCCTTCATCTGTAAGGAGAGATTTTTCATATTCAGGAAGAAGCACTTTGATCCTATCATATAATTCTTCTGCCCGTTTAATAAAATTTATCGATTCTTCAGCCTTATCGGCAGTGATTGCATCCCTCAGGTTGACTCTTATTCTGTGAAAGTTCATACCGATCTCACCAAGTTGTCCTACAGGTATTGTCATACTTATGAAGAGCGCGGTATCTGCGTCAGCAATTTTTCTGATGTTTACCGTGCCAATGATTCCAATAGCCCCGGTAATTACCGTTACAACTATAAATCCGACCAGCACCTTTATTCCAAGCTTCATATTCTTAAACATTTGGTCCTCCATAAACTGTTATATTGCATAAATTTTATTAGTTCCATTTTTACTAAACTCCGTTAGACCTCGAACCCTTTGCTCCCCCCGGGGATGCGGGGGCCTGAGATTTCCGGGTGCGGCAAAGACCCGTTAAATACACTAGTGATACTGTCCCGGGTTAAGCCCCATTCCTGCCCGGATATTATCAAGCGACCGCCTCAGTGCCGTGCTGCATCCATCAAGCATCGGCTCGCCATGACCGAAGTATATTGCTTTAACTTCCCGCCTGCAGAGCCGTTCCATCGCTTTAATAAAATGTTCTTCATATGTGCTGTCTGTTGACCTTACTATCACCGGCGTATCACCGGAAAAAAGAACTCCATCCTCGGGACAGTACAAACAAATTGAATCACTGCTGTGTCCCGGCGCATGGAGTACTTCAAAGTTCCTGTCGCCCATTCTTATAATTTCGCCGTCTTTAAGAATTCTGTCCACTCCCTCGAGTGATCTTGAATACGCGTATACTTTCGGATTAAAAACTGTCTTAACATTTCTAAGCATCGAGGTGTGGTCATAATGATTATGTGTAAGGACCACATTCTCGACCGGTTTTTTCCCTGCACCGGTTGAAATTTCAAATACCTTCTCCAGAGCCGCAAGGTCCCGGCCCACATCAACCAGAGTGTTGACATCATCCATAGAGTTCCACGTCCCTGTAACCAGGTATACATTTGAAGTATAGATCATGCTCTTCTCTGTAAGATTATATATCTTCACAATACAATCTCCGTTCATCATCTCTTTGTCCCATCCGGGGGTGCGGAAGCTACCTTTCTGAATATCTGTGCATTGGGGACTACCTGCTCAAATAATCCCTCAAGTTCAACCGGCATCTTCTGCGTCTGCTCCGATACGAAGTAACCTCCATCAATAAGGTTTTCATGAAACATCCTTATTACCTTAACCCGCTCTTCATAAGTAAAATGAAGAAGAACGTTTTTACACATAACAAGGCCGAAGTCATGGTCCGCGGGTTTAAGGGAGAGAAGATCGTGCTTTGAAAATTTTATTGATTTTATCATCTCATCCGAAATTTTATAATTATCTGTTCCGTCGACTTTCGTGAAGTATTTGTAGAAAATATCTTTGGGTATTCTTTCAAGCTGGTCACTGGGATACTCCCCGCTTTCAATTATTTTCCGGAAGAGGTTGCTGCCGTCGATATCCGTTGCAGAAATCTTTACGTTCCTGAATATCATATTCCCCATATTCTCCCGCAGAATAATTGCAAGAGAGTAAGGTTCGGGCCCCATGGCACATCCGGCATCCCAGACTTTTATGTGCCTTTTTGTCCGGAGTGTGGGAATTGCGTAATCGCGGATCATCTCCAGCGTCTGCATGTCCCGGAAAAAATAAGTAAAAGCCATTCCAGATACCTTACTCCGCCTTGATTAATAACAATTCTTCATCAGAAAGCAGCCTGTCCACATCAAGAACGATAACAAGCTTGTCCCCTATTTTGCCTATACCGAAAACAGAATCTTTTTCAACTTCCGACGCGAAGTGCGGAGTATGCTGAACATCATTCAGCGGCATGTTTACCACATCCGAAACTGAATCAACAATGATGCCGCAGACAACTTTTTTTACATCAATTATAATTATAACAGTATTCTGATCGTAGGTTTTCTCATCGATCTTAAACTTGATCCTCATATCAATAAGCGGAATAATTTTCCCTCTAAGGTCAATTACGCCTTTCATAAAAGGCATTGTGTCCGGGACTTTAGTAATTTTAGGAAGGTTCATGACCTCCCGGGCTCTTCTCACATCAATGCCGTATAATTCATCTTTTATCGAAAATGTCACATACTGCCTGCCGGAAATATTTTCCGTCTTTACTGTCTGCTTGTTCTGTTGGCTTATAGCTGGCATAGTATTTCTCACATATAGAATTGTTTGACTCTAACTTATAGCTCTTATGTCAAATTAGACAATAACACGAATGTGATTTATATTTGTCACGTTCGTGTTATTTTGACATAACACGAACGTGTTATATGCAAATTTTACTATGAGTTCAAAATGGAAGGATTTACACAAATTTCAGCAGAAAAAAAATGAATCAGCGGACAAATTATATAACTTCATACTTTAGACTGGAAACCTGGCACCGGGCCTGATGAAGTTCAACGAGCAAGGTGTCACACTCCAAATTCAAGAATAAATTTTGTTCCTCCTGCGCGCTCAATCCTTATGCTACCGCCGATCTGTTCAGTGAGCATACTTACAAGATTAAGCCCGAAACCTGTTGATTTTTCAAAACTCACAGAATCAGGAATTCCGATTCCGTTATCCTGTACGACAACTCTTACTTTACTATCTTTCATCACAGCCGAAATATTTAAGATTCCGCTCTCTCTTCCGGTGAATGCATATTTCATCATGTTTGTAAGAAGTTCGTTCACTATTATTCCAAGTGGAGTGAGCACATTTACATTTAATACAAAATCATCAATTTCAGTTACAATCTTTACAATATCCATGTTTGGAAAACTTCCGATAATTTCCGTTGTAAGAGACTGCAGATAATCTTTAACGGATAATTCCCTGCAATTCTCTGTGGAATAAAGCCTGTCATAAAGCATAATCATGCTCTGCACCCGGCTTTCAGCATCCCGGAGGGAAGCTGCAACTGACGGATTTTCCTCCGCGGACAACTGCAGAGTCAGGAGTCCCTTGATTGTATTCATATTATTTTTGATCCGGTGATGAACTTCCCTAAGGAGAAGTTCTTTTTCCATAAGAAGATTTTTTACTTTATCTTCGGTCTGCCTGCGTTCGGTAATATCGCGCCCGATACCAAGCACTCCTATTAATGTCCCGTTATCATCAAACATTGGTGTTTTAATTGTTTCAAGAAGAACACGGCAGCCGCTATTCGCAAAAGTAATCCATTCTTCATTAATTGTGGGCTTTCCGGCCTCAATAGCCTTAAAGTCTTTTTCACGAAAAAAATCGCCAAGTTCGCGGCTTAAAAAATCATAATCTGTTTTCCCCACGATATCCGCTTCATCTGCTCCGAAAAAATTCTCGAACATTTTGTTGCAGGACATATAGATACCGTCCTTGTCTTTCAGCCAGATGAGGTCAGGAATACTCTGAAGGAGGGTACGCAATTCCCCCTCGCTGGCCCGCAATGCTGCTTCATTATTCTGTAAAGCTTTAATATATCTCCCTCTGGATATATTGTCAGAAATTATTTTCCCGATAAGTACTGTAGCAAGGGGATACACAGTCATTACCGGTAAAACAATTTCTTTAAAAACAGCAAAAGCTACACCTTCCGGAAGAGATAAAGTCATCAGAATCATAACAATATGGACAAGAATTCCAAAATACAGAAGATTAAAAGCGGATACTTCCACGTTGCGGCGTGTATATCTATAATAAAATAGAAGCCCGAGAGCTGAGGAGGATAAAATGACAAGAACCCCCATTACAGAACCTATCCCTCCCTGATAAATTCTGCAGATTACCGTCATCACTACAGTAATTGCTACCGATACAGGCCCGAAAAACAGGCCGCATAAACTGATCACAACAGAACGCCCGTCGAAAATAAGGCCAGGTCCCATATCCAGCGGGCGCAGCATCCCTATAACAGCAATACTGCCGAATAGAAACCCCTGTAAAACCGGTCCAATCCAGTTATTTTTCCATCGCTCACCTACAAATCCCGATATAACACTTAGAGCTGCAAGGAGTGCAAGATTATAAATAAGATCAATTATTATCATAAAATATTCCTTCTACTGAATTCATGCTTTTATTGAAAAATATATCAGCCGCAAGCCCCAAGGACGGGGGAGAAATTCACACATCGAATTCAATAATAAACTTCGTTCCGTTCATGCGTTCAATCCGGACACTTCCGCCAATCTGCTGTGTAAGCATGCTGATAAGGCTTAGCCCAAAACCAGTTGAGTGTTCAATATCAACCGTTTCAGGAATGCCGTTCCCGTCGTCCGCAATACTTATAACAACATGGTTATCATTCATTGATGCGAAAACAGCTATCAATCCCCTGTCCCTTCCGGTAAAGGCATACTTCATTGCATTGGTTATAATTTCGTTTACTATTATTCCAAGTGGAAATAAAGTTTTTGCATCAACATTGAAATCCTGAATATGTTTCTCTATTTTCACCTGCTCAATCATAATAAAATTTGCGGATATTTCATCTATAAGCGAGGGGAGATATTCTTTTAACGATAAATCCCTGAAGTCATCAGAACGGTACAGTTTATCGTAGAGTACAAGCATGCTCTGCACCCGGCTTTGGGCATCTTCAAGCGCAGCAATGGCAGAAGAGTCCTTCATCGTTTCAGCCTGGAGTGTAAGGAGGCTGTTTATAGTGTACATATTGTTTTTGATACGGTGATGCACCTCTTTAAGAAGAAGTTCTTTCTCTTCGAGAAGGTTTTTTATTTTTTCTTCATCGCACTTCCGCTCGGTAATGTCATTAAACACAGTCAGCATTGCCGGTTTACCTGAATATGTAAACGGTATTGCCGTAACGCTGACTGTTATACTATTCCCATCAAGGGTTTTAAAAATTTCCTCGACAGGTTCACCTCTCAGCTGCTTAGAGACTCCATTATTTATTCTCTTTGACACCAGCTCGAGGTAATCGGGATGAACAAAATCCATTACATTGAATCCGATCAGCTGACCGGGATATTCAGCATGAATTATTTTATGCGCCGCCTCATTCGCATAAACAATTTTTCCATCCGAATGTATTACAACACCATCCGGAAGTATGCGGGCCAGGTTTCTATACCTCTCTTCACTCTCACACAAGGCATCTTCAATTTTTCTGCGTTCAGTAACATCTATACCGACACCCATTAAATACAATTTGCCTTCAGCCTCAAACCTTACTCCGGTCAGAAGAAACGGGATGAGGGCGCCGTCTTTACCCCTGAGGAGCGATTCCATCGTTGCATACCCTTTATCCATTACCTGTTTTACAGCGCCGGCAACCGCATCTTTCGCTTCAGGTATATGCCAGTCGAACAGGCTGCGGTCTTTTATCTCGGACGGATCGAAACCGAGAATTGTCTCATGATTTTTATTCCATCGTTTTAACTGCAGCCCGGGGTAAGAGTAGAGGTAAAAAATACCGGGGAGGCTGTCGATCAGGCTGTTCGTAAAAAACTGTTCATCCCTTACAGCCTGTTCCTTACTCTGCAGATCCCGGTTAGCAGCGGTAAGTTCTTCATTCATCGCTTCAAACTCTTCATTGGCCGCTTCCAGCTCTTCCATGGCTGCAATGAGTTCCCCGTTAAGCGCGCTCAGTTCCTCATTCTTGGTATTTATCTTCCGCTCAAATTCTTTCCGTTCAGAGATATCTCTGGTAATTGACAGGATATGCGGTTCATTTTTCAGTTTTATAATACGGGCCGACATTAAGGCAGTTTTCGTCGAACCGTCCTTGCAGCGGAATAAAGATTCAAGATTTTCCACCGACCCGCTTTCTGTAAGTCCTTTTATAAGTTTTACCCTGTCCTCCGGCCTGGACCAGATATCTATCTCTGATGACAGAACACCTATAACATCATCTCTTGTATAGCCCGTCAGTTTTGTAAAACCATCGTTTATGTCTACATACATCCCGTCCATGCCGTTTATATTTACTGCATCAGGGCTTGTCATAAATGCAGCGCGGTATTTCTCTTCACTCTCTTTCATTGCCAGCATGGTGTTTTCAATATTCCTGTTAGCTTCAAATAGTTCAAATGCCATCTCAATGGAAGAGTTCAGTACAAAATCTCCCGAGCTCTTAATGACATATCCATAACGGGTTATACCTTTTACCTTCTCTACCATTTCCCTTTCGGAATGTGAAGTTTGAAAAACTATGGGTATATTTCTAACTGTGAGAATCCGGCGGGCAGCCTCTGTTCCATCCATACCTTCCCCAAGATCAATATCCATAAGGGCCAGGTTTATTGAGTTGTCAGAAACAGCGAGTTTAACAGCTTTCTCTCCGGAATTTACAGATATTACATCATATCCGAATTTCTTTAATGCCCTGGCTGTGATAATAGAAATTATAGCCTCATCTTCAACAAGAAGTATAGTTTTAGTAATGTCGTTATTCATTAATTGGAATCCATTCAGAAATTGATTTTATACATGTAAGAATATAATAAATTTTAATTAGATTAGCAAATAAAAACGTTTCGGGGCGGTCCCTGAATTCTTCAAAACACTGTACCCCCAGGCTGCCGGGCATGGACAGTGTACATAATTTTGCGGAAATAAAATGATTCAGGTAAATCAATGACCGGAAACTTAAAAATTATTGTAGACTCAATTATTGTCAGATATACTTATTGTATTATAACTGAATTTTAAGTATTTTAAATTCAGGCAAAAAAAATGAAACCAGCAGTAAACATACATATAGGGGATTACTACTCCAGCAGAACACCTGTTATTATTACGACAATACTCGGACCATGCGCGGCTGTTTGTCTCTTTGACTCAGAAAATAAAATAGGGGGGATGAACCATATACTCCTCCCCGGAGACAGCCCTGCAGAAATTGATTCAGGCGATTCCAGATACGCAATAAATGCCATGGAACTTCTTATAAACCAGATGATGAAACTGGGTGCAAACAGGTACAAACTGACCGCAAAAGTTTTTGGCGGAGCATCAATACTCTCCACAATTTCTTCTGAATTCGGCATGGGGATGAGAAACATTGAATTTGTTGTGGATTTTCTGTTAACTGAAAAAATCCCGATCACCAATTATAATTTCGGGGGAGTAGACTCCAGAAGAATTTATTACCACACCGACACAAATGTTGTATTATTAAAAAGAATTAAATCAAGAGAAGTAATTAGAGAATTCGTCAATGCCCGGCAAAAGCGCCATGATGTTGAAAAAAAAATACAAAAAGCTTCCTCTATCGTATTCTTCGACTGATGCTGCTGTTAATTACTAAAAAAGCAGACTTGCCATAGTAATACAGAAAAATCCGCGTTTTCTTAAATTCAGAAATTACCGCAAATGGGCTCTATATGTTTAATAACATAAAGAATGCCTCACTCCTCCGGTGTAAATATAATATCTACTGCAGTTCCGTTATCTTTTTTAATTTTAAGCACTCCCCCGATCTGCTCCGCCAGGGCAGAAACCAGATTCAGTCCGAAACCGCCGGACATTGAAGATACAACGTCATCAGATACCCCCACTCCGTCATCTTTGATAGAAATACTTACTTCATCATTAACCTTAGTAACAGTAATTACAATTTCCCCTTCTCTCCCCTGAGGAAAGGCATATTTGAAAGCATTGGTAATAAGCTCATTTATAATAATTCCGAGAGGGAAAAGTATCTTGGTATCAAGCACAAAATCCGAAATATCCTTCCTGATCTTTACCAGCCCATGATTCTCAAAAATAACGAAAATCTCATCTATAAATTTTTCAAGATACTCTTTCACGGACATTCTGCGGTAATCTTCCGATCTGTAAAGTTTGTCATACATAATCATCATGCTCTGAACACGGTTCCGTGCGTCGTTAAGTGCTGTTACCGCAGCATTATTGTTTATTGATGACGCCTGGAGCATAAGAAGCCCGGAAATTGTATTCATGTTATTCTTTATTCTGTGATGCACCTCGCTAAGAAGCATCTCCTTCTCCTTAAGAAGGGAATTTATCTTTTCAAAAGACTCTCTGCTCTCAGTAACATCCCGGTTGATTCCCCTTCTCCCTGCAAAAATTCCATCCTTATCATAAACTGCACGGCACGCATGATTGATCCACTTTACACTTCCGTCTTTCCTTGTTATTCTGAATTCAATTTCATTTGCCTGTGGAATCTCCTCAACTTCACTCCAGCTAAGACATGGACTTTCCGAATCCTCCTTAAAAACAATTCTGCCGAGCAGGAGCGGATCATTCATAAATTCAGTATTTGTATAACCTGTAATTCTTTCACATGCGGGTGAACAGTAAATCATTCTGCCATCAGTACCGACCCAGAACTCCCAGTCGTAAGTATAATCAGCCACCGTTCTGTACTTTTCGAAACTGGCTTCGAGTTCCTTTCTTATCATTTTTTCTGAGAGAGCAATTGCTATATTGTCAGCAAGGTGCTCAATCAGATTTATAAGTTCCCCGGTAAACATCCCTGTTCTTTTATCATTCAGCTGTATCAGTCCGAAAGTATTATCACCTGTTCTGAGAGGTATAAGAGCTACGGATTCATAGCCCATACCGTTACATCTGTTCCTTGTATGCGCACGCCTGTCTTCATCTGTTGTCGTTCTCAGCAGATCTGTAGTGCAGTTTGACCAGAAGCTTCCATGTTCCGTGAAGAATGGTTTCGAAGGATCAAACCTTGCACTTATAATATTTCCGCACATGCACTCAACAACAGGATTACCTATATCGTCCCTGAGGAGCTGCCCCTTAATATCATAAGCGCAGAGTGAATTTTCCAGTTTTATAAATTCAGATGGAAAACCTTCAGCTTCAAGATACGGATAATCTTCGCCGTCCTTCATGCGTATACCGGCAGCTTCACATCCGGACCATTTTTTCAGAAAAGTTATAACCATCTTCATAAGATCATGCAGATCACCGCTTGAATTAATTATACGCAGAAGATCCATTATTGCATTCTTCTCATGAGCAGCAGTTTCGCGCTCAGTTATATCCCTGCTGATTCCAAGCAGAGATGTAATTTTACCGTTTTTATATATAGGAGTTTTTAAAGTATCAAAATAACGGATCTCCCCTCTTATACAGGCTGTTTCATTTTCAACAACAACCTTTTCGCCTGAAAGCGCCCGAAAATCATCCGATTCAAAACCTCGGATTCCTTTTTTAATATTTCCCTTAACAAACTCTTCACCCCAGCCGCATTCAATATCGGTCTTCCCTATAAGGTTTTCCGGCCTGCTGTTTAATCCCGATGCATAAACTTCGTTGCACATGACAAGTCTGAGACCGGTATCTTTAACGTAAATATAATCCGGAGATGAATTGATTATATTAAGCAGCATCTTCCGGCTCTCCTTCAGAGATGTCTCAGCTATTTTACGTTCGGTAATATCCGAGATAATGCTGTCATACTCGATGAGATTGTTATCATTGTCATAATGCGGCACTGGCGTATTTCTCACCCATGAAACAGACCCGTCGCGGCATATAATCCTGTGTTCAACAGGATTAAAAATTGCCTTATTGATAATATCCGACGCGAACAGAATTACACGCCCTCTGTCATCTGGATATATTACCTTATACCATAGTTCGGGGTCAGATGTAAAATCTTCCGGAGTGTATCCGGTAATTGCCTCGCATCCCGGTCCATGGACAGTCTTCACCGGATTTTTTTTGTCTATATAAACTGTGTACACATAACCCACTACTGAATCAAAGAGGCGATTATATCTCTCATCCCTCTCCTTTAGAAGCTCTTCCGCTTTTTTACGGTCTGTAATATCCTCTAATATCGTCGCGAAAAAACCCTTCATAGTAGAATACGCTGTGACCTTAAACCACTTGTTCAGTCCGCGCGAATAGTTTTCAACAGAAATCTGCACGCCTGTAAACGCCACCCGGCCGTATTCCGGGATCCGGTAAGGTTCAATATCCGGCATAATCTCGGAAACTTTCCGCCCTGTTATAGCAGCAGCCTTTAAACCGGTATACTGTTCAAAAGCAGGATTAACCTCAAGAAAAATGTAATCAACGGGATTTCCCCGTTCATCAGCAACAATCTCATGCAGAGCGAATCCGTTTTTCATTCCTTCAAACAGCTCTTTGTATTTCTTATCTTTTTTTAACAGCTGTTTCTCGGTGATTTTTTTTCCGGTAATATCCCTTGCTCCAAGAACTGATCCTGTACGGATTCCGGCCTCATCATAAATATTCCGTCCGGTAGCTTCGAACCACCGGTACGAACCATCCTTTTTCCTTTGCCTGAATTCGACGTAACCTTCACCGGCAGAACAAATGCGCAGGATACCTTTAATATCTTCGTCCCTGGTTGACGGATGGGCAAGTTCCGGGGCCCATGTCCCGACGAGTTCCTCCGGCCTGTACCCCAGGACTCTTTCATATGAGGGCGATACATATTTGAAAAAACCTTCAGAATCAATACGCGCCACAAGATCGACCATGTAATCCGTAACATCACTAAGCCTCTCCTCGCTCTCCCTGTGAAGAGAGGAATAACGGTCGCGTTCCGACAATGTCCTGGCGAGTTTAATATTGCTGTAGCTCAGTCTGGAAATGATATTTGCAAGTTTTATATTGAAGGTCATTGCTGTGAAGATCGTATCCCGGCCACACCTTGGGACACGGTTCAGGGCGTCGATATACTCCTCCTCATCAAAACCGTACCTGTGCGCCTGCGAACGGAACAAATCGTAATCTATAACATCGTCATCAAAAAAAAACTGCCCCACAAAAAGGTTACCAACATGTTTTCCGCCTACTTCAATCGGTGTTGCCATATCCCGCATGTTATTTTTGCATTTATACAGCTTATAAGTTCCGTCTGCTGTCCCGTTTGAAAGGACAGTATCGCTCTCTACGCAATTACGGCATGTGTCCGGATTTATCCGGTGAAATTTTGTACATATATCCTGCCAGCCGGATGTGACAAGAACTTTACCGTTAATGTCAACTATCGAAATAGTGATGGCAGTCAGAGAATAAAAATCATCCATGATAGACTGAAGCATCCGTATATCCACTATATCCGCGAGTTCAAGCAATCCTGTATCCCCGTCGGGGGAAAGAATGCTGTCAAGTTTGGATTTTACCATCTCCTCGCTCTTTCGAAGAACATCCGCCGATTTTTTTAATTTTTCATGAGACGCGAAAAGTTCAAACGCCATCTCTATTGAAGAGAGCAGGACAAAATCACCTGAATTTTTTATGACATACCCGTAGCGGGTAATCTCTCTTACCATTTCCACAATTTTCTGTTCCGAGTGAGAGGTAAGAAAAACAATAGGAAGGTTCTTCTCCTGAAGAATCTGGCGTGCCGTTTCAGGGCCGTTTATACCGGGGCCTAAATCTATATCCATGAGAATAAGATCAATCGAAGTATCAGCCATAGCAGCTTCAACAGCATTTCTGCCGTTGTTCACCGTTATAACATCATATCCGCTTCTTCTCAGCATTCTGGCTGTTACCAAGGCGATAACAGCCTCATCCTCCACAAGAAGAAGTTTTTTACTCCTTTCGATTTCCATCTCTCGTTACTCCGGGAATAAATCTGGAAGTATGCGCTAAAGAATTAATCTAAGCAAAAATCGGTATTTAGTCAAACTTTAAATTAAAAACATATCACCGCAGTGACAAGCAGCGGCCCGTCACTGCGGGTTATAATTCACTTTTAATATCTACAAGCCACTTTCTGATCATGTCATCAATATCCCTGCGCTTAACCGGTTTGGAAAGGTAATCATTCATCCCCGCTTCAACGCATTTTTCCCTGTCTCCTTCCATAGCATGAGCAGTAAGCGCAATTATTGTCACATCAGGATTAAGCACTCCGGAGTCACCACTCCTGATATATTTTGCCGCTTCATATCCATCCATATCAGGCATCTGGCAGTCCATCAGCACCAGGTGATAATCATTTTTTTTCAATGCTTCAATACAATCATATCCGTTAACGGCATAATCTGATTTATATCCGAGTTTGCTTAAAATTGCAGTTGCTACATGGCGGTTTGTTTCATTATCCTCAACCAGAAGTATCCGTATTGAATTACGGTTAAAATCCGCTTCAGCTACACGCGCGGTTCTTCGTTTTCTTTTTACAGTTTCCTTCTGCTTTTCAACCGGCACTGTAAAATAGAATACCGATCCGATTCCCGGAGTACTCTCAAGCTCAATACTACCGCCCATAATTTCGGAAAGTTTTTTTGAAATTGCAAGGCCAAGGCCGGTTCCGCCGTACCTCCGCGTCATGGCGCTGTCAACCTGGGTAAATGGCATAAAGAGTTCCTTTATCTTCTCTTCATGAATACCGATGCCGGTATCCTGAATCTTAAACAGAAGAACCGCTTCGGAATCTGATTCATTCACAATAGAAATGCGGATTGAAACACTTCCCTGCTCGGTAAACTTAACCGCGTTATGGGTAAGATTTGTAACAATCTGCCTTAGACGGCCGGAGTCACCTTTCAGTAAAAGAGGTACATCCGCGCCGATCTCTGCTGAAAGTTTAATACTTTTTCTTTCTGCTTTAAGTGAAAGCAATTCAATAATACCATCAATAATATTTTTCAGGTTAAAATCATAGCTTTCAAGCTGAAATTTTTCAGATTCAATTTTTGACAGATCAAGAATTTCATTAATTATAGTTAGAAGGGTATCACTGCTCGAGCCTGCAATTTCAGCATATTTTCTCTGCATCGGTTCAAGCTCCGTATCAAGAAGAAGGCTCAGCATTCCGATCACACCATTTATCGGAGTCCTGATCTCATGGCTCATATTCGCAAGAAACTGGCTTTTTGCCATATTGGCAGACTCGGCCTGAAGCGCAAGTGAATTGGCCCTCTTTACCGAGTCTTCAAGCTGCCTGATAGTTTTGACCAATTCCTCTTCCGCTCTTTTGCGTGCGGTTATTTCCATCACTGAAACAATTCCTGCGGGCTCTCCCTTGTACTGGATGGAACCCCCTTTTAGTGATACCCATTTTTCACTGCCCTGCTTTGATATAATTTTAAATTCATACGGCAGTGGAAAATTCTTTGAGGCCTGGCGCAACTCGGCTCTTTCCCGGACAATAGCCCTGGATTCAGGCACAACGAAATCCCAGTAATTCATCCGATATAACTCATCTCTGGTATAACCGAATATTTCTTCACCCGAATGATTAGTGTATACCCAGCGGTTTCCCTGGTGTATCATAATTGCGGCAGGTGATGATTCTGTAAGATTTCTGAAAATCGATTCGCTCTCATGGAGTTTGTCTTCAAGAATTTTTCTTTCCGTAATATCATGTATAATAGAAAAAAGCACTTTCTTGGTTTTGATTGCAATACCGGCGGAAAATACCTCTACCGTATGGATGTCGCCGTTTGAAAGCTTGTGGGGAAAAATAAAGTGATTCTTTTTATTGGTAAATACCAGGTTGAGGTCATTTTTAATCTGTTCGGGGGTAAGCATATTAATTTCTGTTATCTTCATACTTATCAGTTCGTCACGCGTGTAGCCGTAGAAATCAACTGCTGAATTATTGACATCAACGATCATCCCGTCAGCAGGATCTATGAGCATCATGACTGCGTTATGCTCATAGAACATTTTCCTGAAACGCTCTTCGCTCTCGCGGAGCACCTCCTCGGCCTCCTTCCGGTCAGTTATATCCAGGAGATGCACTACAGTAAAAACTTTTTTATGCGCATCCGCATAAATTGAAATTCTCACTTCACAAATTTTCTGGGCTCCATCCTTTCGTATAATAGCCAGCTCATAACCTGATACTACATCATCACCTTTCTGGCGGGAGTAGTATCTTTCTGTTACAGCTTCCCTCTCTTCTTTATTTATAAATTCATAAAACTTACGGCCGGTCATCTCTCCTGAACTATAACCGAATACTTCACATACTCCTTCATTGACAAATGAAATGACCGATTTGTTATCGATAATCATTATTCCGCCGTGAGTATTTTCAACAATAGACCTGTAGCGCTCCTCGCTCGATATCAATGCGACATTAGTAGTGATCAGCTCTTCATTTGCAGTCTCCAGCTCTTCAAGTGTAGATTGAAACTCCTCATTTATACTTTCAAGTTCGCAGTTATACTGTTTCATGTCATCTTCAAACAGTTTTCTCTCTGTAATATCGAGCGCAGTGAATGTGACACCCTTCGCAGGATCATTGATGTTAACAGGAGTTGAACTTAAAATTATGTTAATATTTCTTCCGTCTTTACACTGCCACACTGTTTCAACAGTACCGGTTCCCTTCTCCACTATCTGATTATATCTTGCCTCTTCGTCATACTCATAGAGTTCATCTGATGGATAAAACTTTCTTGAGCTTTGATTTAAAATTTCCTCTTTTGAATAACCTGTCATTTTGCATAAAGTATCATTCGCTTCAAGTATCACCCGGTTTCTAACAAGGCCTATGCCGACAGGCGCTGCCCTGAAAATACTTTTTATAGCATCATCTTTTTCAATGAGAATATTTTCTGATCTTATCTGCTCGTTATACAGTACAGCAATAGAAAGCTGATCAGCCATCTGGCACGCAAAAGTTATTTCATCCGGCATCCATTTATGGGTTTTATCCACGTGCCCGAAAGATAAAATTCCGGCATTCCGGCCTGCTATCCTCACAGCAGGCATAAGCATTGAAGTTATATTCAGCGGATTAAAATAATTTTCAATATATACGTTACTTTCGGGATCATCAAAAAAATCTTCATTAGTTATATATCTTGATGAAGAAAAAGCTTTAAAATTCTTTTCATAAACAGCTCTTACAATTACCTGCCCGGATGAATGCTTTCCCGCGGATAATTCATACAGATCAACACACCTGAGGTTATCACCAGTCTCATCGAAAAGCCAGATACCGACTCTCGCCGCCCCTGATGCTTCAGCAGCTTTTTCTGTTATTACCGGAGCAAGCTGCGGGATGTTCCCTGAAACAAGAAAATGCGAAGCGGATACTTCAGATATAGCATTCTGCTGCAGTTCATACCGGTCAAGCGCCCGGTTCATTATATCTTCAGCATTTTTTCGGTTTGTAATATCTGAAATTATTCCCGTAGCACCGTGGAATACACCATCTCTTATGTCCGGATTGATATTAACCCTGACCCATATGACTCTCCCCGAAGATGTGACAGCGCGGAAATCAGTCAACCCGACATCAATACCGTTTTTTATATCAGTAAAAACATTTACTGCATTTTCACGATCATCATTATATGCGAACTCAATAAAATTTTTACTCTTAACGTCATCCTGTTTGTATCCTGCCACTTTTTCGACTGCAGGGCTTACATACAAAACCTCACCATTACTGTTAATTTCAAAAATAATATCTTTTACATTTTCAACAAGGGCCTGATATCTCTTTTCTCTTTCAGCGATTATATTATTCGCACGCTGAAGTTCGAGTGCCATTTCAATGGAAGAGAGAAGGACAAAATCCCCCGAGTTTTTTAAAACATACCCGTATCTTGTAATTGACCTGACATTCTCAACTATATCTTTTTCAGAATGTGATGTTAAAAAAATAACCGGGATGTCTCTATCCGCGAGAATTATTCTGGCAGTTTCCGTTCCGTCGATACCATCGCCAAGATTAATATCAGTAAGAACCAGGTCAATATCATGGTTACTGCTTACAAGCTGTACGGCTTCCTCACCTGTTGAGGCGGCAATAACATCGTAACCGTTTCTTTTGAGCATGGCACACTGGGCAAGAGAGGTGATCATTTCATCTTCAACGAGGAGTAACTTTTTCTTTTTGTCATCAGTCATCGATTAACCTTACAGTAGATAAATTCAACTCTGACACGGGCAGAATACTATAAGCTGATATCCAGGAGTGGACTTTCCTGAGAAATTCTGCAGTGCTTACTTCCTGATACGAAACCGGAATTATACAAAAATGTTGCAAATATGAGCGCACTTTAATTTTATAAAAAAAGAATATTTAAATTTGGAATTTTTAATTAAATATTCATAATTTAATATTCAGAATATACGAGTGAGCGCTCATTTGTCAATACTAAAACAGTTGGAGAATAAAATCCGGTTTTGAATACTGAATTAAATCAGCAACATGAACCTGATACCTCTACTATTATTATATGTAACCGGCGACAAAGCAGCCTCCTCTAAAATTTAGAGATCGCCCGGCTTAAGAAAACTACCGTAGACAATTAATTATGCGGGAATTAATAAACAGAAAACTGGCTCAAAAATTTAATAAATTATACCATTCATATTCTTTCAAAGAAATACTGAAATTTTTATTTAACATATATTTTTAAAACAACCCGAATTACATAATCGTTTATTTTGCACTAAAATATATGTTAAGGAACAGCATTGAAAATAAATTACTGATTATATTATTAATGGTATAAAGCGTGCATTACTAAAGATTAGATGTTAATGATTGAAACTGAGAGGATATAGAATGAGAATAAACATTGATGACGCAGCAAGAGAGTACATTCTGAAGAAAGGGGGAAATGTCAGAATCCTTATACAATCCTGCCATTCGGGCGGAGGCTGAGGCCCTGCACGGCAGGTAACAAGCCGTATCCCTGCAGTCTGCATGGGTAAACCAGTTGGAGCAATAGAAAAATTATACGCAGAACATGAATGTGATGGAATTTCCGTATGGATTGATACGACCATCAACGATAAATGCGCGGAGGAAATAAGTATCGGTTACAAAAAAATCCTCTTTTTCGGGGAGCTCACTTTAAAAGGAATTTCTACTCAGGTTTGTGTCAGATAATCAGGTGAATATTTATATATCACACTTGTTAATCAGTCTTGACACAATCAATGAGCAGAATATATTTTATCATCAGAAGGCACATCGTCACCAGGCAGGTCTTGAATGAGGGTAAGGGATTTTCTCGTAAGCAGCAGAATTCATTTTTTCAATCCGAAGGATACTATTAAAGAGGCATCATCGGTTTTCCACGACCTTAAAATTGATGCCTCACCTGTAGTGGATAAGGATGGAGCGCTTATAGGGCTCTTTACAAAATCGCATGTTTTCAAAGCGATTAAAAACGGTATGAGCATGGAAACTCCGCTGGACGAGCTTATGACAAAAAATGTTATAGCAGGACACCCGGATGATGACGTTGAAGACAGGTTTTATTTCAAACATGGTTACCTTCCCGTTGTCGAAAACGGGATGGCGGTCGGAATAGTAGCAATACCGGACTTCGTGAGAACATTTCACGACTGGTATAAAATGACCCGCAACATTACTGACGCAATTATAAATTCATCGCGAAATCTCATCATAGCAATTGATACAGATGAAAGGATTACCCTGGTAAATAAATCAGCCGCCGAAACATTCGGCAGAGATGTTAATGAACTTTCAGGTTTAAAAATACATGAACTGCTCCCTATAGTAGAACTCGGAGCTGTTATGAAAAGCGGCGAGGTTCCTCCTGTAATAAAGGTTACCCTGAATGAAAGGGCATATATAAACAGGAGCTATCCCATCTGGTTCGAGGGAAAAATTATCGGTGCAGTGGCGGTCTTTCAGGACATACAGGATCTGGCGAATATTGTACTTGAACTCGGATCAGCCAGGGAATTGAACCGCGATCTTCAGGCAATAATTGAATCATCGTCTGACGGGATTTTTGTATGTGACGGCAATGCGAATGTTTTAAGAATAAACAAGGCATATCAGGAGATTACCGGACTTGATACATCCGGATTTTACGGCCGCAACATGAGAGACCTTGTGGCTGACGGCACATTTTCCCAGTCAACTACACTGCTGGTGCTTGAAAGAAATGAACCGGTAAACCTGGTACAGAAGACAAGTACAGGGAAGTCTCTCCTTGCTTCAGGCGTGCCGGTGTATGATGAAAACGGAAAAATTTTCAGGGTAGTTTCCAGTGTCAGGGATATTACCGAGCTGTACAACCTGGAGAACAAGCTGCAGGACACTGAAAAAATGACCGAGGAGTTCAGAAAAGAGCTTAACTATCTCAGAATAAGGGATGTTAAAAACATTGAAGGTATGATAATAAGCTCGGAAAAAATGAACAATATTGTAGATACAGCAATCCGCCTGGCAAAAGTTGACTCAACAATAATGGTAACCGGTGAATCAGGAACCGGAAAGGATCTTGTAGCCGGAATAATTCACAAATACAGTACAAGATCCGAAAAACCATTCATTAAAGTAAACTGCGGGGCAATCCCTCCTAACCTTATAGAATCTGAACTTTTCGGTTATGAAGAGGGTGCTTTTACCGGCGCCAAGAAAGGGGGCAAACCGGGATATTTTGAAATGGCAGACAAAGGCAGCCTGTTTCTCGATGAAATAGGAGAGCTTCCTTACGATCTGCAGGCAAAACTCCTCAGGGTACTTCAGCACAAAGAGCTTAACCGGGTTGGCGGGCAGAAGTTCAGAAGCATTGATGTAAGGATTATTGCCGCGACAAACAGGGACCTCCTGGATATGGTCAAAGAGAAAAAATTCCGTGAAGATCTGTACTACAGGCTTAATGTTGTTCCTCTGTTTATACCGCCCCTAAGGGAGAGACGGGAGGATATTCAGTTCCTTACTTCATTTTTTCTCAAGATATTTAATGACAGTTTTAGTATGAAGAAAAGGCTCTCACCGGACCTCGTGGATAAATTCGAAGAGTATTCCTGGCCGGGAAATATAAGGGAACTGAGAAACCTTGTGGAAAGGCTTGTCGTTATGTGCCCTGATGATATTATAACTATAAAGGATCTCCCCTCAACTATATGCTCAGAGCTTAAATGCCAGGAACCCGATAAAGGCATAGTGGTGAATACTTTAATGCCGGTAATTGAAGCTCTTGAAATTGTCGAGAAGCAGCTTATAGAAAAAGCATATCAGCAGTATTCAACAACAAGACAAATGGCGCAGCATCTGAAGATCAGTGCATCTTCAATCGTTAGAAAAGCGGCCAAATACGGAATAACTAAACGTCATTGATTATTTTATAATAGTAAAACATTGCTTAAATGCAGATCCATACTGCGGGGTCAGAGCCCGGATCTGTAAATTCTGATGTTTACCCCTATAAAAGTTAAAAATTAACCTCTTTTTCTGTTTCAATATTGAAACACTGTTTCAATATTGAAATTCTGTTTCAATATTGAAACAGAAACAAAAAAAACTAGCCACATTCTGATTAACTGTTTTACTATTCGGGAAGAAACCTCAATTAAACCGCAAAGAATTATTTTTAATGCTGATAAGCAGCAATTTCAAATCAAACTGATACTAAACAAAACAGATTGATCAATCAATACAGATATGCTGATTCTTTTAGTATTATAACCTCCTGTTTCATAACTGAAACAAAACCCATCTCCTCTTAACCCGGAAAAAATGAAAATCCTGTAATAATTTTTTTTAATCTTAAAAAAAATCAATCCGTAAACGTTTCTTTATTCAGCATTTATAATATTATTAACTCTTTATACGGCAATAATGAATATTAAAACTATTTTTTAGCGCTATTAAGCCTTTTACAATAAACAAATCTTAAATTCTGCCCATTTTTTAATAAAAAAAATTGGAACACAGAGATTAATTCAGTAGTTTCCAGATACTGAATTTTTTTACTTCATAAACAACAAACAACTGGCACGCAACTTGCGTTATAGAGATGTATGCAACTTTAAAAATTTGATTAAAAAATTCGGAGGAATTATAAATGAAAACAGGAAAAGAATACGAAGATAGTTTGAGAAAGCTTAAACTCAAAGTTTATCTCTTTGGAAAAAAAGTTGAGAATGTCGTTGATGACCCGATCATCCGCCCTTCCATGAATGCCGTTAAACTGACTTATGAGCTGGCACAACTGCCGGAATATGAGGATTTGCTTACAGCAACCTCTCACATATCAGGCAAGAAGATAAACAGATTTACCAATATTCACCAGAGTGCTGCTGACCTTGTAAAGAAAACAAAGATGGAAAGGCTTCTCGGATCTCAGACTGGATGTTGCTTTCAGAGATGTGTCGGCATGGACGCAATGAACGCTTTATCAATTACAACTTTCAATATTGATAAAAAATATGGAACTGAATACAACAAACGTTTTCTGAAATATCTTTCTTTTGTTCAGGAAGAAGACCTTGTATGCGACGGAGCAATGACAGACCCTAAAGGTGACAGGAACCTCGCGCCAAACCAGCAGGCAGACCCTGATATGTTCCTCCATGTTGTAGAAGAAAAAGCTGACGGTATAGTTGTAACCGGAGCTAAAGCTCACCAGACCGGAGCTGTAAACTCACATGAAATTATTGTAATGCCGACACAGGCTATGAAAGAGGAAGACAAGGACTACGCTATTTCATTCGCGCTTCCATCAGACGCAGAAGGCATAACCTACATATACGGCCGTCAGTCATGTGATACACGTAAGCTTGAGAAGGGAACAATCGACAGAGGAAACCAGATTTTCGGCGGACATGAAGCTCTTGTTGTTTTCGATAAAGTTTTTGTACCATGGGACAGAGTCTTCATGTACAAAGAGTACGATTTCGCGGGAGAACTTGTTGAAAACTTCGCATCATATCACAGACAGAGCTATGCCTGTAAAGTAGGAGTCGGCGACGTACTTATCGGCGCGACACAGGTTGCGGCAAATTATAACGGCGCAGAGAAAGCGTCTCATGTTAAAGACAAAATTATTGAAATGAACCATCTGAATGAAACACTCTTCTGCGGATCACTTGCATGCGCGGGCGAGGGAAGCAAACAGCCTTCAGGCACATATCTTGTAAACATACTCCTTGCCAATGTATGCAAGCAGAACGTAACCAGATATCCATATGAGATAGCAAGACTTGCACAGGATATCGCCGGCGGACTCATGGTAACCATGCCGTCTGAAGATGACCTGAATTCACCTGAAATAGGACAGTATGTTAAAAAGTATTTCAGAGGAAGAGCAGACGTGACAACTGAAAACAGAATGAGAATACTCAGGCTTATTGAAAATATCACACTTGGTTCTGCAGCAGTTGGTTACCTTACAGAGTCTATGCACGGTGCAGGATCACCGCAGGCGCAGAGAATTATGATCGCACGCCAGGTGAACATGGCCGAGAAGATGAAAACAGCAAAAAAATTAAGCGGAATTGTTGAGTAAAGAATCATTGAAGATAGGCATTAAATTCTGCGGAGGCTGCAACCCGTTATTTGACAGGATTGCAGCCTCGCGAAGAATCAAAGATGAGTTAAGGGAGAAAGCGGAATTTGTTTCTTATGATGATCCGGAAGCTGATATTATACTGGTTTTCATGGGATGCAGCGCGGCATGCGCTGAAATAAGCGGATTCAGCATGGAAAAAGCAAAAATTATTAACAGTGATTCAGATGCCGATTCTTTCATAATTGAAGTAAAAGGGACTGCGGGACGGTAAAATTTAATAAGCACCCGGGTCCGGGATACAGGAGGAAGTTAATGGACTGGAAAGATATTTATAAAAGCAGAGTAGTTACAGCAGATGAAGCTGTTAAAAAGATAAAGTCAGGGGATAGAGTTGTATTCGGCCATGCTGCGGGAGAACCTAAGGCGCTGGTTGATGCAATGGTAAGAAACGCCTCCTCATATAAAAATGTTGAGATCGTACACATGGTTGCCATGGGAAAAGGGGAATACTGCAATCCGGAATATGCCGGGAATTTTACACACAATGCCCTGTTCGCAGGCGGGCCCACAAGAAAAGCGATACATGAAGGGCGTGCATTATTTACACCATGTCATTTCAGCAAAATACCTTCATTATTCACGGAGAAGATTCTTCCTGTAGATGTAATGCTGATGATGCTTTCTCAGCCGGATGAACATGGATACTGTTCTTACGGTGTCTCTGTCGACTATACAAAACCTGCGGCTGAAAGCGCAAAACTTGTAATAGCTGAAGTCACACCCCATATGCCGAGAACATTCGGGGAATCCGTTATACATATATCTGAAATCGACTGCATAGTTGAAACTGATTCAAAACCGGCAGTGCTCAACTCTCCGGAACTTTCAGCTAATGATGAAAAAATCGGCCGCAATATAGCTGAACTTATCAGGGACGGCGACTGCCTGCAGCTCGGTATCGGAGCGGTACCTGATGCCATCCTTAATTTTCTTACAGACAAGAAGGATCTCGGTATACACAGCGAAATGATTTCTGACGGAGTTGTCAACCTGGTGGAAAAAGGGATAATCAACTGTTCAAAGAAAAATTTTCACCATGGAAGGATAGTTGTAACATTTCTTATGGGAACAGAAAAGCTTTATAAATTCGTAAACAATAATCCGTTAGTCGAAATGTTTCCTGTGAATTACGTAAACAATCCGGCGATAGTTGCGAGGAATGACAATATGGTTTCAGTGAATTCCGCACTTCAGGTCGATTTTACCGGACAGGTTGTTTCAGATACTATCGGCTACAAACAGTACAGCGGTACAGGCGGACAGCTTGACTTCGTAAGAGGAGCCGCATGGTCAAACGGCGGAAGATCAATCCTGGCATTCAGTTCAACTGCGTCAGGAGGAAAACTTTCCCGGATAGTACCTCATATAGATGAAGGTGCTTCAGTGACAACTCCCAGGACTGATACCCATTATATAGTTACAGAATACGGTATTGCCGACCTGAGGGGAAAATCCGTGGTAGAACGCGGTAAAGCATTAATAAAGATAGCTCATCCCGATTTCAGGGAAGAGCTGGCAAAGAGTTTCTTTGAAATTTACAGGAAGGCCATATAGCTATTCACATGCTGGCGGTTAATATATATTCCCGCCGCGCGGAGCGCGGCTGGAACCATTACTGACTGTAAAGCAGGGCTTACTGTAAAAAAAATTGCAAGTTTTAAAAGTTTAATAATATATTATATTAATAAAAGGAGTATAGTATGGGAATCAGAAGAATCAGGGAGTACGGCAAAATTCAGCCAGGCATCCCAATGGGTCCATTAACACTCAGGCTTCCATTTATTCACTACAGGTTTGAGATTGCAGATTACCTGCAGGGCCTTCTTATGTGTACTGTATGTCTCTCCATTATACCGATTCTAACCGGTAAACTGGGGATGTCATTCGAAGTCGCACTTGCGATCGTTATACTTAACGGTACACTGTATCTGGCTCATGTAACATTCGGCGATCCGGTAGTCCCCGGATGGGTTACACCTGCTATTCCGCTTCTTGTTGCCTATTGCGAAACTTTCGCACCAGGTGCAGAGCGGATGCAGGCTCTTATTGCTTTTCAGTTGATGTTTGGTATTTTCTGTGTACTCCTTGGAGTTACAGGAGTAGCCAAAAAATTTATCGGGCTCATACCGAACGCAGTGCAGTCAGCTGTTCTTCTCGGCGCAGGTTTTGCCGCGATAATTATGATTTTTACACCAGGAAAAGGACTTAAAAGTTTCGACGCAAATCCATGGACAATTACAATATGTGTCGGTTTAGCGTTTTATCTTCTCTTTTCTGAAAGCTTTAAAATTTTCAAGAAAAAGCACAAATGGGCATATTACCTTGGAAATCTCGGTATGATGCCGGCTCTTCTTCTTGCAATATTCGTCGGCCCGCTCGTTGGTGAACTTTCATGGCCGGATTATGCAGGAGTTACAATATTTTCAAGACCTGACTTTACTACTCTATGGCGTGATTTCACAATACTTGGAAACATACCATTTCCGAGCGTTAAAATGTTTTTAAGTTCCATTCCGATGGTATTAAGCGCATACATAGTAATATTTGGTGACGTTCTCCAGACTCAGGCACTCCTTGAAGATGCGCAGAAATACAGACCTGATGAAGATGTTGACTATAATCCGAACAGATCACACATCATTTTCGGTGGAAGAAATATTTTCATGAGTATATTCGGTCCTGACGTTTCTATGTGCGGCCCTCTATGGGCGGCAATGCAGGTTGTTGTATCTGACCGTTACAAAAACGGCCCTGCTGCAATGGAATCTATCAACTCAGGTGCAGGTTCCTTCAGATGGGGAACATGGACAGGATATTTCATTGCCCCTATTGTTGCATCAGTTAAACCTATACTCGGAGTAGGGCTTGCTTCTACAATGATGATTCAGGGTTATGTAAGCGTACGTGTCGGTGTAATGAAATCCAGAGGCTTCAATGACCTTGGGATAGCAGGTGTTGCCGGCGCGATCCTTGCAACAAGAGGAGCAGCATGGGGACTTGCAGCAGCAATTCTACTTGTAGTTATGCAGTATGCGGGAAGTAAGTGGAAAATGTCTTATACACCTGAAGAAGCTGTATTTCCTCTTGATTCACCTGAAGTAATTGCAAAAATAGTTGAAGAACATATGAATGCTAATACTCAAAGATAACACCCTTACCAGATGAACTGTCTCCCGTGCAGGTACCATTCTAATAAGTACCTGCATGGAGAGATTTAAAAGTTACTAAAAAAACAAGGGGCAATAAAATGGCATACGTTGAAGGGCATCCGAAGGACAAACTTGAAAAAACATTATTCGGCCAGATGGGATTTACACTGATTTCCGGTATTGCATTAATAGGCATAATGCTGTTTTTTTCTGATGACATTAAAGCCGATCTTTCAGCTGTGCTTACTATTGTTCTTGTTATTTCAGGCATCATGGGTCTGGTTCTCTACAAATTAAATCCTCTTGGATGGAAGAAGATTTTCAACAGGAAAGAGTTTGATATTTTAATGGAGCAGGAAATTAAAATAATTGATAAGCTCAAAGAACTTGATGATTCCTATTTTGTTCTTAACGATTTCAGCTTTGAACTATTTCATGTTGAGCATCTTGTTGTTTCAAAAAATGGTGTTTTTATTATAGGTAAAGTAAGAGAAAAGGGCAAGCTGAGTATTACTGGCAATACCCTCTTTGCCGGAGATAAAAGCCTTGAAACTCTCACAGGCACATTGTGGAGGCTTTCACACCTGGTCAATCTGATTACAAAAAAAGGATTCAACGGTGACGAAATTATGCCCAGACCAGTCATTGTACTGCCTGATGAATCCAAAGCTTCAATTAAAGAATTTAACGGAATAAGAATAGCAGGCATTGAAGAACTGAACGATGTTATTAAAGGAAAACTCAGGTTTGACATAGACCAGGATCTTGCTGAAGGTTTCGCATTCTTCATAAAAGAAAGATATGTGATAAAAAAATAAACTTATTCAATTTAACAATGATAAAATCCTCCTGCTGTGTGGTTCCCATCAGGCGCAAACCGGCGGGAGCCGCACAACAAAATAAAACTGCTTTAATATAAAATCTCAAATGGAAATTCATCAAAAAATACTGATTCAGGAGTACAAAAGATGAGGGAAAAAAAATTAAACTTTAGAGAACTTCCTAAACGCATAAGGTCCGGCTTATCGCTTGTAATATTTGCGTGGATCTTTTTTTTAGTTTCCCACTCGGCATATACAGGGCAGGTCTCATTGGTTCATATTACAATGGGAATGTTAATATGTTTTGCAGTATTATCCCTTAAAAACTGGGGACGCATTTTAACAGTTGTATATGATACGTTCATGGCTGTAATGATTGGAGTTGAGTTAAACTACCTTGTTCAGACGGGTGTATTCACATCATTAATGCCTTTCATCATTAAAGGCGGAAGTATTCTGCTTTTTGTAATTTCATCAGCATGTTTCCTTACTCCCGAAGCCAGAGATTTTTACAGGGGAATAAAGTAAATAATTTAGTATTTTTTAATTTTATTTAACACTCTTTCGGAATATTGAGTATATTGTTACATAATAAAATTTATTCTTATTACGCGTAAGCTGATAACAGGTAAATTTTCGGATGAAGCAGGATGATATTTTCTAAAAGCTTCTCCGGTAAAAATGAATTAGCTTATGATTCAAAAAAGTATGCTGTCTCCGTAAGGGATAAAATTGTCTGGCTGTATTGCTGCAGATATTAATTCTGTTTTGTTGAGTAAGTTTTAATGGAGCAGATTGTTTCACTTGTTCGCGATAGCCATGAACTAGTCATTTCGGGAACCGCTAGGTATACAATTAATAATTTATACAGGAGTGAACAAATGAAAGGGAACAAATCGATAAAAATAAAACTTATAACAAAACTCCTCCCGCTGGTAATACTTGGTATCGCCTTTGTTACGTTCATAGCATACAGATACACCAGCAGCTTTATTAAAGACGAGTACAGCAATCAGGTGCTAAAGACAATCGTCGAATCATCAACGAATATAAATACATGGCTGAAAGGACGGCTTCTTGAAGTCGAAAGTATTGCCAGCACGCCGGCTGCAAAGAATATAAATAGAGATTTTGCGTCTGCGGACAAGATGAATATAGACAGGTTTCTTTATCTTACAAAAAAATATCCCGAAGAATTTGCCGATATTTATGCCGCAAATTCAAATTATGAATATCATACAGTTAAGAATACTAACGGGGTTATCTCCATGTTTAAGGGAAGCCTCAAAGGGAGAGATTATTACGAGTCTATAATGTCGGGCGGGCCTGCACAAATCACTCCTCCACTGATATCCAGAACAACCGGGCTCCCGACTGTTTTTATGGTTGCACCAATACTTGACGGCAATGGCAAACCCCAGGGTTTAGTCGGAGCCGGAATTCTTCTTAACTATGTCCAGGACGTGGTCAACAAACTCAAACTCGGAAACAGCGGTTACGGCGTGTGCCTTGCAAAAGACGGCCAGTATATAGTATACCCGGACAAAACCAAAATTCTGAAAGAGAGCATTCTGCAGTCACAGGATGAGAACATGAAAGCTCTGGGGGAAAAAGTCCTTTCATCTGAATCCGGAATTCATAAATACACTTTTCAGGGAGTAAAAAAAATTGCATTTTCATCCCGTGTCGCGGTAAACGGCTGGCATATTGCGATAGTCGTTGATGAAAGTGAATTTTTTTCGCCTGTTACATCCATGCTTATACCTATCACGCTGATATCTTTTTTTATTGCACTGCTTATCGGTGTAATGATAATTTATCTCTCTACGACAATTCTTGCCCCAATCAATGATATAGCAGAATTTGCAGACAAACTCTCTGCCGGAGACCTCACAGCAAGAATAGATGAAAAGCATACATTAAATGGAGATGAAACAGGCTCACTGTCGGGAAAACTTAACCAGGCAAGTGAAAACCTGGGAAAAATGATTTCCGAGGTATTCAATTCAGCACAGCAGCTCTCCAATTCGGCAGAGCAGCTCGCAGAGACCAGTTCCAGAATGTCCGAATCCGCCCAGACCCAGGCCGCGGCCGTTGAAGAGGCATCGGCATCACTGGAGGAAATCTCCGGATCAATAGAAATGATCAACACCAATGCAGGAGAGCAGGCTAAGACTGCTGATGAAAGCTACCGGGCTATGGAAAAGCTTAAAACTGATAATGAAACTGTAACCGAATATGCGGGCAAAGCTCTTGAAGCTGCCAAAAATACTACCTACCAGGCAAGTACAGGGCAGACCCTTATGCAGAATACAATAGAAGGGATGAACAGCATAAATGAAAGCACACAGAAAATTGCCGAGACGGTAAGCTTTATAAGCGACCTGTCTGACAAGGTTAACCTTCTTGCGTTAAACGCGTCGATAGAAGCTGCCAGGGCCGGTGACCACGGAAAAGGTTTCGCGGTAGTTGCAGAGGAGATATCAAAACTTGCAGACCAGACTGCATCGAGTACCAAAATTATCACGGAATTTGTCAACGTCGGGCTTAAGGAAGTCGCCAGGGGAAGAGAATTCGTCGACGCCACGGGTGAAGCATTAAAAAGCATCATCGGCTATATAGCCCAGACCGAGGATATAGTCAGCCGGATTACAGGTTCTGCCGAGGGACAGGCTATTTCAACCAGAGAGGTGCTTGAACATACTAAAAAAGTTACAGAAATGTCTGAAAGTATTTCTGTATCGACTAACGAACAGATGATGACAAACCAGGAGATGGCTAAAACCGTTGAACAGATTAATCAGATTACACAGGCCACTGCAGCCGCGGCTGAAGAAATCGCCGCCAGTGCCGGAGAGATAAGTTCACGCGCGGAGACATTGAGAAATTATATGGAATTATTTAAAGTCTGAAAGCCTCTAACCGGCGTAATATAATCAAACCTCCAACATTTAACAGCGCCCCGGGAAGATTTCCGGGGCGCTGTTGCTTTCCCGGACTGTATCTTTTTTCAGTCTTATGCTTCTATAAGTTTATTAAACCTTGTATTACAAGTGCAGTTATAAAAATTAATAATAAATCAGGGATAAGAATAAGCTGTTTAATTAGTAGAAGTATATAGAGTTAATATTTATATACTTCTACTAATTCACTGACTTCAATAACACCGGGGCCAAAACCAGGCTTCTCTTTTTTCTTAATCAGTTTCGCTTTAATCTTTACTCTTGTCCCCTGATATTTTTCTCGCAGTTCCTTTGATAAAGGTCCATCTACTTTGTATAGTTCACCATTCTCTGTAGTGAATGCAGTATATGTATGAGGCTCATTCCCTTTTACAGAAATCACTCCCGTCATCTCCCCCATGCACGATACCAATACAACAAATGCCAGTAGCGGTATTATTCTTTTCATAATTATTTGACTACCACAGTTAGTTTTACTCCATCCTTCATACGGAATGTTCTTTTTTTAATTCCGCTTCCAGTCGGCTCTTTAACATATATGTTCGATCCCCGGTTCATTGTACCCAGATAATAACTATTAAGGCCCGTGGCGGAATAACACCAGGGTTCATATAGCCATGAACTTGTATCATATTGGTATTTATAATTAAACATACTTATTGAGCCAAGATTATATATAATTGAATTTATAGTGCTGGTCATATAGGAATTGCCATTATTATATTTATATCTGCCCGCTCCTATGCTCCCCGAAAGAACGACAGCAGCGCCCCAGTTTCTCATAAGATCACCCATTGTAACATCAGGATCACTCCCGTTATTCGCATTAACTGCTTCAACTACATCCCGGTAATCGCCATATACACTCTTTCCGGAAACGCCCTGAACAATATCTCTAAACAACAGAGCCCCGCTATAATTTCTGGCAAGGTATGCACCAAAAGCATAAGATACCGAGTAGCTTATAATAGCGTCATTTCCTGAAAGCCATGCTGTAAGCGGGGCATCATCCCAATAATTAAATAACGGAAGCCTGCCATCTGTATTATTAGTTGAGCCCGTACCAGGTGTCCCGTAAGCAACACCTCTCGGACCATTAACCTGCAGTTTATCGGCAACAAGATCTTCTGTTACCAGAGAGCACATTTCATTTACCCATGTATCTGTATCGGCTACAGCATGTGATACATTTTTCTGATAAAAATGTATCATATGCTGAAATTCATGAGCAAGTGTGGAGATTATCTCTGCAGGCATAGGATCTGTAATAGCCCAGGTCCCGGGTGTTGTTGCGAACATAACCGCATCCATATAAAACATTATCTTCTCATTAGAGTAGGATACTTCTGAAGATTTAAAATTATCCTTTGACCAGAAGAATCCAAGAACACCACCGGTTGTACTATTATCATTATCAATATCATAAAGGAGAATGTGTATATTATTATCTGTAGTGGCAGGAGAAATTAAATCTGTATAAGTATGTGTTCCCCACTCCGCGCCATAAATATTTGTCACCCAGTCATAGACATCATTCCCTGTGCCTGAAGCAAGAAATTTCGCCGCCATGGTGTTTACCATCGTAGTATCAACTTTGTTAGTCTTTGTACCTCCGGTAATCCAGCAATTATCGGCTACCCATATGTTCAATGTTTTCGTGCCATCAGTGACAACCGCCCGGCATGTAGCCTGGATTGTATCCGACGTCGATGTATTCATAAAAGTATTAGTACTGGTATTTGCCGTGTAAGCTCTTAAAGGATCTTTTGCATTGTTATCTATTGTATATGATCTTCTCCTCTCAAAGCCATTTCCAAGACCTGTATGCTTCCATGGATTACTGTTAAATTCAGTTATTTCCGGTTTACCTCTCTGAAGAGACTTGCTTAATGTTCCAGATGGTGTGCTTTCTGAAAATAAAGGTTTATCGATTGGAAAATCCTCATCATTCTGATCGATAAAATCTGCCAGATACGAGGGAGAGGTTGTATCTGCTGAAAGATTTGTATTTGTAAATATATAGTATACAGTCCCGGTATTATATCCCAGATCTATACTATAAGTGATTTCTGTATCTCCTGAAGTCTCGACCTTGAATACTTTATCTACTCCGACATATGTATCAGACTTAGTAACCTTAGTATAAGAGGGAGTATCATCACCGCCCCCACCGCCGCCACAGGCAGTAATAGTGAAAAGCGGCAAAATAATACCGGATATCAATGCTGCACTAAAATAATTTTTAACATTTTTGAATCTCATTACTAACTCCTAATAAATTTGCATTAAGAGCGCCATATTCATTTATTATTTTTATATTTTATTCCAAATAACTAAGGCGGCTATCCACCGTCAACATTTTTTGAACATTGTGACTAAAATAAAGTATATCAGATTATAATATCTTTTCTTCGATACTTTGTAACGGCACAAAGTATCCAAAAGCCGCCATGCCGGTATCCTGATTTTTTCTATCAGGTTTTATACCGGCATTACCGGAAAATTGGCGTTCCTTAATCGGAACGCTTCTGTCTAGTTTTGCCTTGTTAGTGGCAGCGTAAAGAACTTGCGGAGATTATTAAAAAAGATTTAACCATCGACGAAATCGCGAAGAAACTCCGCACCAGCCCGGAGACCGTCCGACGGTACATTCAGAAATACGGACTTTAACCAACCTTATATTCATTGTTTAAAATTTAATCTTTACTTGACTGAATATCTCATTTTTGAGATATATAAAATACCAAGTAGAATTAACAGAAGAAGCAGACGAATTCCTTGAATCTTTGCCTCATAAAATGGAAGCGAAGGCCAGAAGAGCTATTGATTTATTAAAAGAATTTGGTTATTTACTTTCGGAACCTCATTCAAAGAAATTAAACTCCGTGGGAGATCTGCATGAATTGAGAGCAAAGTTAGGAACTGATACTTGCAGGTTGTTTTATTTTTTCTGGAAAGAAAAAATATATAATAACTTCTGGTTATATGAAAAAAGATAATAAAACAGATGTTAATCAAATCGATAAAGCAGTTAGAATAATGAAAGAATTTAAGGAGCAGGAAGATGAAAAAAATTAAAACAACAAATTCAGATATATTACTTAAAGAGCGGTTAAAGGATAAAGAATTTAAGAAAGAGTATGATGCTCTTGAAGAGGAATTCCTAATCGCTAAAGAAATTATAAAAATGAGAATAGCAGCGAATATGACTCAAAAAGAATTAGCTGAAAAAGCGGGAACGTCTCAATCTGCGATTGCCAGAATTGAGTCTGGTAGTTACGAAAACTTATCTCTTGCATCTCTGCGTAAAATTGGAAAAGTTTTCGGAGCAAAGCCGGAAATCCATTTTAAAAAAGTTAAGGTGAGTTAAATGATTACGGAAAAGGAAATCGAAACTATAAATACCCCGCGACGATACATTCAGAAATACGAACATTAAACACCATGAAGACGGGATATAAATGGAAACATAAATTATTAATACTTGAAAAATTCTATATTATAATTATAATGTAATATAGAGAGTTACTTAATCAGTCTGAAAAAATGCAGGCCGACGACAGCGGGCCATTAAAATCATTCTTGACGCCATGATCGCCAAGCGGAAAATTAAGTATATCATTTCAACAGGGGTTATGTAAATGCAAGTATCAGTTACCAAAGACGAGCTTTATATTATGATTAAAAAAGCGGTGAAGGACGTCATTCACGAGGAAAAAATAGACTTGTTCCTTAAAAAGACTTCTAGTGTTTCGCCTGAAGAAATGACTGACATCGTCAAACTTTACGGGAAACCGAAAAAACGCAAAGCCGTTCGCAGGGTTACGCTGGATATATGAGCTGGTCTATAGAGTATTCTAAAGACTCCCAGAAATTTCTTGATAAACACCAGGACATCGAAGAGATACTAATCAATGAAATCAAAAAATTTCTCCTGAAACTCAAAGGAGAAAAAGTCAGTATCAACCTTAAAAAGCTTCAAGGAGTCTGGGAAGGCTACCATCGAATCCGTAAAGGGAAAATTCGTATCATCTTTTACCTTGATTATCCAGACTGCGTCGTGTATATCGACACAATCGACTTCAGAGGAGACGTCTACAAATAACCCCACCCATCAGCGGTAAAAAACGCCAACTCACTGACCGCATAAATTTGAAGTAAGCACAAACTCATCTCTACATCGCATAATTACCGCAATACGGGCTCCTGAACGTTCGCCGCAAATTTGCCTCCGGCAAACTTCGTATAGCTACGCAATTATTCGATATGGAGTACTTTTATACTGTACTAGAACTTTTAAATATTGAATTTATTCTTGGTTGTATAATCCAGACACCGACAGGAAATAACCAAAGTAAAATTATTTCTTTTTTATAATCGTTAAATTTAACGTTTCGTTTTAATTCCACAGTTGCTAATGCGTTTGCAATAATTATTATCATAACAAAAAATATGGCTAACGCTAAATAATTATAAAAATCAAAAAATATTTTATAGTTATTATTAATAATAACTTTATAATCTTTTAAAATATAGTTCAAAAAATAGTTACTTAAACCAATAATAGACAGAAAACTTATTATTAACTTATTACGAGTTGCATTCAATTTAATCTCATCAAAAAGTAAAAAACCTGTCACCACTAGCCAGAGCATAAAACCAACAACAAATATAAACGTTCTATATATAAAACCAAACTCTAATAAACCCATTATTGTCGGAAGAATAAATAACAAAAGAAACAATTGCCAGTGCTTCATTTTTAAAATAAATTTCATTTAATAACTTCACCTAATTTTTATTTTGTAATTTCGTATATACCTGAATCGTTAAGTCTATCACCACTTTTAATTAAAAACTTTTCTTCCGTTTTTTTATTTTCAAAATTCCATATATTAGTTTCTTTTTGTTGAGTTGAATTTCTACCGACGTCACCCTTACCTAGAGATACACCAACACCGCCTGTATACCATGATGCACCGGATTCTTCTGAAGTACCACTTTTTGAAAATTTAATAATACATGAAACATCCACAGCTGATTTATATTTAAAAAATGTTTCTTTAGCATCATTAAAATCTAAAAAATCACCCCCAAAACCAACATATCCCTGAGGCCCACCTGTAATAGACGCCCCAAGACCTTCTGATGTACCTTTATATGGTATAATTTCGTCTGTTATGATATGGGTAAAACGACCAGAATTTTCATTTAATATATCTTTATGTTCAGTTATTTCAACATAACCATTTGCTTCACTAATACCGAATATCGGTGTTTTTATTCCGTAATCAGTTTCTACGCCAGCAATTGTGTAACCCTTTTCAACTTTTAAAAAAGACAAATCAATCTTGTCATTAAGATGTATTTTATCTAAATTCTCAATGTCTGGATTAGCATTTTTTATATCCTCTAATGTTACATCCATATTATATTGCTGATTAATTTTATCTCTAATATTTTTAAGATTTTTATCACCTTCTTCAACTAACCAATAAGGTGAACCCTCACCTTTAAACGATTCCACTAACCTCGGTACAACCGCACTACCTGCACCAGTAATAAGATTGTTCGCCTTTTCTGTGCCATTAATCAAAGTCGAAGAACCTGCATTGGATGTATTCCAGCTGGCTACGCCAATATAATTCGGAGTTGTATTCGCTGTTTCTGAAAATCTGTTCCACAAGTTCTCTGCCTGGTTTCCTCTTGAATAAGCAAGGTCCCTCTGCTGTGTATCGCTGAGCTCTAAACCATTTGTTGTATTATCTTTTCTCTGGGCTTCGGTGAATAAAGAATTCATTATATCTCCACCCTGGGATATATCTGTACCTTGAGTGTTGAGATAAGTCTGATTACCATTCTCGTCATAACATGCGGCATACTGATTTGTTAGATTATCTGTTTCACTTCCCTGATACAGATTTACATGTGATATATCTCCGTCTTCAACTCCGTCACTTTTCTGTACAAGTTCAGAAATCTCATTTGCTGCACCTTCCAGTGACGCAGCATCTTTCTCCAGAGCCTTGTCTACGCCTTCTCTCAATGCTTTGTTCTCTGCAATAGCAACGATTGTTAATACATCCTTACGGGCATTGACTA